>JADFPV010000064.1 GCA_022562155.1 Chloroflexota bacterium
GACAAGGCTGTCGCACAGCAGCTTTCGATCAGCCCGTTAACCGTACGAAAACACGTGGCATCGATCCGAAAGAAGATGGGTGCTCAGTCGCGGACGGAGGCGAGCGTTCGCGCGCTAAAAGCCGGTCTCGTCTCCTAGATCGGCGTCTTCTCGTTCGCTGGCTAATACTTGGTATAGAGTGCCGCCAACGCGCTAGGTAGGCTACAGATGCTCCGCGAGCGTGCGAAGAGCCGGCACCGCCCCAACGGTAGAAGAGCACTTCTTCGACCCGGGACCGAGTTCATCGCACGCTCGCGTTATCCAGCTTCGAGTGCCGAGGCGACAAGACGCCCTTGCATTAACGCAGCTTACGGAAAACGACAGAAGCGCCTGGGCTGTCGGGCAGCGCGGCTACGCGTTATCAGGCAGAGCGCTTACGCGCTCTTTGCTCGACGTGCGGCTGCCGTGTTGCGTGTCGCTACGCGCGGCCGGGCGCTATGGAAGTTGCGAAATCTGCGGACGTGTCCACAGAGCTTGCAGACACCGCGGCTTTTCGCTCCGTTAGAGTGCTCGATTACCCAGTGATGGGCGCATCTAGCTTTCGAAGCCACCAAGCGGGCCTCCCCCTTACCAGAACATAACTTATCATACTTCGGCCGTTAAGTGAAGAGCCTTCATTTTTGAATGCTGGGCTAGCCAAAGCGTAAAGTTACCGCTCATAGGATGTCGTATCGTAGAATGGCGCGATAAGTGCATAGCTAAGCGGAGGAGTCACACTGAACGAAGCAGCGCTCACAGCCTACTTACAGCACAAAATGCCCGATGCCAAAGAGCTGACCGTAGCCCAGCTGAAGCGCATCTCCGGAGGGGCGTCGCGGGAGACGTGGTCGTTCGATGCCACGTGGCGTGAGGGCAAGGCCCGGGCGGGCCGCGGGTACATCCTGCGCCGTGATCCAGAAGCCGGCCTTCTTGAGACCGAACGATCGGTCGAGTTCTTGGTCTACCGTGCGCTGGAGAATTCCGACGTACCGGTGCCGGAAGTGTACTGGCTTGAGGATGACCCTCAGTGGCTGGAGCGTCCGTTCTTCGTGATGAGGCGGCTGCCGGGGGACGCTTCGACCGGGGCCGTGATCGGGCACCATAACATCGACGCTATAGCCCAGCAGAAGGTCGAGATCTTGGGGGCGATCCACGGCTTCGATTGGGAGAAGGGCAGCCTCGGCAGTCTGAGAAAGCCAGACGACCCCGGTGATAGCCCAGACCTCGAGATCGGACATTGGGAGCGCATCATGCGCGAAGAGGCGCTGGAGCCGCAGCCAACGTTGGAGATGGGTATCGCCTGGCTGAAGGCCAACAAGCCCGTCCCCGAGAGGATAACGCTCGTGCACGGCGATTACAGAACGGGCAACTTCCTGGTAGACGGCGACCGGATCAGCGGCGTCCTCGACTGGGAGATGGTCCATTTAGGCGACCCGATGGAGGACATCGCCTGGGTTTGTGTGCGGTCTTGGCGCTGGGCGGGCGACGCCCGAGTAGGGGGACTGCTCACACGCGAAGAGTTCTACGACAGATATGAGAAGGTGTCAGGCCGCTCCATCGATCGCGACGCCGTGCGTTTCTGGGAGGTGCTGGCCAACGTGAAGCTGGCCGTGATCTTCATAACGGGCGCCCGATCGTTCGCGGAGGGTCGCAGCAAAGACGCGATGCTCGCCTTCACCTCCCACCTGAACCCTGACATTGAAGCCGAAATGCTGCGGCTGATTGCATAGGAGGCCGTCATGAGACCGAACAGCGTCGAAGTTCTACAGGGCATCCAGGGAACGCTGATGACGTACATCCAGCCGGAGGTCCAGAGCGACTACGCCCGTACGGAGCTGATGCTGGTAAACATGCTCCTTGGGATCGTCGCCAATCAGTGGGACGGTTCGGCTCAGGTACTAGTAGACGACAACGCGGCGCTACGAGACCTCGTCAGCGACGCCGCGAAGGTGTTGGGATCACAGCCGGCAGATGGGGCAGGGGAGCTGGTGGACGAGCTAGCGGCGCTGGCCGCCGAGACTGACGCGTCGGTCCGCATCGGCGAACTGTCCGCGGCAAACGATCGGCTACGCGACGGGGTAGCGCGCCTTGGCGTTCTATTGCAGAGCAGCGCCATCCAGGAACATGTCGAGCTGCGGGCAAGAGTCATCGAGCACCTGCAGGACGAGCTGGACACCCTACCGCGGGACTTGATGGGAACCCGTTCCGACGGCTGACCTACGGTCAGCTTGGCAGAAGCCCTGACCTACGGTCAGGGAACGCTTCTGCTGGCTACCTAGCGAGCTTGCCTTGTTCGCGGACTAAGTGGCCCGCCAAGCCTTCAAGCGCCGGATTCCTTCTTGCAATCTATCATCTGGGACGGTGAGGGAGAGCCGGACGTAGCCTTCGCCATGCTTGCCGTAGCCGACGCCTGGGGTCACGACGACGCCGGTGTCATCCAACAACTTGGCAGCGAAGTCGATCGACCCCATGCCGTCAGGTAGGCGGCACCAGAGGTAGAGGCTGGCCTTGGGCGGGATCACCTCCAGCCCCGCGCTACGCACGGCATCGACGAGGGTATCGCGACGGCGCTGGTAGACGGCGTTGTTTTCCTGGATCGACTCTTGCGGACCTTCGAGAGCTGTGATGGCCATGCGTTGGATGGCGTTCGGGATGCCGGAGTCGAGGTTCGACTTCACGCGGGCGAGCGCGTCGATCAGGTCGGCGTTGCCGACGGCCATGCCAATGCGCCAGCCGGTCATGTTGTAGCTCTTCGAGAGCGAATGCACCTCGATGCCGACGTCACGAGCGCCGGTCGCTTCCATAAAGCTGGGTGGGACGTACTCATCGTAGGCGATTTCGCTATAGGCCATATCGTGGACGACGACGATGTCGTGCTGCTTCGCGAACGCAACGGCGCGCTCGAAGAAGGCGACGTCCGCGATAGCTGACGTGGGGTTGCTGGGGTAGTTGAGGAAGAGCAGTTTGGCTTTGTTCGCTACATCGGCGGGGACGGCGTCGAAGTCCGGCAGGAAGTCTTGTTCCTGTGTGAGGGGTAGCGCGTGCACGGTGCCGCCCGCGAGTTGCACTGAGACGGGATAGACCGGGTACCCAGGGTCGGGGACAAGCGCGACATCGCCGGGGTCGATGAAGCAGAGCGGGATGTGGCCGAGGCCCTCCTTAGAGCCGATCAAGGGCAGAACTTCTTTGTCGGGGTCGAACGCGACGCCGAAGCGGCGCTTGTACCAATCCGCGACGGCTTTGCGGTACTCCGGCAGGCCGTCGGAATCAGGGTAGCCCTGGTTGGCCGGGTCACGTGCCGCCTGGACGAGCGAATCGAGGATATGTGGAGGCGTCGGCAGGTCGGGGTCGCCGATCGCGAATGAGATCACGTCGACGCCTTCGGCCTTCTTCTGGGCGATCTTCTTGCTAATGGCCGCGAAAAGGTACGGCGGCAGGTCCTGTACGCGTTTGGCTAGGTTCAATATCGCTTCCTAACCGTGATATGAGAGGCGCGGTTCTTCTCTAGGATCTGGCGCACTTCGTCTTCGTCGATCGGCCGGCGGTAGTCGATGCCGGTTTCGCCCGCAGTAAAGCCAAGCTTGCGATAGAGCGCTATCGCCGCGCGGTTGTTGGTGCTCACGGTCAGGGCGACTGTACGCTGACCGTCTTCGTGGAAGCGGGCGAGCGCCCAGCGCATCATCGCCTCACCCAGACCGCGTCGCTGGTAGTCGGGATGAACTGCGATGTCGGAAATGTGGCCTTCACTTGGGCTTTCCTTCCTCAGCCTGAAGAAGCCGACGGCTCGAGCCGACTTGGTATCTTCGAGCACGCGAAACGCGGGACCTTGCTCGCCAGCATCGCGGACGACGTCGGGAGTGAGCCACGATATTGGGAAGGCGACGGCGTCGAGTTCCGCGATGGCTTTCGCGTCCTCGACGCGAGCTTCACGGAGCATGAAGCCGTCCGCGATCGCGTCAGCTGGCGCGTCGCCGGGAAGCTCATGTAGCTCCATGCGCACCCAGTCGCGTGACACCTCGAAAGCGTGGGCGATGAGGATGGGGTCGACATACGGTCGCGAGGGCGCATCGGTGAGGCGCATTCGGATCCCCATGGGGGCTTCGTCCAGCGTCAGCGTTGGAAGAAGGCGTTCGAACATGTCCGGGAAGAGACGCACGAAACTGTCGCTGGTGGGGAACGCGTACTGAAGGGCAATCATGCCTTGGTATGGCTGGGCGATCAGCATGCCATCGTCCTCTATCAGAACGTGGCCGGGTTGGTTGCGTTGTAGCTCCTCGAAGGCCTCCGCTGAGAGCGCGATGTGACGCAGGCGTTCTTTGAGAGCGCGCTTGTACGGGTCCCGAGGTGTAACGTCGAGCCGTTTGAGCTGCTTCATCCCGGATGGGTCCCTTCGGTGACGCTCAGGGCAGGCAGGGGCCGAGGGTCAGGGGTCAAGGCCCCACGGCCCCACACCAGGCGGAAGTTCATTTCATTCACTCTGGCCACTCGCCCTCGTAGACTTCGACCGCCGGGCCGGAGAGCGAGACATCGCCTTCGCCGTCCCAGGCGAGTTCGAGGATGCCACCGGGGACTGTGATCGCCACTTCGTCGTCGACCAAGCCGGCCAACCGCGCGGCGACGATGACAGCCGACGATCCGGAACCGCAGGCGAGCGTGGGCCCGACGCCGCGCTCCCAGGTTCGCGCTTCGATTTGGTTCCTCGCCGAAACGTGAGCGACAGAAAAGTTGATCCGGTTCGGGAAGAGGGTATGGTTCTCAACCTGCGGCCCGATTGCCTCTAGTGGAAAGTCGACGATGCTTGAGTCCGCGAGGTGCACGGCGTGGGGGTTGCCCATCGAGAGGCACGTGACGGTGAGCGTTTGGCCTGCAAGCTCCAATTCCACGTCCGTGAGCGGCGGCTCAGCCTCCAATGCCACCGGAATCTCCTGCGGAGCGAATCGCGGACGGCCCATGCTGACTTGAGCGGACACCACCTTGCCGTCCTCGAGGTGGACGCGTGCCGGGATGACGCCCGCAAGCGTCTCGATGCTCACCAAGCCGTCCTCGATGTCGATGAGACCGCGGTCGACGGCGTACTTGGCGAAACAGCGGATACCGTTGCCAGACACCTCGGCTTCGGAACCGTCGGCGTTGTACAGGCCCATGCGCAGGCCGGCGACATCCGACGTGTTCACGGTAAGCAGGCCGTCCGCGCCTATGCCGGTGTGCCGGTCACACAGAGCGATTGCCACCTTCGTCCAATCATGCACAGATTCGCGCGCATCGACCACGATGAAGTCGTTTCCCGCACCGTGCAGTTTAGTGAAGTTCATGGCTTCTGAGTGGATTCTACTATACGTAACGCTTGGGCGAGGGTATCCCCAGCACCGATGTCAATCCAATGGACCCGTTCGTCGTCGTCGCGGAACCAGGTGTGCTGCATGCGGGCGAGGCGGTGTGTGGCGGTCTTGATGCGCCCGATCGCCTCGTCGTACGATAGCTCGCCGTTGAGATGCTGGCAGACCTGGCGGTAGCCGATACCGGACATGGCCGAACGGCCGCAGTCGAAACCTTGCTCGATGAGGCCCCGCACCTCGTCGAACAGGCCAGCCACGACCATGGCGTCGACGCGTTTGTCGATGCGGGCATAGAGGCCGTCCCGTGCGCAGTTGAGGCCGATGATGGTCACGTCCGCGTCAGGAGGGGTCCTGGTGCGGCAGGCGGAGGGCGTCTGGCCCGTGAGCCGGTAGACCTCCAGCGCCCGCACGAGACGGCGCGCGTTCTGCGCGTCGACGTGCTGCGCGTAGTTGGGATCGGCGGCCGCTAGCTCGTCGAGCAGTGGCTGCGGGCCATCGCGCTCCAGCTGCTCTTGTAGTTCTGCTCGGAGCGCCGGGTCCGGCGGCACCCGGGGGACGTTCCAGCCTTCCAGGACGGCCCAGACGTACTGTCCGGTCCCTCCTGAGAGAATGGGCATAACATCGCGGGCCCAGCAATCCGGGAATGCCTCTCGAACAAGGTCCAGGTAGCGGCCGAGCGAAAACGTCTCGTCGGGGGTGACGATGTCGATGGCCCAGTGGCGTACGCGTTCGCGATCTTCGGCGCTGGGTTTGGCAGTCCCGATCTCCATGCCACGATAGAGCTGTCGAGAGTCGGCGTTAACGACTTCACCGTTGAGGCGTTCGGCGAGTCGCACGGCCAGCGCGCTCTTGCCAGTGGCGGTTGGGCCCACGACCGCGAGGATCCGGTTCCTAGCGCTCATGGCAACGACTGCTGTCGCGCGATATAGCGTTCGGCGGAGCGTTCGACCGCGGCCTGCCCGTCGCTCTCTACGACGCTGTGCCACCAGCCACCATAGATGCGGTCGAACTGGTACGGCCGCACGGCGGCGGCGACGCGACGTACCTCGCTGCCCGGCAACGGGATCAGGTTTGGATAGCTCCACATGAAGCTGACGAAGTCGCGGTCCTGAACGACCGCGATGGTGTCGCCGGTGAGGAGAGCGCCGCGGCCGCCGGCCCCCGCAGCCCAGTGGATGACGGCGCTGCCTGGGAAGTGCCCGCCGCACTGGACCAGCGTGACGCCGGGCAGGAGCTCGACGCTGTCCTGCCAGAGCTGGATCGCCGGGTCAGGGCGGGTAATCCATTCTTTGTCGGCCTCCGGGACATATACGGGGGCGTTACTGAAGGCGTGGCTGTACTCGATCATCGAGCCGTAGAAGTGAGGGTGGGACGCTGAGATGGCGTAGATGCCGCCGAGCGCTGAAATCCGCTCGACCGTCGCGTCGTCGATATACCCGATGCAGTCCCAGAGGACGTTGCCGGCGTCTGTCTGAACGAGCAGCGCCCGCTGTCCTATCCCGAAGTGTGGTCGCGTGTCAATCCCGCTCAAGCCAGGCTCGATCTCACGGATGTCGTTCTGGAAGCCTTCCGACTTTAGCTGAGAGAGCGTGGTCCATTGCTGGCTTTGCCAGCCGACGTACTGTCGTTCATCCGTACAGATCTTGCACTGCTCCGGCTCTCGTTCGTAGCCGGCATGTTGGACGGCACACGTCCTGCAGATGAAGCGTTCCGGTTCCATGCGCCCGAAACCTGGTCAGCCGGCGGCGGCCTTCACGATCTCGGCGAAGGCTACAGCATCGAGGCTGGCGCCGCCGACGAGGGCACCATCGATGTCGGGCTGAGCGAACAGCTCGGCGGCGTTGTCGGGCTTGACGGAGCCGCCGTACTGGATGCGCGTCGCTTCCGCGGTGGACGAATCGAACAGTTCCCCCAACAGGCCCCGGATGAAAGCGATCGTCTCGTTCGCCTGGTCAGCCGTCGCCGCGAGGCCGGTGCCGATCGCCCAGACCGGCTCATAGGCAATGACGCTGTCGGCCGTCCACGAAACACCGTCGAGCCCGGCGCGGACCTGGCGGCGGAGGACATCTTCCGTCTTGTTGGACTCGCGCTCCTGCTGGGTCTCGCCGACGCAGAAGATCGGGCGCAGCTTGTGAGCGAGCGCGGCCTTCAGCCGCTTGTTGACCGTGTCGTCGGTTTCGCCGAAGTACTGACGCCGCTCTGAGTGGCCAATGATGACGTCGTCGACGAGGCCGCTGAGCATCGTCGGGCTGACTTCGCCGGTGTAGGCGCCACTCTCCTCCCAGTGGACGTTTTGCGCGCCGAGGCGGACGCTTGAGCCGTCCAGGGCCCGACGGGCGGTCTGGAGGTAGGGGAACGGCGGACAGACGCTGACCTCGACGCCTTCGATTGAGTCGATCTCACCGACGATGGCCTTGCAGAGCGTGACGCATTCCTCGGCGTTGGTGTGCATCTTCCAGTTGCCGGCGATGAAGGGTGTGCGTGCCATCTACGCTCCGTACTTCGCGAGCCGGCCAGCATGGGCCATCGCGAGCGGCATCACCTCACTCGCTGGGAACGTACCGAGCGAGCCGCGCTGGCAGGATCGCTCGTCGAAGTTGCGGGCATCGTCAGGGCGAGTGTTCGCCGCCGACAGAACGAATGGCACAGGATGCCAGCTGTGTGCGGCAAGCCCGGCAGGTGTCGAGTGATCGCCCGCGATCATGAGCACGTCAGCGCCCAGTGCGCGCAGGTCGGGGACCGACTTGTCGAAGGCCTCCAGCGATGTAACCTTGGCGTGGAAGTCGCCGTCCTCGCCCGCCGCGTCGGCGGGTTTGTAGTGGATGAAGAAGAAGTCGAAATCGTCCCAGTGGGTCTTCAGCGACTCGACCCCGTCCAGAAAGGATTCACCGGCATCAAGGATCGTCATGCCGATGAGCTTGGCAAGGCCGCGGTACATCGGGTACATGGCGATGGCGGCTGCGCGCAGCCCTAGTACTTCCGACATATTGGGCAGATCGGGCTGCTGCGCAAAGCCCCTTAACGTGATGCCGTTCGCCGTCTCACGCCCTTTGAGCAGCTCGCGTGCCTGGTCCACAAACGCATTGACGAGTGTCGCGGTCGACCTGGCACCGGGTCCTTTGGCCTTGGCCGATAAGGGCTTCACGCCCTCTTTCTGTGGATCCGTGTCTCTCACCTGATCTGAAAGCTTCTTGCGGTCGCTGGCGCGGAGTACGAGGACGAAGCGGTAGTCGCGTACGGGTTCGACGAAGAGGTCGACGCCGGGCAGTTCGATCTGAGCGAGCTGTTTGCAGATCTCAGCCGATTCGTCGGTCGGGATGCGACCGGCGCGTCGGTCCACAATCTTGTCTTCGGCGTCAAGCGTGCAGAAGTTGCCCCGCGCAGCGACGTCCCCGGGCTGTAAGTCGAAGTCGATGCCAAGGCTCTCGAGCACACCGCGGCCAACCTTGTAGGTGAGGGGGTCGTAGCCGAAGAGAGCCAGATGGCCGGGTCCGCTGCCGGGCGTGACGCCGATGGAGACAGGAATCGTGAGGCCGCAGGAACTCTCCGCGGCGAGGCGGTCGAGATGTGGGGTGTCGGCCGTCTCAAGCTCGCTGCGGCCCGTTGCGGGGTGCGGGAGACCTCCCAGTCCATCGATGACGGCGAGGACGATCTTGGTGTCGTTGGGCGCCGCGAGTTCGCGAAGCAGGTCGAGATCCATGGGCCTCTATTCTATGTAATGGCTACCTAGGCGTCGAGCAGTACTGCCACGCCAGGCAACTCTTTACCCTCTAGGAACTCAAGGAATGCGCCGCCACCTGTCGAGACGTGATCGAACTGGTCAGTTAGGCCCGTCTCACGGACGAGGGCGGCCGACTCGCCGCCACCTACGATAGTTGTGGCGCTGTGCGCCGCGAGCGTGCGCGCGATTGCTTCCGAGCCCTTGGCGAACTGCGGGAACTCTGCGACGCCTAGTGGCCCATTCCAGACGATGGTCTTACAGTTTGCGAGCGCGACAGTGTACGCCGCGACAGACTCAGGGCCGGCGTCCATGATGCGCCAGCCGTCTGGAACGGCGTCGGCGAGGACAGTCTGGGCGTTGGCATCGGCATCGAAGGCGTCGGCGATGACGACATCCGTCGGCAGGTACAGACTGGAACCAGCGTCGGCCATGATGGAACTGGCTGCCTCGAGCTGATCGTCTTCCACAAGCGAGCCGCCGACGTGGAGGCCACTCGCTTTGAGGAACGTGTTAGCCATGCCGCCGCCGATGACGAGGACGTTGACGACCGAGAGCAGGTTGCGAACACAGAGCATCTTGTCGCTGATCTTGGCGCCGCCGATGATGGCTCCGAGCGGCCGTTCGGGAACGCTAACAACGCGATTGAGGTAGTCGAGTTCGCGCTCCATGAGGAGCCCGGCAACGGCAGGCAAGTGACGCGCTACGCCTTCTGTTGATGCGTGGGCGCGGTGGGCGGTGCCGAAGGCGTCGTTAACGTAGACGTCGGCGAGACTTGCGAGCTGTTTGGCAAAGGCGGGGTCGTTGGCCTCCTCTTCCGGGTGGAAGCGGACGTTCTCGAGCAGCAGGACATCGCCAGGCGTCAATTCTCCGACAGCGGCTTCGGCTTCGGGGCCGACGCAGTCGTTTGCGGTCGCAACGTCTGCTCCCAACAGCTCGCGAAGGCGAGCGGCTATCGGTGCCAGTCGCAACGATTCGACGACTTGGCCCTTAGGGCGGCCAAAGTGGGAACAAAGGATGACCTTCGCGCCATACTCACGTAGGTAGTCGATGGTTGGCAAGGCGGCCGTGAGGCGAAGGTCGTCCAGGATCCTGCCATCCTCCATGGGGACGTTGAAGTCGACGCGGAGGAGGACGCGCTTGTCACGTACGTCGATGTCACGAACGGTCTTCTTGCGCATCACGCGCGGCGCTGCGCGGCGAAGGTTGCGATTTGGCCGAAGTCGTTGCGCCACTTCGCTCGCAAGGCGAGTTTATCGAGGCTAGCGATGGCGGCGTCGGCGTACTCAAGCGCTTTTCGCTCGCTCTCTTCTCTCGCGCCGAGCGCCTCGAGCAGGTCGCGGGCGGTCTCGATTTCTTTCTCATCACGAGTGTCCTTGGCGAGCAGTTCTAGGAGAGCGTCACGCTTCTCAGAGGCAGCGCCCTCGAGCGCGAAGACCACGGGGTAGGACTGCTTACCGGTGCGGAGGTCATCCGAAGCGGGCTTGCCGGTCTCAGCGACGTCGCCCCAGATGCCGAGGACATCGTCGCGGATCTGGAACGCGAGCCCGGTCTGGCGACCGTATTCGTAGAGGGCGCTGACCTCCTCGTCGGACGCGCCACCCAGTAAGGCGCCCATGCCGCACGATGTCGCGATCAGTTCCGCACTCTTGCCCTCAATGATGTCAAGGTATTCGGTGCAGCTAATCCGGCGGCCGCCGGCACCAAGTATGTCCGCGTGCTGACCCTCGCAGAGGTGGAGAGTGGCTGAGTCCAACATCTGGACAGCGCGCAGCACGCGATCGGAGTCGTAGCCGCGCTCGGAGAGCCGGAGCAGCGTGGCGTAGGCGAGCGCGAACATGCCGTCTCCGGTGTTGATGGCCTGTGCCTCGCCCCAGACCGACCAGAGGGTTTTACGGCCGTGACGCTGTTCGCTGGTGTCCTCGACATCGTCGTGGATGAGCGTAAAATTATGCAGCAGTTCGAGCGCGGCGGCGGCCGGCAGGGCTTTTTCCCAGACGCCTCCGAACGCCTCGCTGGTAAGCAGACAGAGGGCCGGGCGAAGCATCTTGCCGCCGCGAGCCTCGATGGCTGAGCCGGACTCGTCCTCCCAGCCGAGGTGGTAGCGCATTAGCGTGTAGGGTGGCGCAGGCCGGTTGTCGAGGACGGCGTGCAACTCGTCCATGACGGCAGACTGATAGCGATCAATAACGCCGAAGAACGCGGCGCTGTCAGAAACGATTTCTTTGGATGTGGTCATTTGCCAGATGCAGGCCTGCACATACAGGGCTCTTAGTTCGTGACGATTTCCACTATACAGGCCCTTTCTGAGTCTGCACAGGCGGTCGAATTGTCACCCCTATCAAGAAATTGACCGTGTGAACCGATGCTAACCATTAGAGGTGAATGATGGCATACAAGCACATGGTCCTCTACGTTGGCCGATCTTCGGTGTTCACGGACGCCCGCTTCACCGAGAAGCTCCGCAACACGCTTCTAACGCATGAGCAGCATGGGTGGGAGCTGAGCAGCACGACCGCTCGGTCGGGCCCGCTCGGTGACGTCAGCGGCATCTGGCTCTTCTTCAAGCGCCCGGCCGATATGGAGGACAACGCGCCGGTCGTTGAAGCAGCCGACGAACAGGTAGCTTAGCTACCAGCGACCCGCTCTTTCCCCTAGCCCGCGCGCTCTCCGGGCATCGTCATGAACTCCAACCTGTTTCCGAACGGATCGCGACAGAAGAAGCGTTCGCGGCCCATGAGCGTCGGAGCATCGATCACCTCCACATCCTTGTCTTCCAGTGAAGCTCTCAAGGCAGTGACATCGCCGACGATGAAGGCCGGATGGTAGTCGGCGCCCGCAGCAGGCGCGTCGTCGCGGCACTGGATATGCAGTTCCGTCTCACCGAGCGCGTACCAGGCACCGGGGCGCCCCAGCTCCGCGTCAGGGCGCGACGCTTCCGTTAGACCGAGCACGCCACCATAGAACCGTTTCGCCTCGGCTAGGCCCTCCGTGGGAACGCTGATAGCGGCGTGGTGAAGCTGGCGCAACGATGTCGGTTCGGCCGCGAGCTTCTCTAGCGCTAAGTCGCGCGTCAGCTCCATCTGGCCGATGTGCTCCGCCGCGTGGCGGGCAGCGACGAGCAGGGCCTGTCGGCGCGTAGTCGGGCCGCGATGTGGGTGCTCTAGGTGCTCATCGAGTTTCTCGACCAGGAACTCGGCCAAGGCCTGTTCGATCTCTCCGTACAGGTCCTGCGCGCGCTGGATAAGCGTGGCTGGATCGTCGGTGCGGCTGACAAACTCGGCGTCGCGGTCGCGATCGTCGGGCAAGCCGCAGGCGACACCGATGACGTTCTGTCTGATGTTGCCCATCGTATGGACCGCCAGCACGGCGATGCTGTTGGACTCGGCGGCAGGCGGACGCCAGTTGAGCTGCTCTGGCGTTAGGCCGTCCACGCACACCCGGAGCCTTGCTAACGAGCGTTGGTAGGCGACGAGAAAGCCCTCGATCTCGCTCTTCACGTCGAAGATGTCAATCATTAGATGCCACCTTTCTTCCGAGGACGCGCTCGATCTCTTCGCGAGAGACCGCGCCGAGCCGGAGGATCATTGGGGGGTCCCGCGTGCAGTCTATCACCGTAGAGGGCTGGCCGCCGGAGCAGGCACCGCCGTCGATGATCAGGTCGACAGCGTTGCCCACGAAGCTGCGTACGTCGTCGGCCGAGAGCGGCTCGGGCCCGCCGGCCACGTTGGCGCTGGTGCCCGTGATGGGCCCGCTGAGGAGGCGCGAGAGCTCACGGGGGATCAGGTGGTCCGGAACGCGGAGACCGATCGTTTCGCCGGCCGCGAATGATTCGTAGCTTTGTGCTTTGCGAAGGATGATCGTAAGAGCGCCGGGCCAGAACGCCCGCATGAGGTTGCTGGCGGCAGACGATACGTCCGAAGCGACGCCCGCCACGCTATCGGCTGACGCGATTAAGTGCGGCATCGGCTGATCCGGGTCGCGCTTCTTGGCTTCGGATAGCTTATGGACAGCTTCAGCGTTCGTGGGATCGGCGGCGAGGCCATAGACGGTATCGGTCGGGTAGGCGACCAGACCACCGTTGCGGAGGACATCGGCGGCCTGCTCGATGAGCTGTTGGCCGGTATCTTGACGCTCGTGCGGCACGACTGTTAGCTTACCAATACATAGCCACAAGGAGCTGCATGGCCCAGGAGCCGACCACTAAAGACGCCTCCGCACAAGAGGCCTCCGCCGCTGGTGGGGGCCGTCGTGTTTCCGCCAGCGGCGACCTCGAAGTCTCGACCTACCTAGAGATCGCCCGTGAGCGCGAGGGCGAGCGCGCGCAAGAGCCAGGAGAGCCGCGTACGCGACCGGAGACGGTCGTCGTGCTGGACTTCGGGTCGCAGTACAGCATGCTGATTGCGCGCCGTGTGCGCGAGTGCCACGTCTACTGCGAAATGCTGCCGTACGACGCGCCTGTGGAGGAGATCGAGCGGCTGCAGCCACGCGCCTTCATTCTCTCGGGCGGGCCGGCGAGCGTCTACGAGGAGGGCGCGCCGCAGGCCCCGGCATACGTGTTCGAGGCGGGTCTCCCGGTGCTCGGCATCTGCTACGGGATGCAGCTCCTGGCGCATCAGCTCGGCGGGAAGGTGACACCGGATACAGAACGGGAGTACGGGCACGCCGTGATCCATCGGAACGAGCAGACGGAGACAACGTCGGCAATCTTCGATGGGCTGCCGGCGAGCATGCCGGTCTGGATGAGTCACGGCGACCGTATCACACAGCCGCCGCCAGGGTTTCACTCCTTAGCTTACTCCGATAACTCACCGATCGCCGTGATGGGCAACGACAAGGGCATCGTCGGGCTGCAGTTCCACCCTGAGGTGGTCCACACCGCGAACGGCAAACAACTACTCGAGAACTTCCTCTACAAGGTGGCGGGCTGCAAGGGCGACTGGACCGCCGGCAACGTTATCACCGAGAAGGTCGCGCAGATCAAAGAGGAGGTCGGAGACGACCGCGTCCTCTGTGCGCTTTCGGGCGGCGTCGACTCGGCGGTCGCAGCGGCGCTCGTGCATCGGGCCGTCGGCGACCAGCTCACGTGCGTGTTCGTCGACAACGGATTGCTGCGCCGGGAGGAGCCGGAGCGCGTCGTCAAGACGTTCCGCAAGCACATGTCGATCCAGCTCGTCGACGTCGATGCGACGGCGCAGTTCTTGGAGGAGCTGGCAGGCGTCACGGACCCCGAGACGAAGCGGAAGCGCATCGGCGAGACGTTCATCGCCGTCTTCGAGGAAGAGGCGAAGAAGCTGGGCCACTTCGAGTTTATCTGTCAGGGCACGACCTACCCGGACGTGATCGAGAGCGCGCCCCGTGCGGGCGGCTCAAAGGCCTCCGTGAAGATCAAGACGCACCACAACGTGGGCGGGCTGCCGAAGAACATGACGTTCCGGCTCGTCGAGCCGCTGCGGGAGCTGTTCAAGGACGAGGTGCGGCAGGTGGGCATCGCGCTGGGGCTGCCGGAGGAGATGGTCTACCGGCAGCCGTTCCCCGGGCCGGGGCTGGCGATCCGCATCATCGGCGAGGTGACGCGCGAGAAGCTGGAGACGCTGCGGGCGGCCGACTGGATCGTGATGGACGAGATCAAGCGCGACGACCTCTACAACGACCTCTGGCAGTCGTTCGCGGTGCTGACGGACACGAAGTCGGTCGGCGTGCAGGGCGACTTCCGCACCTACGGCTATGTGGTCGCGATCAGGGCGGTCACGGCCGAGGACGCGATGACGGCCGACTGGGCGCGACTGCCCTACGACGTGCTGGCGCGCATCGCGAATCGCATCGCAAACGAAGTGCCGGACGTGAACCGGGTGGTGTACGACATCACGTCGAAGCCGCCGGGCACGATCGAGTGGGAGTAGGGCAACGGCGGACGAGATAACCGCTGAGCACCAGAAGATCGACCGACGTGAAGTCCGCCGCAGGCTAGATGCGCTCAAGTCACTCGTTCGGCCGTTCGAAGAACGCCAAGAGCGTGTGGCTGCGCGTCTCAAAAGCGACCCGGAAACCACGTGGCATTTCGCGCTAGTTGGTCTCAAGACGGACGTGGAGCAATTCGACCTGTGGCACTCCCTCGCGTTCTTGCAGAAGGTCGAAGACGCACCGGGGGAAATCGAACTCGCCGGCGCACTGAGCCAGCCTCATTTGTTTGGGGCCCTTGGGCGCTATTCTGCCGCCATGACGTATGAGATTCGGGTGACGCCGGACATGGATGACGAGTTAGCGTTCAGCTTTGCTTGGTCCATGGTGGCGCTACTCAGGGCAAAGACGCTTGTGGAGATACTGGTCCCGGCAGCCGCTGATCACTCGTGGTCGGCGATTGCTGGGATCAAGGACAACTCATGCCAGGTCGTGGTAATTGAGGATGTTCCCTTCGTGAAACGCCTCGCCGACGCCGTCACGGTCAACGAAGCGGATCTGGGTTGGGTTGCGGCTCACTTGGAGGCGTTCATGGAACTGCGCTCCAAGCCGGAATTCCAGCTGGCCGCCGAAGCTCTATCCGGTCACCAACATCAAACGAGCGACCGAATGATGGCAGCAATGCTCTGGTCAGGTATAGAGGCGATCTTCGGGATCAACACCGAACTCCGGTTCAGACTTGCCACCATGATCGCCGCTTTGCTTGAGCCAAGAGGAGCGGCTCGGAGATCAATGTACCGGCGTGTTAAGAGGCTTTACAACGTAAGATCGCGAATAGTACACGGTGGCAAGGCCAGTGATGAGGAGATTGCTGAACACATCGTCGAAGTGAGAGCGCTGCTGTCTGGGTTACTCTGCCAGTTCGTCGAGGGTCGCAAGATTCCCAGCGAGACGGATATTGAGAAGCTGGTGTTTGAGTAGCACGAGGATACGCTCACGAGGGGCCCACATGATCAGAAGCCACACACGGAAAGAAGGAGGTAATCAGCGATGCGACTTGACCGAGCGACCGGTGATCAGCTTGCCAAGCTGCCCGAGATCACCTACGACCCGAACAAGATCTCTGAGAAGGTTGGCGAGGACGAACAAGGCCAGCCGTTCGTCGCGCTGATGTTCAAGCACCCCCCGCGCGCGGAAGTATTCCTGGTCGTAAACGACGGCCAGCCCCCGGAGGCAGAGGAGGTCGACGAACTCATCCTGAAGATGGTCATCGGGGAGCAGGTCAATAACTGAGTGGCAGTAGGGGACGCTACTCACATACGAGTTCGCGTACCTTCTCTAGTACCTCTGCTGCCTCACCGCCAACAGCACTCCTAATCTCTTCGTCGTGCTCCCTCGAAGGCCCAAGTACCGCGCCAATTATGTCAGCTATGCCGCTTCCCAGTGTGTACAGCCGAACTTCCTCTTCCTGGTAGGTTGGGAGAGGATCAGGATAGTGCCCCAGTCCTAACCCCTGGAGCTTCTTACTGATAGCTGTTCGAACATGCACCCCGAGCCGCCCAGCTCCGTAGGCGTCTCGAACTTGCTCCAGCAACAGCGTAAGCACGCCATCACGTGTTTCGACCGCTTCGCGCAGGTCGTCCATCGTCTCAATGTTTCTAATTGGAAAAGCCATTATTGTAACCTCCTTTCTTAAACTAGTGGCTATATTAATCTGTATCCTGGGCTATGTCAAGGATTAAGATGGCCATAAACACAGCCTTTTCCTACCGGCCAGTCTAGCTTGAGACATGCTATAGATCGTCAGACTCGTATCTGCTACCCCCGCGCCACCATCACCTTCGTACTATCTCCAGCGCGACCTATCCTTCACTGCATGAGTACCGTCTACGCGGAACCGGCACATGACGCCGAAGTGGACATAAGACGAGGATAGTGAACATAACGGAGGTTGGTTGAATCTGAAGCGGTCGCAGGAAAGGGCGAAACTACAAAACGAACTCGTACAGGTTACAGAGAGCGAGCTTCTCGCGAGGCTGTAGATTCTTCGCTTCGCTCAGAATGACGGGGCGGCGCTCGGAATGACAATCGCTGCGCTACACTTCCTTCGCCATGGACGACTACATACGCACGGCGATGGCCGCGTACGAGCCGAAGCCTATCGAGCGCGAGGGGATGGCGCGCGCGGCGGTGCTGATCGCGCTGTACGACAAGGACGACGTCTCGCACATCCTGTTCCAGGTGCGCTCGGAGATCGTGGAGCACCACAAAGGCCAGATCTCGTTCCCCGGCGGCGCGGAAGACCCCGGCGACGTCGACCTGCTGATGACGGCACTGCGAGAGTCGGAGGAGGAGATCGGGTTGGTGCGAGAAGACGTGGAGGTACTGGGGCAGCTCGACGACATGATCACGATCAGCGATTTTGTGGTGTCGCCGTACGTCGGGCGCATCACGCGCGAGGCACCGTACCCGTTCGCGCCAAGCGGCTATGAGGTCGCCGAGCTGCTGGAGGTGCCGCTGCCGCACCTGCGCGACCCGGCCAACATCAATACCGAACCCATGGCCTGGCGCGATATCATGGCGCCGCCGCCGTCGTATAACT
>JADFPV010000008.1 GCA_022562155.1 Chloroflexota bacterium
CGTCGAGGATCTCCTTCTGCATCTTGAAGTTGGGGATGCCATAGAGCAGGACGCCGCCCGGCTCCGACCACGAATCGAAGAGCGTGATCTTGTGGCCCTTCTTGGCCAGCTCCTCCGCCACCGCCATACCCGCCGGCCCCGCACCCACCACCGCGACGTGCTGGCCCGTCGGTGGTTCCATCTCCGGCATCGGCAGGCCTTCCGTTATCCGTTGCGTATCGGACACGAACGACTCCAGTTTGCCGATGGCGACGGGCTTCTGCAGCTCCATGTCCTCGGGACGGATCGCGTAACCGACCACACAGTCGCCTTCACAGAGGCTCTCCTGCGGGCAGAGCCGGCCGCACATCTCGGGTAGATTGCTTGTCTCGCGGAACTTGTTCGCTGCCGCGATCGGATCGCCCTGCTCCAGGAGGAGGAGAGCGCCGGGAATGTCGTTGCCGACGGGACAGGCTGCTTGGCAGGGCGCGTCCGGGCATTGGATGCACCGCATCGCTTCCAGTTTCGCGTTCTCGGGACTAAAACCGAGGAACGTCTCCTGCCAGTTGCTGATGCGAACCCGAGGGTCCTGCTTCGCGACCGGCTGGCTTTTGATCTTAAGCCGTTCGTGCGTGTCGTTCGACATTGCAGTCACTTCCGATTCGGACGCATACGCGCCTGCTCTGGTGCACAAGTGTAACGAGTAAGGGGAGGTGCCTGCAACGATTTGAATCTAAGGCCTTGCCTAGGCGGAAGCCGGCGTAGACGAGGGCAATTGAGAGCCCATGACCTCTAACAGGTTCACTTGAGAGCCCAATTGCACGCCCAAGCCGGCCAGGAGTCCCATTGTGCGGCCGAGATAGAGGAACTCACCAGGGATGCGGACCACCGGGTTCTCTCTGAAAACTTTCATCATGTTCTTCTGCAACTCGCCCATCAGCTCACGGTTCTCGCTGTAATCCCTGTTCTGCGAGAGACTTGTCACCATCGCTTCGCCCATTGTCTCGAACACGCTGTCGTCGTCGTACTTCGTATGGAATCCCAGGTCGCGGAACGATCCCGCGATGCCGTTCGTCTCGCCGCTGACGAGCGCAGACACAAGCTTGATGAACCCGGCGAGGAAGGCCTCAGGCAGCTCTTTGGCGATACCGAAGTCCACGATGACGAGCTTGGGTCCCTGCTGGACAAAGAGGTTGCCCGGATGCGGGTCCGCATGGAAGAAACCGTGCGAGAAGATCTGCTTGAAGTAGCTTTCGGTGAGCAGGCGCGCGATCTGCTGCCTGTCGATACCCGCGGCGTCGATGGCGTCTAGGTCCGTGATCTTGATGCCTTCCACGAACTCCATCACCAACACGCGCTTCGTTGTGTGCTCCCAGTAGATATTAGGGATGACGATGTTTTCCTGGCCGGCGAAATTGGCCGCGCAGGCTTCTGCGTTATGGCCTTCGTGGATGAAGTCCAGCTCAAGCGGTGCGTTCGCACTCAGTTCGTCCACCATCGACTTGAGGTCGTAGTCGCGCATAAGCCAGCCACCAACGCGAGCTAACGCGCGGATGTTCTGCAGGTCGACGCGGACAATCTCCTCGATGTCTGGATACTGAACCTTCACGGCTACGTCGCGCCCGTCGTGCAGCCGCGCGCGGTGCACCTGCGCAAGCGAAGCGGCCGCGATTGGCTCGCGGGCGAACTCGGCAAAGACATCATCCAGCTTGGCGCCCAACTCCTGTTCAACGTGTCGCTTGATCACGTGGAATGGCCGGGGCGGTACCGCGTCGTGCAGCTTCGAGAGCACTTCGATGTATTCGTCTGGCATGATGTCAGCGCGCGCTCCCAGTATTTGGCCTAGCTTGATGATCAGGCCTCGCAGCTCTGTCGCGGTTTCGAGGATGCTCTCCGCGTTGCGCCGGTGAATGTCAGATAACGCCTGGCTGGAGATCTCGGGGTCCGCGTTGCGGTTTCTCCAGCTATGCCAGCGGTAGGCGAGTAAGATGCGCGTTGCCGTGCGACCCACGAGGGCTGACCGGCGAAAGCGTTGGATAGGGTTCATGACTGGATAGTATCGGGCGGTGGGGGTGGTGGGAAGTGACCGCAGCGCTTGCTATGGCCCGTACGTGCGGTTAGAATTGCGCGAGCGTAAGACGTGGCAGCATAGGAGGTTGGCGCATGGCTCACGAGAAGACACTAGCGGCGATACCCCTCTTCTCTCGCCTTGAGAAGGATGATATTGCCAGGCTGGCCAAGTCCGTTGTCCCTCGGAGTTACGCCAAGGGCGCGACGATCGTCAAGGAGGGCGAGCAGGCTGTCGCGTTCTACGTCATCGTCTCCGGCAAGGTTGATGTGACCAAAGGTGGCGAGAAGGTAGGGGAGAAGCGCGCAGGACAGCCGTTCGGTGAGATGGCGCTGCTCGATGGCTTCCCACGGTCAACAACCGTTGTGGCATCCGAGGACACTGAGTGCCTGGTAATGACGCGTTGGGACTTTACGGCCGAACTCAAGAGCAATCCTAGTATGGCGCTTTCGATGCTGCCGGAGCTGAGCAAAATCATTCGACGCCTGGAGGGTGAGCACATACCGTAGGCCGCAGCGGATAAAGGTTTCCTCTTAGGACGTGCGCGAACGCAGCGCCGCCAACGTCAGCGTGAACACAGCGGAGCCCGCGCTCTCCGCGAGCATACCCAGCACCAACCCAACGTCCCACCCTCCAGTTCCTGGATGCCCTGCAGAACGTTGATGATGCTCAGCCTAGCTGGGGCTGAGTGGGAGACAGTGTCGTTATACGAGGAGCGCGGCTGGGCTCTCCAGCAAACGCCGGATCTCATTGAGGAACTGAGCGCCCTGTGCGCCGTCGGTCACTCGGTGGTCCCCAGAGAGCGCGGCCTTCATGAGGTCTGCCGTGCCGATGTTGCCGTCGATTGCCACGGGCACTTCTCTCACGGCGCCAACGCCCAAGATCGCCGTCTGCGGCGGCTGGATGATCGCGACTAGTGTCTCGACATCGAACATGCCCAGGTTGCTCACCGTGAACGTGCCCGCTGTATACTCGTTGGCCTTCAGGCTGCCGGACTTGGCGCGCTGGCCAAGACTCCGGCTTGCGTCGGCGATTTCGCCGAGGTTCTTGTTGGCCGCGTCGAGGATCGCTGGCGCGATCAGGCCGTCCTCCAGCGCGATGGCAATACAGACGTTGATGTCGGCGTGCTGCTGGACCTGCTCGTCGATAAACCAGCTGTTGAACATGGGGTGGCGCTGGAGCGCCAGCGCGCACGCACGCACGATCATGTCGTTCACGCTCACGCGAGGGTACTCTTCCACAGCCTCGTTGAGCTGCCGGCGCAGGCTCTCCGCCTCGGTCATGTCGATATCGACGGTGATGTAGTAGTGAGGGGCTTCGCGCTTGCTCTGGGCCATGCGCCGCGCGATCGTCTGGCGCATCTTGGACATCGAGACCGTTGTCGTTGTACCTGGCGCCGCTGTTGGCGCGGCTGGCGATTTGACGCCCCCCGTTAGCGCGGCCTCGACGTCACGTTTGACGATGCGGCCATCGGGTCCGGTACCCGCGAGTGTCGCGAGGTCGACGTTGTTGTCCTGAGCGAGCTTCCGTGCGACAGGCGAAGCGCGGACGCGGCCGTCCTGTCTGGCTGCCGGAGCTAATGTTTGGGGGACCGGCTCCGCCGCAGGTGCCGCGGTCGTTGAAGCCGTTGCGTGGTCTTGCTTCTTAAGGTCTGCTGGCACCTCTTCCTTAGACGCCTCCGCTGGGGCAGTCGCCTTCTTAGCCGCACCGTTTTCATACGACGAGATGTCGTCATCGGGCGCGGCGATGATGGCGATGATGGTGCCTACGTCGATCGTGTCGCCTTCCGCGTGTAGCGCTTTGCGAAAGACCCCAGAGTCGAACGCCTCGATCTCAACGTTCGCCTTGTCGGTCTCGATCTCGGCGATGATCTCGCCGCGTTCGACCTCGTCACCTTCGTTCTTGAGCCACTTGATGATGGTGCCTTCCTCCATATCGGCGCCCATCTGCGGCATGACGACTTCAGAGATCATCCTGTCCTCCTAGAAGAGAGCGAGCGCGGCGTCCGCGATCTGCTGTGGGCTAGGTAGTGCTGCTTGCTCCAGCGCTTTTGCGTACGGGATAGGCACGTCGGCGCCGCAGACACGGGCGACAGGCCCGTCTAGCTCATCGAACGCTTCTTCCATGATGATCGCAGCGATCTCGCCGGCGAAGCCGCCGAACTTCCAGTCGTCTTCGACGGCCACCGCCCGATGCGTTTTGCTCACGGACGCGATGATCGTCTCGACGTCCAACGGGCGCAGCGTGCGAAGGTTGATCACCTCCGCCTGGTGGCCCGACTCCGCAAGAATGTCGGCCGCGCCGAGCGCCTGATAGACGCTGCCGGAGTAGCCGATCAGCGTAACGTCTGTGCCCTCCCGAATCACCTCAGCCTGGCCGAACGGGATCGCGTAGTCCTCGTCTGGTACCTCGCCCTTGCGGGCGTAGAGCGCCGTATGCTCGATGAAGATCACAGGGTTCTGTTCGTCGAACGCCGTCTTGAGCAGCCCCCGAGCGTCGCGAGGTGTGTAGGGGACTGCCACCTTGATCCCGGGGATGTGCGCGTACCAGCCCTCCAGGCTGTGCGAGTGCTGGCTGGAGAGCTGGCTCCCGGCGCCGCTGGCCATACGGATGACCATCGGCACACTGATCTGGCCAGCGGACATGTACGAGAGCTTCGCCGCGTTGTTGACGATCTGGTCGAAGGCCAGCAGGCTGAAGTTGATCGTCATCAGCTCGACCATCGGGCGGAGGCCGCCCATGGCGGCGCCGATCCCGCAGCCAACGACGACCGATTCCGAGATCGGCGTGTCCATGATGCGTTCCTCGCCAAACTCCTCTAACAGGCCTTTCGTGACGGAATACGAACCGCCGTACGCGCCGATATCCTCGCCCATCAATATGACCTTCTCATCGGCAAGCAATTCTTCTCGCAACGTCAGGCGGAGCGCGTCGCGGAAGCTCATTTCTGCCATGGCTACGCGTCCTCCTTGTATACGTGGGTGAAGAGCGCCTCCGGTGGCGGGTCAGGGCTCTCGTCAGCGAACCGGACGGCCTCATTCACGACGTCTTCGATCTCCGCTTCCATCGATCGGAATGCGTCGTCGTCGATGATGCCGTCCTTAGTGAGCTTCTCCCGGAACGTGATGATCGGGTCTAGCTCGCGCCAGCGCTGCGTTTCTTCCTTGCGACGGTAGAACTCGGGGTCGGACATCGAGTGGCCGCGGAAGCGGAAGCAGATCGCTTCCAGGAACGACGGGCCTTCACCGGCGCGCACGCGCTCGGCCGCCTTGAGCGTCTCGTCGTACATCTCCAGGACGTTCATGCCGTCGACCTGCTTGGAAGGCATAGCGTAGGCCGCAGCGCGTTTGTAGACTTCGATGACGGCCGAAACGCGGCGGATGTCGGTGCCCATGCCGTAGAAGTTGTTCTCGCACATGAAGATGATGGGGAGCTTCCAGACGACGGCTAGGTTGAGCGCCTCGTGGAACTCGCCTTCGTTGACGGCGCCGTCGCCGAAGATGCAGAGGACGATACGGTTGTTCTTGAGGCGCTGGTTTGCCAGCGCGATCCCGCAGGCCAGCGGCAGGTGGCCTGCGACGATGGCGTAGCCGCCCATAAATGACTTCTCGACGTCGAACAGGTGCATTGAGCCGCCTCTGCCGCGGCTGACGCCCGTGTCCTTGCCGAACAGCTCGGCCATAATCCTCTCCGGCTCGACGCCACGGGCTAGCGCGTGTCCGTGGTCGCGGTAGTGAGTGAGCAGATGATCGTCATCGTTGACGGCCGAGATCGCGCCGACGGCGACGGCCTCCTCGCCGTTGTAGAGGTGGAGGAAGCCCGCGATCTTCTGCTTGGTGTACATCTCCGCCGCCTTCGTCTCGAAGCGCCGGATCAGCATCATCTTGCGGAGCAGCTCGATGAGCTGATCGCTCGGTAGCTCTTTGGCGGGTGGCTTGTCGATCAGTTGCGTCATCGTTCGTTCCAGAAGTGGATCGCTTCGCCGTCGACCGCGAGCGCGGCTTCCTTCACGACCTCGCTGAGCGTCGGGTGGGCGTGCACGGCCCAACCGAGTTCTCGCGGCGTCGTCTCCAGCACGCTACCAAGCGCCGCTTCGGCCAGCAGTTCTGTGGCATCTTGGCCGATCACGTGGTAGCCGATTATCTCGTTCGTTGACGCATCGACGACCAGCTTGGCGAGCCCGTCTGTTTTCTCCATCGCGATCGCTTTGCCGTTCCCACGGTAGGGGAACGTTCCGATCTTGACCTCGAGTCCTTGCTCGCGCGCTTGTGCCTCCGTCAGCCCGAGGCTGGCGACCTGCGGTTGGCAGTACGTGCAGCGCGGCATCTTCTCGTAGGCCAGCGGCCGTGGTTGCAGACCAGCGATAGCCTCAGCCGCGATCACGCCCTGCGCCGAGGCGACATGCGCGAGCGGCAGCTTGCCGGTCACATCGCCGATAGCGAACACGCCGTCAGCGGTCGTTCGCATCTGCTCGTCGATCTGGATGAAGCCGCGGTCGATTTTAACCCCGGCGTCCTCCAGGCCGATGTCCTCGGTGTTGCCGGCCATGCCGATACCGATCAACACCTTGTCTGCCGCCAGCGTCTCTTGCGCGTCGCCCATCTTGATAGAGACTTCGGCGCTGCCGTTGGCAACTGATACGCTCTCGACCTGCGTGCCAGTCCGGAACCCGATGCCTTGCTTCTTGAATGCGCGCTCGAGCTGGCTGCTGATCGCTTCGTCTTCCATCGGCAGGAGGTGATCGAGCAGTTCGACAATCGTCACGTCGACGCCGTAGGCGTTGTAGAAGTATGCGAACTCCGCGCCGACAGGACCGCCACCTACGATGATGATCGACTCAGGCGGTTCGCGCAGCTCCAGCGCTTCGCGACTCGTAATGACGGTCGTACCATCGATGTCGATTCCGGGGAGCGACCGTGCGTGTGCGCCCGTCGCGAGGATGACACTCTTGGCCTCGACGCTCTTGCCGTCGTTCAGGGCGATCTCCGTCGCGCTCTTGAGCATGCCGCGGCCGTTAATGACGTCCACCTTGTTCTTCTTCAGTAGAAACTCGACGCCCTTCACCATGCGGTCGACGACAGTCCGGCTGCGGTCGATCGCCTGCGACATATTGATGTGGAGCGCGTCGTACGTGATGCCGAAGTCCTTGGAGTCCTGAAAGAGGTGCACCAGCTCGGCGTTCCAGAGCAGCGCCTTGCTGGGAATGCAGCCCCAGTTTAGACAGAGCCCTCCGACGCGGTCCTCTTCGATCACGGCCGCCTTCAGTCCGAGCTGCGCCGCCCGGATCGCGGCGACGTAACCTCCTGGACCCCCGCCGAGTACGGCGATGTCGTACGTCGCCACTACGCGCGCTCCTCAGCTAAGCTCGCCTGCCTGTCCGCGTGGTATGAGCTGCGCACCAGCGGCCCGGCCTCGACGTGCTGGAACCCTAGCTCTTTGCCGAACTCAACGAACGGCTCGAATTCCTCTGGCGGGTAGTAGCGCTCAACGGGCAAGTGCTTCGCGCTCGGGCGCAGGTACTGGCCAATTGTCATGATGTCGACGCCGGACTCGTGGAGGTCCGTCATGACCTGGAAGATCTCATCCCGTGTCTCTCCTAGGCCCACCATCATGCCGGACTTTGTCTTGAGGGCCGGGTCGAGCTCTTTCGCGATCCAGAGCAGTTCCAGTGATCGCTCGTACTTCGCCTTCGGGCGAACGCGGCCGTAGAGCCGCGGAGCTGTCTCAACGTTGTGGTTGAGGACAAACGGCCGCGCTTCAACAACGGTCGCCAGCGCATCCCAGTTGCCCATGAAGTCGGGGATCAGCACCTCTACGCGACAGTGCGCGTCGTCGTGCCGGATCGCGCGAATGCAGCCCGCGAAGATCGAAGCGCCGCCGTCCTCCTGGTCATCGCGGTTTACGGAAGTAATGACAACGTAGTCGAGCTCCAATGTCCGCACGGCCTGCGCCAGCCGGTATGGTTCCAGAACGTCGGGAGGTTGCTCTGGCCGGCCCGTCTTCACGGCGCAGAAGCCGCAGGCCCTGGTGCAGGTGTCACCGAGGATCATGAAGGTCGCGGTGCCATTGTTGAAGCACTCTCCAATGTTCGGGCACCGTGCTTCCTCGCAGACGGTGTGTAATTCGTTCTTGCGCAGAAGGCCTTTGATCTGTTGGTAGCGTTCGCCCGCTGGAAAGCGGACCTTGAGCCAGGGTGGTTTGGGCTCGCGTGCCGTAGTCCGCGTCCTCGGCTCTAGCGGAATCGTCGTGGGCTCCAGCGTGCTACCCAACCATGGCCTCCTCGCGGTCGGGCGAGACCATCTTCAGGTCGAAGACGCGGCCGAATACGGCCGATACGGTGTCCATTACGTCAGGCATCTGTGGCGCTTTGCCAAGCTCGCGGGCCATCGAGGTTACGGTGATGTCTGGCAGTCCGCACGGCACGATATGCGAGAAGTATTCGAGGTCAGGGTCGACGTTAAGCGCGAACCCGTGGCTGGTGATGCCGCGCGAGACGCGTACGCCGATCGCGGCGATCTTCGAATCTCCGGCCCAGACGCCGGGCCGCCCATCCACGCTCCGGCCCTCGATGCCAGAGTCAGCTAACGTTTCGATCAGCACCTGCTCGAGCGAGCGCACGTACCACCGTGGGCCTTCGTGCCAGCGCTTCAAGTTGACGATGGGGTAGCCGACCAGCTGCCCGGGGCCGTGGTATGTAATGTCGCCACCGCGGTCCGTTCGCCGGAGAGAGGCTCCCAGCAGCAGCAGGCGCTCCTCGTCCGCGAGCAGGTGTCCCGTGTCGCCGCGCGCGCCTAGCGTGTAGGTGTGAGGGTGCTCCAGAAGAAACAGGCGTGCCTGACCGTCCGAACGGCAATCTTCCACCGCTTGCCGCTGCATGGCTAGCGCTCCGTCGTAGTCGACGAGGCCAGGCTTTTCGACAGTGCAGGTCAGGTTGGCTGTCATGCGGGGCTCCTACCGTAACATCGGCAGGGAGGCGGCCGAGGCGTCCCTGCCTGAGATCGATCATATCATAGAGCAGGAGCGGCAAACGTAAGGGTATTTACGCGAACGTCCATCTATTCCCCTACGATGATGCTGTCGATGACTGTTGGGCTGCTCTCCAGGGTCCTGTGAACCGGGCATTTCTTCGCGATCTCGAGTAGACGTTCCGTCTGTTCTTCGGTGAGGTGGCCATGCAGGGAGATATCGCGTCTGATCACGTCCACGCGCCGCGTGCCCTGCTCAGCGCCGGCACTGTCCTCGGAGTGAACGCGGTCGTGCGTAAGGTGCACGGAGCACTCGGTGACCTCCCAGCCTTTCCGACGCGCGTACATAAGCACCGTCATGGCTGTGCAGGACCCTAGGGCGCCCAGGAGCAGCTCGTACGGGCTTGGCCCCAGGCCGTCGCCGCCGCCGGCCACGGGCTCGTCGGAAATGAAGGAGTGGCCGTCGGTGGTAACGAGCTGGCTGTAGTTGTAGTCGGTGAGGTACTGGACGGTGACCTTCTTTTCCATTGATGCCTCCCTGTTTAGACGCAGAACTGATCGAATCGTATCACGGGCCTATGCGGGCCTGAACGCGACGGTGATCACTGAGCACGGGAGCTCGACTTCGAAATAGTAGTATGCTACCATCCTAGCATGGCTCCTCAAGGTGAAGAAAAAGACCAGCTCAGTGCGTTCGGAAAGCAACAGTTCAACATCTATTTACCGCCTGAGCTCGTTCGAGACTTAAAGCACGCCGCTATCGACGACCGCTCCTCGTTGAGTGGCTATGTGGAGCGGATTTTTCGCGAGTTTCTCGTTCGGAGGAGGGAGGGGACTTCATGACCATAAGCATGACTGTCTACGTCTATACACCGGAATTGGCCAAGCTGCGACAGTTCTATGAAGCAGTGTTCGGCGTTCAACCTGCCGATCACGGAGATTGGCTGCCGTTCGCCCTGGATGGAGGGACGTTCGCTCTCCACGCGTTGGGAGATGATTCAGCCGGTAGACCGAAGGAGTTCCAGGTAACGATAAACGTCGATGACATCGAAGAGGCTGTTGATCGGTTCGAGGCCCACGGCGGCAGAATCTTGCAAGGTGTGGCTGACGAGGCGTTCGGCAAGCGAGCGCTAGTCCAGGATCCAGATGGCCGCCAGCTTGAAATCACGCAGCACGGAGCGTCATAGCCAGGATTAGTCTGTACAGGAGAGCGCCCATGGCCAAGATCACAGGACTCAATTCGGCGTCGATATTCGTGGAGGACGCTGCCGGGACCGTCGACTTCTACGTCAGTAAGCTCGGTTTCACAGCGGAGGAGCAGTCAGAACGGGCGACGATGCTACAGGCCGGCGACTTTCGTCTCTTAGTACACGTCGGCGGCCCGCCGTCGGCGCCACCCGACCTCGCGATGCACCATCACCTCTGGGTAGACGGCGTTGATGAAATGTATAAGCAGCTCCACGATGCTGGTGTCGACGTCGACGCGCCGGAAGACCGGCCCTGGGGCCTACGCACGTTTCACGTAAAAGACCCTAACGGCTATGAGTGGGAGCTTGTCGAGGAGATTAAGGAAGTAGCGAACTAGCTGCGCGACTGCGCTTCGCGCACCAACTCCTTGATGCGCTTCTCGATCGGTGTGAACGGGTTGGCCTGGCCGGCCAGGTCACGCAGCTTTTCGAAGTTCTTCGCCCCAGAAGCCTGTTCCTCGGCCCACTGCTTGGCGAACGTGCCGTCCTTTACTTCTTGCAATACTTTTTGTAGATGCTGGCGGATCGGCTCGCGGTCGAGGGCCAGACTGCGCATCATGCCGCCGTACTGGCTGGTGCGCGAGTGCAGCTTCGACTGCTCATAGAAGCCCAGGTCGGCCATCGCGTGGAACGTTTCCGCGACCTCTCCTGAGAGGTAGAGGTCGAGCGCCATCGCCTCGGCCGGAATGCCGGCCTCGATGCCGACTTCCAGCATCGTGTAGAACGTCATTCCCAGCAGGGAACCGAACCCCTGTTCGTGGTAGAGATCGAGGATCGTCTCGTCCTTCGCCGACAGTTCGAACGCGCCGCCTGGAGGCGCCAGCGTGCCGATGCCGGCGGCCAGGGCCAGCAGCGTCTGCCACGCCGCCCCGCTCGCGTCCTGCTCGACGGAGATGTAGCTGTAGAAGCCTTGGCCCTTCTCGTACAACGCCCGCACCTGCCGCCCGATCATGCGGGGCGCCAGCAGCGCGATGTCGATGCTGTCCGGCGGTGTGATGCCTTCGTACGTGAGGTTGTATCCCGAAGCGAGAACGATCAGGTCGTGCCGCTCCAGATGAGGCTCGATCTGTTCGATGAACACACCGGGCAGGACTTCGTCCGGGACCAGCAGGAATAGGATGTCTGCCGGCTGGGCCGCTGCGGCCACCGTCTGGACCACGAAGCCGTCAGCTTCAGCTTGCTGCCAGGTCTCGTCTCGTTCCGTCCCGACGGTGATCTCGCAGTTGACAGGAGATGAGGAAAGGCTGTCGCGGAGGTTCAGCGCTTGCGCGCGGCCTTGGTTTCCATAGCCGATGAACGTGATCGTATGGCCGTCGAGCTGTTTGGTGTTGCCGTCGGCGGCGCCGAACGCCCGGAACGCAGCTGTGGTTTCGCTCATCCTAGGGAGACGAAGCGCTCGGAATGGCCGTTGCGCCGCAGGCACTTGTGGCCGGACGCGTCAATCGGCCCGCCACAGAGCACGCACACCGGGCGACCGGCGCTCACAATCTCTTCAGCGCGCTCCGCAAACGTGCGAGACTGCGCGCGTGTAACTTGGCAGGAGAACGTTGGCGACGCTTCGCTGTCATCCTCTGCGACGTCCATATCGTAAGCAAAGATCGAGACGGCGGTACCCGCTTCGTCGTGGCCGATGCCCAAGCGGCTCAGCTTGAAATCGACGTCGGCTTCAGCTGGGAACGCGCCGGTATTCAGAAACGGCTCAGGTTCTAGGGGCTCCTCAATGTCTTTCGTCTGTTCGAGGAGCCGTCGCAGAGCTAGGGAAAGCGCCGCTAGCTGTTCCTTCTCCATCCACAGCGACGCCGTTTTGGGTCCGGCCACCACTCGAACGCGAAACTGCCGATCGCCCGGCTCGCCAATCGCTTCCGGCTCTAGGCTATCCACACGGCCGAACTCCCACATAGCCGCTGTATTGTACGACGGCCCGTTTTAGGGGGCCAGTAGCGGTGACCGAAGCGGGCGAAGCGACTATCATGGGTGCGATGAGGACTCGAGTGGAGATCTCTGCGGGCGGCGTCGTCTATCGCGACGCCAAAGACGGACCTGAGGTCTGCCTGATCCAAACACAGGGCGGAGAGGCATGGCAGCTCCCGAAGGGCATCGTTGAACGCGGCGAAGAGACCGTCGAAGCCGCAATGCGAGAGGTCTCAGAAGAAACCGGCCTCTCGAGTGAGCTACAACAGAACCTAGATCGCATCGAATACTGGTATGTTTGGAACTATGATGAAGCCGGACCAGTGCGTGTGCACAAGTGGGTCTACTTCTATCTCCTTCGCTACACGGGTGGTGAAACGAAAGACCACGATCACGAGGTCGACGATGCCCGCTGGTTTCCGATCACAGAGGCCCAGCAGCTTCTCTCGTTCGAGAGCGAGCAGCATGTGCTGCGAATGGCCGGCGAGGCCCTCGCTCGCTAACCCTAGTCTGTCGGGTCGTCTCCAGGGTCGTCCGGCAGGAGGTAGCGGTCGCCGCCCTCCACGGCCGCTTTCAAGTTTGATAAGCCGACGACAAGCACCATCTCGTAGTTGACGTCCGAGCGGCCCATCGTGATCATCCGGAAGATCGCGTAGCGAAGGCCTTCGGGCTGCATTGTCGCGATGACTTCCGTGTGGTCATCTCTTGGGATGAGGCGGTACGTGATTTGCGCCTCGATGCCGTCTTGGAACGTCACCCGCAGTGCCAGAAATTCATTGATGATCGATTGCTCGACCTCGTAGATGCTCTCATCCGCGAGGTTGAACTCGCTGACCAGGGCGTCCCAAACCTTGGGCGGCGCAGCGTTGATAGCGAACGCCTTCTCTATCGCCATGGATATAGTATAGCTCTCGGATCGGAGGGAGCTTCGCTAGTGGGCTGTGTGGTCGCTGGCGTGGCTGGAGTCATCGCGACCTGGGCTTCGGTCGGGCCTGCGGAGCACGTATCGCACTCCGCCGGCCCGGTGCGCCGGCCACACAAATTTGTGCCGGCCACACAGGTCCCACAGCAGCGTCAACTAGACGCTGCGTAGACCCATCACGAAGCTGGGCTACCGGCCGTGACCCTCGGCCTGCGATTAGCCCACCAGCGGGCGCCGATGGCGAGCGCCACCAGCGGCGGGACCAACCACCACGAGAACGCAACGACTACGACGGCCGCGATTGCGATACCACTCAGCGCCGTGAGCGACGTCTGCCAGGCGTTCTCGAAGGCTTCCGCGGGCGTCAGGCTCCCACCATCTGAAGATGACTCCACGACGAGCGCGGCCGGGCTGAGGTGTGCGGTGATCGTCGCGAGTTCTGTCAGGTTGTCCAGCAGGTTGATGCGGCCAATGACTTGTTCAATCTGACCGCGTACCACGTCGAGCCGGTCTTGGACGACCAGGATTTCGTTTATCGTCTCAGCCCGCGCGAGCAGTTCCAGGTAGCGCTGCTCCGTTGCGTTCAGCGTCCGCAGGCGGGCTTGGAGGTCTGTGTACTCCTCCGTGATATCGTTAGCGTCGGAGCCTTCCTGGCTGACGGTTCCCATCCCCCGGATGTCGGCGAGCACGCTCTGGTACTGCGTCCCGGGAACGCGGATTGTCACGTCCGCGAACTGCTTGTCGTCGATGTTTGAGAACGACGAGCTTGCGACGAAGCCGCCGGCTGTTTCGGCGATCCTGATAATGTCCTGGAAGCTGCGGCTGACGCCGTTTTCGCCCTCGATCTCGAGATCGATCGATGTGCTCTGGATGATCTTGCGGTCGAGGATTCCGCCGAGCTGCGGATTGACCGGCGGAGCGCCATCATCAACTCCGAGCGCGGGCTGGCCCGGCGGGGCTGCTGCGCCAAACTCGCCATCTTCGTTAGCGAAGTCGGAGAGCAGAACGCTGCCGCGTGCGGCGTCCTCTGAGTAACCAGATTGCCCGCCGTCATCCAAGGCCAGCTGTTCTGCAATACCTTCGGCTTGAGGTGCGATATTTCCGGCGCTAGTATCACCGTCGCCGCCGTCGTCTCCACCGGGAAGGGGGCTGCTGCATGCCATCGCCAGCATCACCAGGGCCCCAAGCGCGCCTAGCAGGATCAGTCGAACTCTCATTATTGTCTGCCTCCTCGGATTCGCGTTGCTGGTTAGACGTTGGCGGGCCTGCTTTTGTTCCCGCGTATCTGTGATGCCCTGCTAGAATGGCCCGTGTCCGGTCAGCCGGCAGAGGAAGACCACGAACTCGTAGAGCGTGTGCGCCAGGGCAACCTGGATGCCTTCAACACGCTCGTCCTCGCCTATCAAGAGCGCATCTACAACCTCTGCCTGCGCATGCTCGGCTCGCCGCCGGCGGCGGAGGACGCGACGCAGGAGGCCTTTATCGCTGCCTACAAGAACGTGAGCAAGCTCCGCGGCGCCAACGTGCGTTCCTGGCTGTTTCGGATCGCGTCGAATCTGTGCATCGATGAGCTGCGTCGCCGGCAACGAAGGCCGCTCGTGTCGCTTGACGCGCCTACACCTGACGAGGACGCGCAGCCAATGGACGTTCCCGACGCGGAGCCGGGGCCGGAGGCGTGGGCATTGCGTGGCGAGCTGCATGAGGCGCTTCAGGCAGAGCTGATGCGGTTGCCGCACGACCAGCGCCTGGCCGTGACCCTCTGCGATATGGAAGGGCTACAGTACGAGGAGATAGCCGAGGCGATGGGTAGTTCTGTTGGTACTGTGAAATCACGCATCAGCCGTGGGAGGGCGCGGCTTCGGACACGAATACGAGAGCAACCGGAACTCTTTGGGCACCTGCTTCGTCCTATAGAGGAAGGTGGCTAGGACTATGAAAGGGGTTGCACGTGTTGTTCTGGCGAGGTAGACACGAAGTTCGCGAAGCGGACCTGAGCGCCTACGTAGATGGCGAGCTCAATGCATCTGCGCTTCAACGAGTCGAGGCCCATCTCGAGGACTGTGCCGCTTGCAGAGAGTCGGTCACGGAGCTGCGGGCTGTGCGCCATTCAGTGAAAGAGCTGCCGCGCGCGCCGGTGCCGCGCTCGTTCGTGTTACGCGAGGCCGACGTGGCTGCCGCACCCACAAGGGCTGGCGGCGGTCTGTTCGGCAGCGTGACGCCGCTTCTGAGCGGCGTCGCCGTGATCGCGCTCGTCGCGTTCGTGGTTCTCGCCGGATTCGACATAACATCAGACACTTCTAACAGAGATGCAGGCATTACTGTGGGGGATTTCTCCACATCGGACCTGGACGTGGAGTCAGCCAGTGAAGCACCTGCGGACGCTGCGGTTCCACAGACTTCTGAACGGGAGGGCTACAATGCTGGAGATGAGGGCCTGCCTGGTGAACTCAGTCCTGATGATGGCGAGGCAGTCCCACCTCAATTAGAGGGGATCAGAGATGAAAACACCGACCCTGGTACTGATCCGCAGAGCGCTGTGGCCTCAGGCGATGACGATGAGACCGGCCTCCGCATCGCGGAAGCCCTAGCGGGCGGCATAGCGGTCGTAGCCGGAGGAGCGGCGTTGTTCATCTGGTGGCGGCGCAGGCAGGCCGGCGCGATCTAACTCACGACCCCTCTGTGCTACTATGCGACACGTTCGCCACACGTTTGAACGCACGTAGGGTTGAGGAGGCCGTATGCCTGTGGGCCAGTACGAACACATTCGCTACGAGAAGAAGGGACGAATCGCGCTCGTCACGCTCAACCGTCCGGAGAAGCTGAACGCCTGGACGCCCCTGATGGAAGGTGAGTTCATCGACGCCGTCAATAAGACGGCCACCGATGACGACCTCAGCGTGCTCCTGGTAACCGGCGAAGGGAGAGGCTTCTGTGCCGGCGCCGACATCGGCGGTTGGGCGCAGGACATTGCGACGCGGAGCGAGCGCCCACCTGCATCGCCACTGCTCGCCCGCGACGGCAGCCCTGAGGTACCGCTCGCGCTCAGTCGAGGCAAGCCCGCGATCGCAGCGATCAACGGTCCCGCTATCGGCATCGGTCTGACGATGACGCTGGCGTGCGATATTCGCATCGCTTCCGACCGCGCCAGGTTCTCAGCCCGATTCGTCAAGATCGGCCTCACGCCTGAGTGCGGCAGCACGCGCTACCTGCCGCTCGTGGCCGGGTTTAGCAATGCGCTGTTCCTCGCTCTTACGGGCCGCATCATCGAGGCCGACGAAGCCAAAGACCGCGGCCTCGTCGACCGCATCGTCCCGCACGACTCACTGATGGACGAGGCGATGTCCCTTGCGGAGGAGATCGCCGGGAACCCGACCGACGCGGTCTGGGCAGCCAAGAGACTCATTCACGAAGACGCCGTCGAAGCTGACCTGCGCCGCGTCGTCACACAGGAAGTGAACGCGATTCGTGAGCAACGACGCCTGCCGGCCCACGCAGAAGCCGTCAGTGCCTTTCAAGAGAAGCGCGAGCCGCGCTTCCATGGCTAGACAGCTATGAAGCGCTGGGGCCTGACGTTTCCGCTGGACGGCATCTCGCTGCCCGCGCACAAAGAGATCCTGCAAGAGGCCGAACAGCTCGGCTACACCGATGCCTGGACGATGGAGGTCGATGGCGTCGATGCCTTCGTGCCGGCTGCGCTCGGGCTCTCATGGACAACCGAGCTCCGCATCGGCACGGCGATCGCCAACGTGTTCATCCGCGGTCCCGCCTCGCTGGCTCAGACGGCTGCCGGCGTAAACGAGGTGGCCGGGGGCAGATTTGTGCTCGGCATTGGCGCCAGTTCGCCCGCGATCGTGGAAAACTGGAACGGCATTGAATTCGAGAAGCCGTATACCCGAGTAAGAGAGACGCTTGCTTTCCTGCGGGAGGCCTTCACAGGGGAACGTGTGAGCAGCGAGACGCTGGGGGTTCGCGGCTTTCGCATGCGGCGTCGCTTTGCGGACGCACCACCGGTCTTCGTCGCCGCGTTGCAGGAAAAGATGCTTACGCTGGCGGGCAGCGCGTCCGAGGGCGTCATCATCAACTGGCTTGCTCCGTACGACGTCCCGAAGGTGGTCAGTGTCGCGAAGGATGCTGCCAAGGAAGCAGGCCGAGACCCCGAAGCCCTGGAAGTCGTCTGTCGCATCTTCGTCATCCCCACGGAGGACGAGAACGTCGCGCGCTTCATCGCCCGCCGTTCGATTGCCGGCTACTTCACGACGCCCGTCTACGGCTCGTTTCATCGCTGGCTTGGCAGAGGAGAAGCGCTTCTTCCGATGCAGGAGGCCTGGGATGCCGGAGATCGACAGAAGGCGACGGAGCTTGTCCCAGATGAGGTGATCGATGGCGTGTTCGTCATGGGTAGCCCGCAGGCCTGTCTCGATCAGATCGAAGAGTATTGCAAAAATGGCGTCACCGTTCCTGTACTCAACTTCATACAGACAGCGCAGGACCCCAAAGGGCTGGCGGCGCTCCACCTGAAGACGATGAAAGAGCTGGCGAGGCCCTAACGAGGTCCACCAAGGACTCTTGCTAGGCGCCCAATAGGAGTGGGCCACATGGCAAGTTGCCGATCACGCTCACGTCCTGGAGCCGGATCGATAAGCTCCCAGCCGACGAATACAGCGAGCAGCGAGTGCGCGACTTCATGGAGGCGCACGTGCGTCGATTCAACCCAGAGGACTCCTAACCCGACGTCTGCTGTAATGCCTCCCTGAGTCGTGGGTTCTAGGTGGTAGAACGCTGTCATCCCCGCTAGAAAGAACTCGGGACACCGTTTGGAAAAGCTTCAGGTACTGGTGGTCGAGAGTGACCACAAACAGCAGTTGAATGTGGCCCGCATTGTGGAGGACGCGGGCTACGACGCGCTGGTCTGCGATGACGGTGGGAGAGGCCTCGTCCACTTCTACAGGTCCAGGCCGGATATCGTCCTCGTAGGGCTCGACTCAGTAGGGGACGCCTGGCAGCTCGTCGAGCGCATCCGCGACGCCTCGAACGTCCCCATCTTCGTCTGCGCCGAGAGGTCCACGAACGACGCGCTCTATAAGTGCTTCGACCTAAGGACAGATGGCTTCCTCCTAAGGCCATTCACGAAGGATGACCTTGTGCGGAGGTTCGAGGCCGTTGCCAAACGCTCATCGAATAGAACCCAAGCCTCGCCGTGCTATGAGCGAAACGGTCTGCGGATCGACTGGCCTAGCTGTACGGTATCCGTAGGTGGCCAGCCGGTGGAGCTGACGGGCACGGAATTCCGGCTGTTGAAATATCTCGTGGAACACAAAGGCTGGGTCCTTTCGCATGATCAGATCCTCAGCGAAGTATGGGGGCCGGAGTACCGCGGGGAGAGAGACCGTGTGAAGCTCTACGTGTGGTATCTGAGACGGAAGATTGAATCCGACCCCTGCAAGCCCGGGCTGATCGTGACCAAGCGCGGGCTTGGCTACTCCTTTGTCGGCTGAGATCTGGCGGGCGGCAGGATACGCGCTAGCTCTGTGATGCTGCTAAGAAGCTCGTCTAGGTAGGGGCGGCTACGCACAGCGGTTCCTCACGCAGACTGAATCGATTCCGAGTTCGCGGGCGGCCTCTAGGTCGGCTCCGAGTCGTCGATGATGGGTTCGTCTTCGCCATTGCCGACGCGAAACAGATTGATTAACTGTGCTTTCGACGGTAGCGTACCGTCGCTGGAGTAGATGGCGGCAAAGAACTTGCTCAGTGACAGTTCGTCGAGCTGGTCCAGCAGCGTTTCTCGATTGTTGCGCGGCGTTACCAACGCCAGCTCGTAGGACCTTCGTAAGGCCGCCAGCGTGGCGCGGGCACCGGGGATCAGTGCGTCCAGCCGGGCGACGCTTGAGGCGCCGGCTCGCTCACGATTCTGCTTCGTGAATCGTTCGTGATCGGATCTGCGGACATCGTCCATCAACCCCTCCGTCGCGGCGCCTCCACGGTACTGCTCGCGGAACGCTTGTTCGGTGACCGGCGTCAGTCCAAGCTCGCGCATGGCATCGACGTACGCGGCGTAGGATCGCTTTCGCGCGTCGATGAAGCGCTTCACCGTTTAAGCCTCCTCCGGCGGGGTCCAACTCCTACAACAGCGAAGGTGGGCGTCTATAGCGATGCAACGCACAGAGAACGGTCAGAAATGGGTCGGAATTCAGTATGAGGGAATGGCTGACGTGCTAGGCCTCCGCGATCCGCTCCAGCATCTTTGCTAGCACAATGTTATCTGAGTGCAGCGGTTCATTCGGGTCCATCAGTTCGTCGAACAGCTCTAGGGTGAGCAGGCAGACCCCGGCATCGAACGTTGCCAAGTGAATCGTCTCGTCGATGAAGGCACCCCAGTCATCGGTGCTCTGGCTATCGCCGTCAGTGTCAGGCGGCTCAAGGCCGGTGAGGAACCCATCCTCGTTGAAGCCCGTGAACTTGGGTGGCGACTTGTACATCATTGGGGCCGCTCGTGAGAGGGCGGACACCGCTTCGGCCTCGTCGGCGACCGTGAAGGCGGCGTATCTGCTGACTTGTCGATGGATCAGTTCCATTGTTAGAGAGCACGCGAGAAGCAACAAAGTAGCTGGTCGGGGAGGCCGGATTCGAACCGGCGATCCCCTGACCCCCAGTCAGGTGCCCTGAACCGCTAGGCCACTCCCCGGACCGCCTTGATGGTATCAGAGGCCTCATGGACTGACAACGTAGACACCCCCTAAGGGCCTACCCGAACGAGAAGATGCGGCCCAGTACGACAATCGTCGCGCCGACCGCGGTGACGAGCGTAAACTCGGCCGCAATCGTGCGGCTAAATGTTCCCGTCAGGTGGTGCTGGATTAAGCCGGTTGCCTGGTAGAACACCAACAGGAGCAGGATCGCCGCAAGGAAGTCTTCCAGCGAGATGAAGTAGAGCGCCCATCGTATCTGGGCTACGGCGAGGCCGATGACAGCGGCGAACACCAGAGCTCTGTAGGCGTCCGCCTCCGCCTCCCGGAAGATCTCGACCGCTAGCAGCATGCTGAACAGCCCCACCGCGAACGCTGAAGGCAGCAGCGAGACATCGTAGGCGTAGATGACGGCATAAAACACGAAGGCCGCAACGTACGTGAGGACGTTGAGTAGCAGCCGGCCCAACGCGTACGAAGGGCCGTGATGGATTACGGAGACGTACTCGCCGTACAAGGCCCCGGCAAGCACGGCTGATGCGCCGAAAGCGGCGGGAATGATTCGATAGCCGTGTACTGTATCGAGGTCCTCCAGAAACAGCCCGCTCGCCAGCGCCATTAGTACCGGTACGAACAGAAACGGCGAGGTATCAGCGAAGCCTCGCAACTGGCCGCCTGGATGGCTGCGTAGGATGCCGTCGGTGCCCAGCGCGACTAATGCTACTACGGCCAGAAGGATCCACGGCTTCGTCGGTTCGACCGCGAGAAAGAGCGCCAAGCCCGTGCCGTAGACGGCGGCCAGAACAAGGATGGAAATCGAACGCGGGATGCCGCTGAGATCGAACGCGCTGCGCTCTTCATGGTCCTGCCAGGACGGGTTGTCGAAGGTTGCTTGTGTCATAAGCGGCACGGCGGTGGCGTATTCGATGGTCGAATGTTGCCACCGGGGGTCCCCGTGCATTCTAGGATCGCTCGTTTCGACGATCAAACGCGAGGAGGAGGTTGAAGCTAAACCGAGGTCAAGTTTGCGCTTTATGTAGCCCTAGCCAAGAGTTGGGGCCGTAGAGAGATCGCATTCAGAATAGGCTGGACGAACTCAGGTAAAGCTAACAGGCTAACCAAAGCGCTATCAGGCCGGTTGCGATGGCGTGGCCGCCAGTGCCGTGAGGACGTCAAGAAGCGCCTCCGGCCAAGCGTCGTCGAGCGCCTCTAGATCAAGGCGAGCTTGGGCAGGTCCGGCCGTGAGACCTTTGATCTTGGAGTCGCGGAGACGGTCGCGGGCTGGCACCCCGCCTCGTGTTTGTATGACGAGCACCGAATCGACTTGCTGAACGCTGACGATGTCAGTCTGGCGTGCCAGCGCCCGCACACGGACGGCGAAGAGTAGGTTTTCTGCCGCTGGTGGCAGCGGACCAAAGCGGTCTCGCATTTCCCGCGCTAGGTCGTCGACGGCCTGAACTGTCTCCGCGGCCGCCAGCCGTTGGTAGAGCGCCAGGCGCAGGTTGAGATCGCCAACGTACGCCGCCGGAAGGTGTGCTGTGAACGGTAAATCGATCGCGACCGGAGGGCGCTCCATCTTCGGCTCGGGCGGCGGCCGGCCCTCGCGGATCGCCTTCAGGCGTTCTACTGCGTCAGCCAGCAGCCGGACATAGAGGTCGAAGCCTACCGTGCCGATGTGGCCGCTCTGTTCGGCGCCCAGGAGGTTGCCGGCTCCCCTGATCTCAAGGTCGCGCAGCGCGATCTGAAAGCCCGCGCCCAGCTCCGTCGCTTGAAAGATCGCTTGCAGCCGTTTCTGGGCGGGCTCCGACAGCGACCGGTACCGGTCGAACATCAGGTACGCGTATGCTCGCGCCGCCCCTCGGCCTACGCGGCCGCGCAGTTGATAGAGCTGCGCCAGGCCGAGCTTGTCAGCCTTGTCGATGATGATCGTGTTGACGTTCGGGATGTCCAAACCCGATTCGATGATCGTCGTGCAGACGAGGACGTCTGAGCGCCCCTCGACGAAGTCGAGCATCGTGCGCTCCAGCAGCTCTTCGGGCTGCTGCCCGTGCCCGATCGACACCTCGGCCTCCGGCACCAGTTCGCGCAGATGCGCGGTGACGCGTTCGATGCTCTGAACACGATTATGCACGAAGTAAACCTGCCCGCCGCGCTCAAGCTCGCGCATGATCGCCTCGCGGATGATGCGGTCGTCGGACTCCGTCACGTAGGTCTTGATTGGCAGACGCTGTTCGGGTGGCGTGTCCATTGTGGACATATCGCGGATTCCACTCAGCGACATATGGAGCGTGCGAGGAATGGGTGTGGCCGAGAGCGTGAGTGTATCCACCTCCTGCCGCATCTGCCGGAGGCGCTCCTTGTGCGCCACGCCGAAGCGCTGTTCTTCGTCGATGATGACGAGGCCCAGGTCTTTGAAACGGACGTCGCGCTGCAGTAGGCGGTGCGTTCCGATGACGATGTCTACCGAACCGTCCGCTAAGTCTGAGACGATGTCTCGCTGCTCCTTGTCGGACCGGAAGCGTGAGAGCATCTCGACACGCACTGGGAAGCCTGCCAGCCGCTCGTTGAACGTGGTAAGGTGCTGCTTCGCGAGCACAGTCGTAGGCACCAGCAGGGCGACCTGGGCGCCATCGGTGACCGTCTTGAAGGCCGCGCGAACGGCGACTTCCGTCTTGCCATAGCCGACGTCGCCGCAGACGAGCCGGTCCATCGGGCGCGTGCTCTCCATATCGGCCTTCACGTCGCGCACGGCCGCGAGCTGGTCGTCGGTCTCAACGTAGGGGAAGGAGGCCTCTAGCTCCTGCTGCCAGGGGCTGTCCGGCGAAAACGAGCGGCCGGTCACGAGTTGCCGCGACGCGTACAGTTCGAGCAGCTCTTTGGCGAGTTCGGTGACCGCCCGCCGGACGCGTGCCTTCGCGCGCGTCCACTCCTGGCTTCCGAGCCGGGTCAGGCCCGGCGTCTGGTCGCTCGGCCCCACGTAGCGGCTCAGCCGGTCCACCTGGTCGGCGGGAACGAATAGCTTGTCGCCCTGGGCGTAGCGCAACTCCAGGTATTCCCGCTCGACGTCATCGATCGTGCGCTGCGCCATGCCGACGAACCGGGCGATGCCGTGCTCCACGTGAACCACGTGGTCGCCGGGGCTCAGTTCCGCGAGGAAGGCCGTGCGGTTCGAGGAACCGCTGCGGGGGGCGCGGCGTCGCTGCTTGACAAAGCCGAAGACCTCGGCGTCTGTGAGCAAGGTGAGTGGAGGCGTTGAGACCGTCATCCGCCAGCCGTGGGCTAACGACCCGTGCACAATGTGAATCGAGCCCGGCGACGGCTCCGGAAGGTCCTCCGATGTCGCAGCCGGGATGCCGTCCTCAGCTAGCACCTCAGCCAGCCTCTCAGACTGTTGCGTGACGACAACGACCGCCCGATCTCGGCTGAACGACTCGGATAGCGCCGCCGCAAGGTCGCGCAACCGGCCGCCGTATGCATCTGCCGGCGCGAATGGAAGCCGATTGGCGGTCTCCAGGGGTGCTTCTGCATCGCGTTGCTCCTCTTGGGCGTCGGACATGTCGCTGGCCCAACGTGAGAGGTGAACGCGCTTCGGCAGCTCGTCGATCGCTGAGCGTAGGTCCGGCCACGGAACGTGCGGCGGCGGCAGGCCGGAGGGCAGTGCGCCTTGCGTTTCGAGGTCGACCCTGACCTCGTCGTTCTGAGCGTCGTGCTCTTCCACGGCCTTTGCCAGGTCTGCCGGCTCATCGATGATGACGAGCGCGTCGTCCGGCAGGTGATCGATGAGCAGGCCGCTCGCCAGGAACGGGATGTAGAAACCTTCTTGGTCGATCGCATCGCCGGCCTGAAGCCGCGCCAGCTCGTCCTCAATTCGTTCTCGAGTCTCCGGGTTGCATGCGTCGAGGTTTAGCTGGGACGCGAGTGTGGCCGCTGCCTTCGTAAGGCCGGCTACTTCGCGAGCTGGCCCGAAGGAGATCGATGCTATGACGCTGCCGGAGCGCTGCGTATCCGGGTCGAACTGTCGGAGCGTCTCCACCTCGCTCCCGAGGAACTCGACCCGCACGGGCATGTCCGCGGTCGCCGGGAAAACGTCGATGATGCCGCCCCGCCTCGCCGCCTCACCGGGCGCCTCTACAAGCGGGCCGACTCGATAGCCAAGCCGCACAAGGGATGCCATGAAGTCGTCGGGCGATAATCGTTCGCCCGGTCGGAACTCTACAGATCCGTCTAGTGGCGCTGGCAGCGTTCGTTGGGCGAGCGCAACTCCAGAGGTTACGATGATGGCCGCGCCGCCGGCGGCGATTTCTTCCAACGTGGCCAGCCGGGAGCTGAGCGCCTCAGGGTCAGGCGCGATGCGCTCGTAGGGTAGGGCGTCGCGCTCCTGAAAATGGTACACGGGCACGCTGCTTCCCAGCCATATGTTCAGCTCCTCTACCAATGCCAGGGCATCCGGCGGGCGTGCCGTGATCACGAGTACGGCCTGTCTCGCATCACGCGCGATGCCGGCGATGACAGGCGCCTTAGCGGCGTCCGGTACGCCAAGCACTACAGGTTCGCCTGCGTCAGGCCGCAGCCCCTCTAGCTTGCAGGCGTCTGCGATGGTCGGAAGCAAATTCGAGAGGTTTAACATGCAGTTGGACACGCCGAAAACGGCTGGGCGCGTTCGCGACCAGCCTTTCTGAGCCTATTGTACCAGTCTAGTGCTGAAGCTAGTTGTATTCGCCCATCGCCGCCTCAAGGCCATCGGTGACGGCAAGCTCGACAGCGTCCATCGCCCGCTCGACAGCCTCGTCCAGGACTTTGCGCTCGTCTGGCGCTGGATTGGAGAGGACGTAGTCGGCGACATGTTCCGGCTCCCAGGAGGGCTTGCCGTGGACGACCGGCCTTCCGATGCCGATCCGCACGCGGCCGAACTGATCGCTGCCTGTCGCCTCGATGATGGACGTTATGCCCTTATGCCCGCCGCCGCCGCCAGACGGGCGCAGGCGGAGCTTGCCTTGCGGCAGGTCGATATCGTCGCGGACGATGAGCAGCTCGTTCGCGTCGTCGATCTTCAGTCGCTTGATCAGGTTCCACACGACGGGGCCACCGACGTTCACGAACACGCGTGGTTTCGCGAGCGCGACCCGCCTGCCGTTGATGGTCCCTTCAGCCAGGGAGGCCTTTCCGGCGGATGAGAACTCCATGCCATGCCGTTTGGCTAGCCGGTTCATCGTCCAAAAGCCGACGTTGCGGCGGGTGCTGGCGTACTCTTTGCCGGGGTTACCGATGCCGACCACCAGCCGGATGCCGGGCCCGCGGCCGGGTCCATCCTCGGAGTCGCCTTCCGACTTGACCAGGTCAAGCAGTCGTTGGAGTAAACTATCGCTCATTCGGCCGGCGTCGTGATGGGCTCGGCAAGGAGGTCGCTGATGAACGCCAGCAGTTCGTCGTCCAGCACCAATGCCAGCCCAGTGAGGTCTGACGCCTGAACAATCTCCAGGAACCGCTCGATACGTTCTCCGCCTCGCGCCAGAATGCGTCGCACCGCCTCTCCCGCGAGGCGCACCTGCTGGCCACCGAGGTCCCGTTCTACGTCACGAACGACGTTGGCCACCTGCTCGCTCGGCGGCTGGCCGGAGAGCGCGATCGAGCAAGTAGGGCAGAGAGGATCGTCTTGAAGAGCCGCTTCCAGGTCTTGCTGGTCACACTGCCACGTGCTACTCGACAGACTGCCGTAGGTCTCCAGCTCCGCGACCCCCATCGGAGCTCCCAGCGCTGGTAGGCGGTTCAACCGTGCCAGCGCCGCTGCCGCCGGCCTGGTTTCATTCAGCGTGCGCCTCAGGGCTGCTGAAGTTTCCCAGTAGGCTGCGTGGTGAGCCCCGTACGCTTGAACGTACCGGGCACGGAACGCTTCGAACGCAGCGCGCATTCCGTCTAGGAGATGCGGTTGGTCAAGCAGCGCGACAAACGAGAGTTGCTCTCTGATGTACGGGTAGTCGTCGGCCAGGCCGGAGTCTGCTTCGGCGGGGTCGGCGGCGTCGAGGTAGGCGCGCATCGCTGCCAGTTGCTCTGCGTCCGTGGGACGCTCTCGGAAACAACGCAGCCGCGCCACGTCCTCGGCCAGAGCCCCCGGCTCAGCTTCAAGCTGTAATGGTGAGGTTCCCGCGGCGATCTGTTCGAGCCGTGCCGTAGCACCTTTTCCTGCGCCGGTGGGGAGCCCTTCGAGGAGCGCGCCCAGACGGCTCCGGATTTCCGACGCGTTCTTGCTCCCAGCCTTAGGTTCTCCTCGGCTCAGCGCCTCGTCGATTGCGGACCAGCAGCGTGCCTCGCGACGGCCCGCTCTGATCAATTCCTGAGCGAGCATGTCCAGCCGCGGACCGCCGTTGAGGAATACATCCTTGGGCTTGATCGATAGTGTGCACGCGGTGATGAGCGCCCCTTCCGCGAACGAGCCCATCGCGGAGCGTGGGATGTGGAGCGGCAGGTCCTGCTTGGTGTCGGCGGCTCCGTACGATGCTCGTGGCTCGCTCACCGTGGTTGGTAGGCGCACCGGACGGGCTGGCAGGCAGATGACCGTACCGCCATCGGCCGGCGGTTGAATTTCAGCCTCCGCGGGCTGCCGCGCCAGTACAATCGTAAAGGCGGCATGGGGATCGGCCTCAACATCGCCATTCCACGCTGAGGTGACGAGGATGACGCCGCGACACTCTGCGCCGGCATCATCCTGGGTTGTGAAGTGGAGGCGTCGCTCGGCCACGGCCCGATAATACCACAGTGAGCTGGTCGGTCTGGTGTTAACTGGCGGGTGTCGCAGCCGCCAATCGCGACTTATCGACGACCCCGGGTAGAACTTCGAGTAACCGGTCGATGTCCGACTGCGTGGTGCGGCGGCTGATGGAGAACCGAAGCGTGCCGACGGCCCGCGAAAGCGGCACGTCCATCGCCAGCAAGACGTGGGACGGCTCCAGAGTTTCTTCATTGCAGGCGGAGCCCGCGCTGGCGGCAATGCCCGCCTCGTCCAGCAGTTCGAGCATGATACGCGCGTCGCTGCCACTGAAGCTAACGTTGACGTTGTTTGGCAAGCGGCGCTCAGCGTCGCCGTTGAGGGTTGCATCGGGAATGGCGGCCATGATGCCGCTAAGCAACGCGTCTCGTAGCTCCTGACACTCAGCGCTGTAGTTCTGCCTGCTAGACTGCGCAATCTCCAGCGCCATGGCGGTTCCCACTATGCCGGCAACGTTCTCGGTACCCGCCCTGCGCTGTCGCTCCTGTCCGCCTCCCGATTGTTGGGACAGGAACGGCGTTCCGCGGCGCAGATACAGCACTCCCGCTCCCTTTGGGCCGCCGAACTTGTGCGCGGAGAGGCTGAGCGCGTCGACACCCAACGCATCAACGTTCACGCTGAGCGCGTTAGCGCCTTGCACGGCGTCCGTGTGGAACGGGATCTGGCGGTTCAGGTGAGATGCGCGTTCTCGAATCGCGCGCGACAGCTCGGCCATCGGCTGGATGACGCCTACCTCGTTGTTTGCGGTCATGATGCTGACGAGCACGGTGTCCTCGTTCAGCGCACTCGAGATACTGCTCATCTGCACGAGACCATCCTGGCCGACAGGCAGGTGCGTTATCTCGAAGCCGAATTTCTCCAGGTACTGGCAGGAGTGGAGCACAGCGTGGTGTTCGATCGCGGAGGTGGTGATCTGGTTGCCCGCGCGCGCGAGCTGCTGCGCGAATGCTACACCCTTGATCGCCGCGTTGATGGATTCCGTGCCGCCGCTGGTGAAGATGACTTCGTTCGGACTGCAGCCGAGCAGATCAGCTACAGTCGCACGCGCGCTATCGATGGCCTCCTGTGCGGCCTGAGCCAGTGCGTATGTGGCCGATGGGTTCCCGAACTCATCGTTGAGGTAGGGGAGCATCGCATCGCGAACGTCCGGATGGAGGGGCGTCGTCGCGGCGTAATCGAAGTAGATTGTATCGTTCATAACGGAGGCACTGTGTTCCTTACAGCGCATTCGATGATACCCACTGGGGGTATGCTCGTCAACCGACTAGAAGTCCTCAGGGTTGAATCGACGAACGTGGTCGTCCAGAAAGGCGTTCACGCGCTCGCTGCTGTAGTCGCCAACAGGAAACTTATCGATGCGCGACCAGCTCGTAATGGCGATGTGCTCATCCTCCATCAGCAGGTACGGCGCCAGCACTATCAGGTCGCCCGCAGCCAGCCGGCTGCTGACGATGCTTTCTAAGTCTTCTACGATGTCGCGATCGATCGTGTTGAACCAGACAATGACACCGCCATGCTCCATGCTGTGCACGAGCGACTCAGCGTCCCACTCCGAGCGGTAGACGCCCCAGGCGACGGGCCCGCAGAACGGCGGCGAGTCGGCAGGGCTGGAGCCGCAGGCGCCGTTGCCCCAGTGCGGCCCGCCCGCGGGTGGGTTGCTGTTCCCCTGGGATTCATAGTCGACCACCGAACGAGTGTGGGCCGCTGTATGAGGGCCGTCGGGATTGCCGTAGTAGCCGCCGTAGATGGCAGGTAGGTCGACGTACGTCCCGGCCAGCGCCGGATCGTCATCGGCTTCAGCGGCGACGGCCTCCGAACGGCTCGACTGTACCGGCTCTTCGTCGGCGACCGGTTCGATCCTCGAATCTTCGGTGACGATCAGGTTCAGGCCGAAGTCCTTACAGCTCGCGAAGCGCCAGCGTCCGTCCTCTTTCACGAAGCGGGACGGGCTACTGTCCTCGGCTCGGACGATGGACACGGTCTGGCCATCTACGTACACGACGATGTCGAACTGGGCCTCCACCTCGTCGCCGTCGCTACGCAGGACACGCAGGTTTTCGATCGAGGGCTCGCTTTCGCCCAGGAGCGAGCTGATAAAGATGGTGCCGGAAGCGAATTCGAGGAACGAGAACTCCCTCTGGCACTCCTGCGAGAGGTGTGTGTATGCGCGCGGCGGATCGACCGCGAGTGCGCGAAAGAAGTCCTCCGTGGTCTCCCTGATCGCTGTGCTCGCGCCGGAGCCGCCGCAGGCAACGAGCAGCGTCGCGACGAGAGCAACAAGGCCGACGAGCCAGCGATGTCTATTCATGAGGAAACTCAGGGGCTAGTATACAGCGCAGGTGATCGAGAGCACGGGCGGGAGCGTGCCCGGCAGGCGGTCCCATCGCTCACCGCCGTCCCTGCTCGCGTAGACCTGTCCGTTGCTCGTGCCCACGTAGACGCCTTCACTGTCGAGGCCGTCCGTGTCCATCGATTCGCGATAGCAGCTCTGGTAGTCGTCCGGGCCGGGCAGCCCGTTCGTCAGCGGCTCCCACGACGCGCCGGCGTTCCGCGTGCGGTAGACGGTGAACTGGCCGGGGCAGAGGCGAAGATTGTCGGTACCCATCTCGAGAGGCACGACGAACGCCGCGTCAGGCGCACGCTTGGTCACCGCAATCGGGAAGCCGTGGAACGATGGCAGACCGTCAGGCTCGTTCATGTGCGTGACATCATCCCACGTGCGGCCTTCGTCGTCGGAGCGAAACACCCCCCAATGCGCTTGCGCCCAGAGGCGGTTGGGTTGCTTCAAGTCCATCTCCATGTGGTGGAAGTCGCTGATCGAAGCGGGGTCCCATCCCGGCGGCACGTTGGCCGAGATCTGCGAGATGAACACGCGGGCCTCTTCAGTCTGTGCTATCGCGTGATGAGAGAACATAGTCCAGCGTTCTCCGCCGTCAAGCGTGACGTAGGAGCCGCCACCGCTGCTCGAAATGTACAGGTGGTTTGCATCGCGCGGGTCGATGATGATCGAGTGGACCGGTGAAGCTCCCCCGGGGATCGCCTGCCAGAACTCTCTGGATTGGTGGTTATTGATGGCATCGACGCCCGACCACGACATCCCCCAGTCCTCGCTGCGGAAGAGTCCGCCGGGAGCGGTACCTGCGTACACGACACCGGGTTCGCTCTCATGGCCGGGTACGACGTTCCAGATGCTGGTGATCGCCAGCCCGCTGTCCTTGGAGAAGCCCAACCCCTCATTCCGTTGTTCCCAGCTCTTCCCACCGTCGGTGCTCTTGATGACGGAGGGACCCCAGACCGGGTGGTTGGCGGTCGCGTAGAGCCGGGGTCTGTCGTCGCGGAAGTCGGTCGACATATGGGAGATGGACCAGCCCGGCATCATCGGCTCGGACAGCTCCCATGTCTCACGCCTCTCATCCGATGAGTAGATAAAAGCGGCCTTTTTCGTGCCGATCAGCAGCCGGACTGCGGACATCCTTTGGCCTCCTAACGAGCTATGGCTGCGCTTAATGTCCGATTATAGTACACGGGACTACCCCGAAGGGTTAGCTACTTCACGCAGCCGAAGGCCGTACAGCCTGAGTAGAATCTAGGCTAGAGTTCTCGCAGCCAGTGGTCCGTCGCGCGTGAGAGGGCGCGAGCTGCCCGCTCGAAGGAGTGGAAGACGGGCAGTTCACGCTCGACAACTTTGGCGCGCGCTTGCGCTGCGATCTCCTCCAGGTGGCCGGGATGGAGGGTCGTGAGGAACGGCTTCGTCGAGCGCTCCCTGTGCTTCACGAGCAGATCGAGCAGCGTGTCGAGGCTGGAGGGATCGGCCTGCCAGCGCCTGGCGAGGAAGCCGGACGCCAACTCCATTGCGATCGCATCGACATTGTCGTCTTCCTCCAGAATATCGAGCAAGCGCTGCAAGTGGTCGCTCTGGCCGCCGAAGCCGATGGTCCCGCCCATGTCGAGTGGGTTCTGGTAGCTGCCGCCGATGATGTTGAAGAACTCAGCCAGCTTCTTGTAGCTGCCCTCGGTGAGCCGCGGTACCTTCTGGCCCGCCCGCTCGAAGGCGTCAGTGATCACGACGGACTGCCCGCCCGTCATCGCCATCAGCCCCACGCGCCGGCCGGATGCCGGTTTGCAGAAGAGCAGCGCCTTCAGGACGTCTATCGTGTCGTCCAAACTCTCAGTCGCGATCGCGCCGGCTTGGCGTACGACGGCGTCCCATATCGCCGTGGAGCTCGCTAGTGATGCGGTGTGCGATGCGGTCGCGCGAGCGCCTGCCTCTGTCACGCCGCCCTTCCAGACGACGACCGGCTTGTTCTGGCTGGCGCGCTTGAGGGACTCGAGCAGGCGACGTCCGTCCTTTGTGCCTTCGACGTACATCGCGATGACCTTCGTGTCCGGGTCTGCCGCCAAGTAGTCGACGTAGTCCGGCACGTCGAGCACCTCCGCGTTGCCCATACTGATCGACGTGCTGATGCGCACGCCCTGCGCGGCGCCTGTCAGGCTGAAGTTGATCGCGTGGGTGCCCGACTGCGAGATGAAGCCCACGGGCCCCGCTTCGCCGGTCGGCTGCTCGCCGGATTGACGGACGCCGAGTTTCGCGTTGTAGACGCCCATGCAGTTCGGGCCGATCAGCGCTAGGTCGCCGTCGCGCGCGATCTTGCCCAGTTCGGATTGCAGCGCGGCGCCTTCTTCCTCACCTGTCTCAGCGAACCCCGATGTGAAGAGGGCAACGCCGCTCACGCCCTTTTCGACGCAAGCCGCAATGATGCGCGGCGCGATCTGACGTGGCACCGCGCACAGTACGTAATCGACATCACCTGGGACATCCGCGAGCGACGTGAAGTTCGTGACGCCCATTTCTTCGATGCCGGGTATCTCGTTTGGATCGACTTGGACCGAGTAGACGGAGCCCGTGAAGTGCTGCATGTTGCGTAGCCACATGTAGCCGTTCATGCGCTTGTCGCCAACAACGACGACGGTCTTCGGGTTCAGTGTTCGGGCAAGGTTGGCCGTGAGGTCTGACATGCGTCGCCGGCCCGGCGCTAGCTCTGGTCCGAAAGCACGATGCGCGCGTCGACGGCAACCGCGCCCTTCGGGTAGGCGAAGACGGGGTTGAGGTCGAGCTCGGCCACGTCGGGGTGGGCCTCGATGAAGTCTGAGAGCTGCACCAGCAACTCCTCCAGCGCCGCGACATCGGACGGCTCCTGGCCCCTGTGCCCTTCCAGGATCGGGAAGCCTTGGATCTCATGGACCATCTGGTTGGCGTCGCGAGCCGTGATCGGCACGACGCGGAAGGCCACGTCTTTCAGTACTTCGACGAGTACGCCGCCTAGTCCAAACATCAGGACCGGGCCGAATTGTGCGTCCATCGTCATGCCCGTGATCACTTCCACTCCCGGCTCTGCCATGCGCTGGACGGAGACGCCGTCGATCTTCGCGGCTGCGTCTGCCTTCTTGCCGGCGCTCGTGATGCGGTCGAACGCGGCTCGAACGGACTCCTCATCGCCAATGTTGAGTTCAACGCCGCCCACGTCTGACTTGTGCGTAATCTGCTCCGATACGATCTTGAGTGCGACCGGATAGCCGAACTCGCTCGCCATGGCGATGGCTTCGTCGGCGGTCGCCGCCAGCTTTGCTTCGACGACCGGAATGCCTGCGGAAGCGAGCAGCTGTTTCGCTTCCACTTCGGATAGCACGCTGCGCCCCTCGCTACGGGCCTGTTCGATGATGCCGTTAGTATTGGTCTTGGCTGCCATCAGCGGACGTATCTTATCGGGACGCTGGGTACGCGTCAATCAGGACGCGCATCCGAACGCACGCACGCCGGCCCGTAAGTCTGATTACGGTCGATCGGTAGGGTTGTTGTGGTTCGGGTAGGGTGTATACTTGTCGCGAGCGGAAGTGGCTCAGTGGTAGAGCACGTCCTTGCCAAGGACGGGGTCGCGAGTTCGAATCTCGTCTTCCGCTCCAGCTAGGACTATTTGGGCACGGCCACTCGGTCGTGCTCTTCTTATGTGCCGATCGGCCCTTGACGGTTCGTTCCAATTCTGAACGGTGTTCATAAATTGTTGATTCGATTGCCATAATGTGTTATCTCTCGTCTGACCAATCAAGCCCGCGTGAATCCAGAAGCATGAAGCGGCTGGGGTTCGGGATCAGTCGTGGAGGGGGAAGTCGCCGTGAATCTAGACGAAGAGCTAGCGATCGAAGTCAGTCCTTGGCGGGGACGTCTGATCACGCTAGGCGTTCTCATGGGCCTCGCGATCGTCGTTGGGATCGTCGTATACGCCTTTTTTATCCGCGAAGAGTCGGAGTCATTACGCCCAACGGAAGACTTGGTGGTCGGCCGGGCGACGATCAACGCGAACCTGATCATTTCTGGCGTCGCTGAGGCGCAACTCGAAAGCGATCTAACCTTCCGTACATCCGGCCGGATTGAGTCGATCAACGTCGCTATCGGCGATGTGGTCAGAGAGGGTGACGTCCTCGCCGCGCTCGAATCGAAAGCGCTGGACAACGCTGTCGCATCGGCCCAAGCGGGGCTTGGCGCATCGCGAGCACGGCTGGCCAACTTGCTGGAAGGGGCAACGGACGCGGAGCTTGCGAACGCCGCTCAGACCGTTGCGCAGGCGGAGAACGGCCTGGCCAATGCCACACGCGACCTTGAAGATCTGCTGGACGGCCCCAGCCAGACACAGATCACCGCCGATGTCCAGGCTGTGGCTGCCGCAGAGGGGGCGCTCAATGACGCACTTCGCGCCCGCCAAGACCTCATCGACGGTCCGACTAGCGTCCAGATCACGAACGCCAACCAGGCCGTCGTTTCCGCCCAGACTGCGCTCGACCAGGCGATGCGCGCCAGGCAGGAGCTCCTGGACGGTCCGACTGAGACGCAGCTCGCACAGGCGGCACAGGGTGTCGCCGGGGCTCAAGCCAACCTCAATGCGACGCAACGAGCTCACCAAGATCTGCTTGACGGCCCGACGGCCGCCCAGTCCGCCGCTGCGGAGCAGGCTGTCGCTGCGGCCGAAGCAAGTTTGGCTTCAGCCGAAGCCTCGCTGGACCGGGTAACGTCAGGGCCGGACGCCGCAGCCCTGGCGGCCGCCGAGTCGCAGGTTGCGGCGGCGGAGCAGGGCCTCACGAGCGCGACAGCGGCGCAGCAGAGCGCGCTATCGAACGTCGACACGGCGGAGGCATCGCTGCTGGCAGCGATTGGAGCCTACTGCGCGGAGGTAGTCTTTTCTTTCCTCTGCTCCTCGCCTGATGAGGTGCCGCTCACCGGAGTTGAGATCGACGACCTGCTGGCTGACCTTGTCGACCCGGTGACACCCTTCATGCTGTTGCCGGAAATAAACGGGGTGCTTCAAGCGAACTTGGCGTACCTCTCGGCGCTGAACGGCGTTGCTACTGCCAATGGGGCAGTGGTATCCGCCCAGGCATCTCTGGCCGCAGCCCGGGCAAACCTGACCGTGCTGCGAGACGGTCCGTCAGTCGAGGACGTAGCCGCCGCTGAAGCAGCTGTGACCGCCGCTCAAGAGGGCCTTACTCTCGCGCAGATCAACCTCGATGAGCTGCTGGATGGCCCGTCCGCTGACGACATCGCTAACTCGCAGGATGCGGTGCTGACCGCGCAAGCCGGGCTGGACGCAGCTGTCGCCAGCCAGAACGATCTGTTGGACGGTGCCGAAGCTAACGACATCGCCCAGGCGGACGGCGGTGTCCTGACTGCCCGGGCGGCGCTCGATGCCGCGATCACAGGTCAGGAAGACCTCCTGGCCGGCGCCGACGGCGATGACTTCGCGCGCGCCGATGACAGCATTCGCTCTGCCCGGGCAGCACTGAACGCTGCCCAGTCCCGGCTAGCCGACTTGCTGGATGAGCCGGGATTCGTTGACGTGGATCGGGCGGAAGACACCCAGCGCGTCGGCGAAGCCGCTGTCGATGCGGCCCGCGCCGTGCTCGCTGAAGTGGAACGCGGCGCGCGAGACACTCAGATTGAACAGGAGCGGCAGGGCGTCCGATCTGCGGAGTTAGCGGTCGAGGCGGCTCTCATCCGGTTAGAGGAGTCTCAGATCATTTCGCCGTTTAACGGGACAGTTGCAGCCGTAAATCTTACGCTGGGCGAGTTCGCCAGCTCGGCGGCGGCACTGCCGCCGATCGTCTTGCTTACGCCGAACCTGGTTGTTCTTAGCATGGCAATCGGCGAGACGGACTACCCGCAAGTCAAGCTGGACCAGGCTGGGATTGCCCTGTTCGATGCGCTGCCGGGCCGGCCTTTCCCGTTTCGTGTAACCGAAATCGGCCTCGCTCCCACAGTGACCCAAGGTGTCGTAACGTACCCGATCACCGGAGCTATCGTCATCCCGCCAGACAGTCCTCGGCCGGCGCCCGGTATGAGCGCGAACGGCCAGATCATCACCGACTCGTTGCCTGATGTAATCGCGGTTCCACCACGGGCGATCCGTAGAAGTGGCGGAGATCAGGTCGTCGACGTCAGGCGCGATGGAGAGGTTGTCGAGCAGATTATCGTCACGGGAGCCTCAGACAACAACAATGTGCAGATATTGGAAGGCCTTTCGGAGGGTGACACGATTGTGCTGCCGGCCCTTATCGGAGGCGCCCAGGCCGACGATGCGCCCGACCCCACGCTTCCCGCAGGGATTAGGTAACGCCGATCGATGATCAGCCTGACCGGTATCACGAAGATCTACACCGTTGGCAACCAGCGCGTCGCTGCGCTCGACGGCGTGGATCTGGAGATCGCGGATGGGGAGTTCCTCTCCATCATGGGACCGTCCGGCTCCGGAAAGTCAACGCTGATGAACATCATCGGCTGTCTGGACAGGCAGACGGAAGGGTCGTACTTGCTCGATGGCGTGGACGTTGCGCGTCTTCGCGATAACCAGCTCGCCATCTTGCGCAACCGCCGCCTGGGCTTCGTCTTCCAGTCGTTCAACTTGCTACCGCGAATGAGCGCCATCGACCAGGTCGCGCTTCCATTACTCTACAGAGGCGCCACCAACCGCAAGCGCGCCGCCGCCGCCGCGCTCAAGCTGGTTGGCCTGTCCGACCGTATGCACCACAGGCCGACGCAGCTCTCGGGAGGTCAGCAGCAGCGTGTTGCTATCGCGAGGTCGCTCGTTGCGCGTCCGTCGATAATCCTGGCCGACGAACCAACCGGTGCTCTCGACTCAAAGACCAGCATGGACATCATGGCCGTCTTTCGCAGTCTCAATGAAGAGTTGGGGATCACGATCGCTTTCGTCACACATGAGCGTGACGTGGCAAACTATACACGCCGGGTCATCTCCCTTCTCGATGGTAAGGTCGTGGGCGATGAGCCGAACGTGCCGTCGTTCGAACGGGAGGGTGAGCAGCAGGGAAGTGCGCCGGCGGAAGCCGCTACAATAGCAGAGGCTCCGTCATGACGCTCGCTGATGTCCTTGGCACCGCCCTCGCCTCGCTGGGAAGCAATGTCCTCCGCACGCTGCTAACGATGCTCGGCATCATCATCGGCATCGCTGCGGTGATCACGCTGACCGCGGCCAGTGAGGGTGCCCAGCGAGGCGTCAGCGATCAGATCAGCGGCCTTGGTAGCAACCTGGTGTTCATCCGGCCTGGGGCTCAGGAAGAGGGTGGTATCCAGCTTCCAGGCAGCGGCCCGAGCCTGTTCCTGGAGGACTCACGAGCGATCGAAGCTGCGAACTTCGAGTACGTTGAGTCAATCGCCGCTCAAGGTACCGTCGGAGGCCCTGGTGACTTTATTTCGGCCTCAGCCATCTACCTCGGACAAAACAAGAGCACGTTGCTTCTCGCCACCGAGCCGAGCTACCAGTTCGTGCGCGACTTCTATGTTCAGAGCGGCCGGTTCATTAACGAAGAGGATCTGACCAAGAAAGCCCTCGTGACGGTGCTCGGCGCCGACGTCGCGAACGAACTCTTCGGTACTGAGGACCCAGTAGGGAAGAGTATCCGCATTTTCGCCGGAGTGGGCGGGTTCGGCTTCGGCTTCAGCTTCACGGTCATCGGCGTCATGGAACCGAGAGGCGCCTCGGCTGAGACTGATCAGGACGACGTCGTCATCGTTCCCATGCCTTCCTTCCAGGCTCGGATCGCCTTCATCCGCGACCCTAGGGGTAGAACGAACATCGATCAGATCAACATCAAGCTAACCGAAGGAAGCAAAGCCGAACAGGCGAAAGAGGAGATTGGCCAGCTCCTGATGGGGCTCCATGCCGTGGAAGAGCCGGATTTCAGGATCCAGTCTCAGAGCGACATCCTGGACACGGCGACGCAAGTCGAGCGTTCGTTGCAGGTGCTGGTGGTCTCGATCGCGCTCATCTCGCTCGTCGTCGGCGGCATCGGCATCATGAACATTATGTTGGTGTCCGTCACCGAGCGAACGCGCGAAATCGGTATCCGCAAGGCGATCGGCGCCAAACGGATGGATATCCTCTGGCAGTTCTTGATCGAGTCGATCGTTGTCACGACGATGGGTGGAGCGCTCGGTGTCCTGGCGGGCATAGGCGCGATAGAGATCGCGGAGCGGTTCGAGATCGGCGATGGCCAGTACGCGATTACGCCGCTCTGGATTATGGTCAGCTTCATCGTCGCGGCGGTAACGGGCCTCTTCGCCGGTGTATACCCGGCTTGGCGCGCTTCAAGCCTCGATCCCATCGAAGCGTTACGCCACGAATAGGTCTGACCTGCCGGTCAGAAGCTAGATCCCGCTGATCGTCAGCTTGGACATGCGCAGGCTTGGCGCTCCAGAAGAGCCGAGCCACAGCACATCGTTACCTACGGCATCGATGCTGGCCAGCATGTCCTTGAGGTTCCCAGATACGTTGATCTCAGTCACCGGATAGGTGACTTTACCCTTCTCGATGCGGAAGCCTTGCGCGCCGCGCGAGAAGTCGCCCGTCGTCATGTTGACACCGAACCCCATGAGGTCTGTGAGCAGCAGACCGTCGTCGATGTCGGCGCACAACTCCTCTGGCGATTGCTCGCCCGGGGTCAGCACGAGGTTGCTCGTCGAAGGGGAGGGTGGCGCCGAGAGCGTGCGCCCCGCTGCGCCCGTGGTTCTGCGGTCCATGCGCCGCGCGTTGTAGCTATCGAACAGAAACTCGCGGAACGTGCCACCCTCGAAGAGCGGAACGGTCCGCGATGTGACGCCTTCCCCATCGAATGGGCGTGAGCCAAGGCGGCCTTCCAACAGCGGGTCATCCGCGATCGTCAGCAGCGGCGACCCAACCTGCTCGCCCTCCAACCCGGCCAGGAACGTCGAACGGCGGTAGAGCAGCTCACCGGACGCAGCTTGTCCGATCAGGGCGAGCAGCGCTCGCACCACCGGTGCTTCCCAGACGACGGGTAGGGTTGTGGTGTTGAGCTTGCGCGCGCCCAGCTTCGCAACGGCCCGGGCCGCCGCCTTCCGGCCGACCTCCTCCGGCTCCTCAAGTCTGTGGAGCGCGCGTTCAACGCTGTACCACGAGTCGTTACGTTTCTTGCCGTCCTTGTCGTCGCAGATCGCCTCGACCATGATCATGGCGTTCGTGGACGGGTAGGTGGCTCCGAATCCGAGGCTGTTGGCCAGCGCGACAACGCCGCGCGTCACAGCCATCTCGGCTCCGTCCGAGTTCGTCACCTTGCTGTCGTAATCGTACGCCGCCTGCTCGCAGCGGAGGGCTACGTCCTTCATCTCGTCGACCGAAAGCGATTCGATCTGTTCGTCGTAGAGCTTGAGGTTTGGCTGTTCGCCGAGCGCGAGGTCTTCGCGCTCGGGCAGGCCCGCGTACTCGTCCGGCTCCGCGATCCCGGCCAGCTCCAGCGCCTGTTCGACCATGGCCACCAGCGCTTTCGGTGTCAGGTCGACCGTCGAGCAGACCGCCGTGCGTTTCTCCTTGATCACACGTACGCTGGCGGCGTGCGAAGTCGCATCGATGATGCGTTCGACTTCGGACTTGCGAACGCGGGCTGAAGTTTCGGCGGAGGATGTCACGTAGGCGTCGACTTCATCGGCGCCAAGCTTCCGCGCCTGGTCGACGATGTCTGACGCGAGCGAGAGCAAGTCTTCGCGCATATCAGCCGATGTTGGTCCCGCCGACCGTCATGCCTGAGACGAGCGTGGTGGGTATGCCGACGCCGACGGGCACCGACTGGCCGTCCTTGCCGCACGTCCAGCGGCCGTCGCTCAGCTTGAAGTCGTGGCCCACAGCCGTGACCTTCGTGAGCACGTCGGGTCCGTTGCCGATCAAGTTCACGTTTCTGATCGGCGCGGTGATCTTGCCATCCTCGATCAGGTAGCCCTCGGTGATGCTGAAGACGAAGTCACCGTTACTGATGTTGACCTGGCCGCCCGAAAAGGCGACGCAGTAGATGCCCTTCGATACCGACTTGATGATGTCCTCCGGCTCCGACTCGCCGCCCAGCATGTATGTGTTCGTCATGCGAGGCATGGGAGTGTGCTTGAACGACTGCCTCCGGCCGTTTCCAGTCGGCTTCGTCCCGAACGCGCCCGCACTGATGCGGTCCTGTAGATAACCCTGGAGGATGCCGTTCTCGATGACGATGTTCTCGCCTGGTAGGTTTCCCTCGTCATCGATGTTGATGGAGCCGCGGCTGTTTTCAATCATGCCGTTATCGACGACGGTGCACAGCTCCGACGCGACCAGTTCGCCGATGCGGTCCGAGTAGTTGCTTGTCTTCTTGCGGTTGAAGTCCGCTTCCAGCCCGTGGCCGATCGCCTCATGCAGGAGGATGCCGGAGTCACCGGCGGCGAGGACGACCGGGAACGTACCCGCCGGCGCTTCGATCGATGATTGCAGGAGCACGGCTTGGCGCGCCGCCTCCTCGGCGAGCGCTTCAGGCGTGGACTCTTCGAAGTAGGCCATGCCCATGCGGCCGCCTCCGCCCCAGCGCGCGGTCTGGCGGCTGTCGTCACGTTCGGAGAGACAGCTGATGTTGAAACGCACCAGCGGTTGCACGTCGCTGACCATCTTGCCGTCGCTTGTGAAGATCGCGACGTGCTTGAGTTCGTCGACGAAGTTGATGTCGGCTCGCGCGATCGACTTGTCGTAGTCGCGGGCGGCTTGGTCGGCGCGAACCATCAGGTCGACCTTGCTCTTCGGGGGCACGTCGATCGTGCTGCCTTCTGGTGAGTAGTATTGTGGTGTCTCGAAGTGGACGACGTCCACGGGTGGCGTCTTCTCGTCGCGGGCCGCGATCTTGGCAGCGGTGTCTGCGGCCTTCCGCAGCGCGCCCAGGTCGAGGTCTTCCGTGTAGGCGTATCCCACGGCCTCGCCGATCAGGACGCGGACCCCCATGCCCTTCGTCAGGCTGCGTGTTGCGCTCTTGACCGCCTGCTGTTCGTAGGTGATGCTGCCCGCGTCCTTATGTTCGAAATACAGCTCCGCGTACTCGCCGCCACGCGATAGCGCCGCGTCCAGCACGCTAGATGCGATAGCCTCGTCCACGCCGAATTTCTCGCGAATAAAACCAGCGCCGGGTGCGCTCGCTCCAGATACGTCTGCCATACGGGGATTCTCCTGATGATGACTGCGGACGGTGTTCGGCCCAATAGTAACAGAAACCTTGGTTGGCACTCATCTTCGGGCGATTAGGTTCGCCCAGATACGACTGGGAATCTGTACGGGCGTCTTGATCTCAATGTAGTCTGGACGTACTCTGACCGCAGTCTTGATGGGTCTGCCATCGAGCGATAGCTAAATTCAAGGAGGGCCAGCTATGACAACATGGTTTGCTAGACGCCGGTGGTTGCTGCTCATCGTCGCCGGTGTGCTCGCGCTGTTCATCGTCGCCGCCTGCGGCGATGACGACGATGACGACGGCGACGAACCAATAGCGACAGACATGCCTGCGGAGACGCAAGTCGTCGTCGAAGCGCCGTGCGAGGGCGGGCCAGGCGTGTTTGGACGCACGGGGGCCGGTGGCATCACTGCCTCGACCCTCCAGGACGGCGATGACTTGGTCATCGGTGTCCTCGTGCCGAGCACGGGCGCGCTATCAACGTTCGGTCCGGATTACATCAATGCCGCAAACCTGGCCGCAAAGTGCCTCAACAACGCGGGCGGTGTGAACGGCGGCAGAGTTGTGATCGAGACCGGCGACACGGGCACGGCGCCGGAGCAGGGCGTGACGGAAGCCGAGCGGCTCGTCAGCATTGAGGGCGTCGTCGCCATCATGGGCGCGGCCTCCAGTGGTGTCACACTCGCCGTTGCGGAGTCCGTCACGATTCCGAACGGCGTCCTCCTGATCTCGCCGGCGTCTACGTCACCGGCCCTGACCGATCTAGAGGATGATGACTTCGTATTCCGCACACCGATTTCTGACGCGGCGCAGGGCGTCGTGCTCGCGCAAGTCGTCTTTGATGACCTCGGCCTTACCAGCGTCTGCGACCTGTTCGTCAACAATGCATACGGCCAGGGCTTATCCGCTGTGTTTGGAGAGACGTTTGAAGGCCTTGGCGGTACCGTGACGGCTGCCGTCCCGCACGACGACGCCGAAGCGATCAGCTACACGGCTGAGCTGAGCGAGTGCACAGCCGGCGATCCTGAGGCGCTGATCGCTATCAGCTATCCGACGGGGCAGGCGACGGTCTACCTGCGTGAAGCACTGGAAGGCGGCGTCATCGACAACTTCGTGTTCGTCGATGGGACACGTGAGGATGACATCTTCAACGAGCTTGGTTGGGAACCGTTCGATGGCATGCTCGGGACCGCTCCCGGCGCGCTGTCGACCGACCTTGGCGACGCGTTCGACGACGCCTTCGAGGCAGAGTTCGGCGCGCTGTACAGTAGCCCGTTCGTACGCGAGGCGTTCGACGCGGTCATTGCGATTGGCCTCGCCGCACAGGCAGCCGGGACGAATACGGACTCGGCGGCTATCCGCGACAGTCTGCGTGGTACGTCGAATGCTCCAGGCACGGTCTACGGTCCGAGTGAAGACGACATCACCGCGGCTCTGGCCGCCGTGGCCGCAGGCGATGACATCGACTACCAGGGAGCGTCCGGCTCCGTAGACTTCAATGACGATGGTGACATCACCTTCGGCGCCATTGAAGTTTGGCGCATCGATGCCGCGAACGAAGAGTTCGTCGTCGAACGGCGCGTTTCCGTCGACCTAGCAACAGGAGAGATCCTCGATCTCGAATAGCACCGTACACGTTTAGTGACAGAGGGCCCGGCGGTAAGCCGGGCCCTCTGCTTATTGTTATGGTGTGTTCCCGGCGACAGGGTCGCCGCGTGCGCTCCTGCGCATACGGCGGTCCAGCCAGAGCGAGACTCTGCGCTCCTCTGGGATGAGGCCTCGCGGCCGGAGGAGCAGCACTGTGACGATGAGCGCGCCGACCAGGAAGTCGCGGATGAAGAAGATGCGGTTTTGCATGACGTTCGGCAGGTCGTAGCCGTTCAATTGTAACGTGATCGTCCAGAGACCCCACACGACGAACGCGCCCGAGATGGCGCCCCAGTTGTTGCCGCTGCCGCCAACCATCAGCATCGCCCAGATGAGGAACGTGGCAAAGAAATGGTCGAACGTGGTCGGTCCGATCGACCCGCGGCTGAAGGCGAAGACCGCGCCACCAACGCCCATCAGCATGGCGCCCAGAACGAAGCCCTGCATCTTGAAGGCATAGACATTCTTGCCGCTCGCTGCGGTCGCGGTCTCGTCCTCCTTGAGTGCTCGCAACACGCGGCCCCAGGGTGAGCGGATCGCGCGTTCCACCAGTAGGAAGACGATGGCTAGTACCACAATGGCGATACCCAAGTAGACGAAGCGGTTGGTGTCTGCGTCGAAGTAACCGCTGAACGGCTTCGGGATGCCGATCAGGCTGCGGCTGCCGTTTACGAGCCCGTCCTCCTGGATCACGATGCGTCGCAGCAGCTCTGCGACGCCGATCGTTGTAATCGCCAGGTAGTCCTCCCGCAGGCGCAACGTCGGCACGGCTAAGAGGACGGCAAGGATGCCCGAGGCGATAGCGGCGGCAAAGATTGCCACCAGGAACGGCACCCATTGATCGCCACCAAGGAACGGTGGCGACAGCGCCTCGCCGAACCCGCCGATGTACCTGACCGAGCTTTCCGGATCTGCGGGCGGCTTCACGAAGATGGCCGCCGTGTACGCGCCGACCAGGAAGAACGCTGCGACCCCAAAGTTGAACACGCCCGTGTAGCCCCACTGGACGTTGAGCGCCAGCGTGAAAATCGCGTAGATCGCGACCGTAGTCGCGAAGATCGCGAGGAAGTTGATCGTGCCGTCGAAATCACGGGACCGTTCGGCAGGCAGTCCAATGACGAGTCCCGCAACCACTAATAAGACAAGAGGCGTAGCCAGTCTATTGAGCTGCATTATGAGGCCGTTCCAAACAGGCCGCGCGGCCGGAGGAGCAGGATGAAGACCAGGATCACGAAGGCCACGGCGGGCTTGTAGCCGGCCGAGAAGAACACGATCGAAGACTCCTGCGAGACTCCAACCACCAGTGCGCCAATGAAGGCTCCCTGCGGCTTGCCAATGCCGCCGAGAATCGTCGCCGCGAAGAGCGGCAGGATCAACTCGAAGCCGAGGATCGGCCGCAACAACGCCTGAATCGCCAGCAAAGCGCCGGCTATCGCCATCAAGCCCCCGCCAATCGCCCACGTCCACATCACGATGCGGTCCGTGTTGATCCCGCTCACCAGCGCCAAGTCTGGGTTATCCGCCATCGCCCGCATCGCCTTGCCGAGCTTGCTGTGGAACAGCACGAAATACATCACCGCCGCCAAGCCCATCGCGACGAGGAAGATGAAGATCTGGTCGGTCTTGAGCACGACGCCGAAGGGATAATGGTTGGCGTAGTGGATGCCCTGGACATACCGTCTTGGGTCAGGACCCCAGATGATCAGCATCACCGCCCGGATGGAGAATGCGACGCCAAGCGCCGCCATCGCGAAGATCACGATTCCGCTACCGCGTCTGCGAAGCGGCCGGTAAACGACGCGGTCGAGCCCGATTGAGAAGGCCGCCATTACGAACATCGACAACGCGATAGCGACGAGTAGCCCCCAGCCGAAGCTAAGGTCCCAAAGTTCGGCTGTGGCGCCAGGCATGCGGTTGAGGCTCCAGCCGACATCGAGATCGATGTTGGGTTTCTCGCCGACGACGATGCCCGTGAGCAGGAAGAACGCGACGTAGGCCCCCAACATCATCGTGTCTCCGTGCGCGAAGTTTGCGAAGCCGAGGATGCTGTAGATCAGCGTGAGCCCGATCGCGCCGAGCGCAAGCACGCTCCCGACGATCATCCCCGCGATGAATAGGTCGGTCTCGAAGATGGCTGCCCACAGGAAGAGGATCGAGATCAGGACCCACAGCAACGCTGTGGCCGTGGTCTCGCTGAACCGCCGGTACTGTTCACCTAGCGATGTCAGTCTGTCGTTGAATTGCGCAGGAACGATCGACATCTACTCTCCAAGGTAGAGGCGTCCGACCTCTTCGTTGTCGATCATCGTCTTCGCGTCGCCCTCCATCCGGTTCTCGCCGGTGACGAGGACGTAGGCTCGATGAGAGAACGAAAGCGCCTCTCGCGCGTTCTGTTCGATGAGCAGGACGGCCGTTCCGGCGAGGTTGATGTCTACGATCTTCGAGAAGATCGAGTCGACCATCTTTGGCGAGAGGCCGGCAGAGGGCTCGTCAAGCAACAGGACCTGCGGGTCGAGCATCAGGGCGCGCGCCAGCGCCAGCATCTGGCGCTGGCCGCCGGACAGCTTGCCTGCGCCATCGCCGCGTCGACTCGTGAGGTCTGGGAACATGTCATAGACGACCTCCAGCCGTTCGCGCAGGCCGTCTTGTCGGACGTACGCTCCCATTTCTAAATTTTCGTTAATGCTCAGGCTGGGAAAGACATTCTCGACCTGCGGTACATACGACATTCCCGCTTTGACGATGCTATCGGGCCTATCGCTCGTGATGTCATTGGTGCCAAGACGGACGCTCCCGGCCCTTGTTGGGATCAGCCCGAAGATCGTCTTCAGGAGTGTAGACTTGCCGGCGCCGTTCGGGCCGATGATGGCCACCATCTCACCCTCCTCAACGGCAATCGAGACGCCGTGGAGGATCTCAGCCTCGCCGTAGCCAGCGACAACGTCGGTTGCTTCGAGGGCCAGTGTCATCGGTACTGACCTCCCAGATAAGCGTCGAGGACGCGCTCGTTTGTCTTGATCTGGTCCGGTGATCCTTCCGCGAGTAAGCTGCCTTCGCTCATCACCAGCACCGGGTTGCAAAGCCGGGTGACGAGGTCCATATCGTGCTCGATCAGAAAGATCGTGATGCCGAGGTCTGAGCTCAGCGCTTCGATCTTCTCCGCCAGCTTCTTCAACAACACGCGGTTTACGCCCGCACCGGGTTCGTCCAAGAGCAGCAGATCTGGGTCGCACATGAGAGTCCTCGCCAGTTCCAACAGCTTCTTCTGGCCGCCGGAGAGGCTGGAGGCGTAGTCATCGCGCAGCTCCAGCAGGTCGACAAAAGCCAGCACCTCCATCGCGCGTTCGTAGTGTTGCTCCTCCTCTCGGGAGACGCGTGAGCCGAACAGCCATGGGTTCCAGATGCGCTCGCCGGCCTGGTTGGGAGGCATCAGCATCAGGTTCTCCAGCACCGTCATCGTTGTAATGGAACGCGGAATCTGGAATGTGCGCACCACGCCTTGGTGGAAGATCTGATGGGGAGGCAAGCCATCGATGCGACGGCCTTGGAACCGGATCGAGCCGGATGTGGGTTTTTCGGCGCCGGCGATCAGGTTGAAGAGCGTTGTCTTGCCTGCGCCGTTCGGGCCGATGAGGCCGGTGATGGTGCCTTTTCTGACGGAGAGCGTACAGTCGTTGAGGGCGAGCACACCGCCGAACGATTTCGTAAGGAGATCGACTTGTAGGATCGGCGGCTGAGCAGACATTGTGTTGCTCGGATCAGTATAGATGCCGTCTGTCTAGGCGGCTACCAATAGGGGCGTTTGACAAGCCTCCGTGAGTGCCCTATTCTTGCCCGTGGCGGAGATGATTGAGTCAGAAGGCTTTTTGGAAACAGATCGGCATTTCGAAGCTGAGAGGAGGGCATCGCCATGAACCAGGACGGATCTGAAACGCGATCGATAGTGATTACAGGCGCCTCCACAGGTATCGGCGAGGCGTGCGCGTTGCGCTTGGACCGGCTGGGGTTTCGAGTATTTGCAGGCGTGCGCAAGGAGGTTGACGGTGAAGCGCTGAAGGCGAAGGCGTCTGATAATCTCACGCCGATCATCCTGGACGTGACAGAACAGCCGACGATCAGTGCCTCTGCGGAAGCCGTAAGCGCTACGGTAGGGGAGTCCGGGCTGGCAGGTCTCGTGAACAACGCCGGCATGAGCATACTGGGACCTTTGGAGTTCATCTCCGTAGACGAGCTCCACCGCCAGTTAGAGGTGAACGTGATCGGGCAGATCGCTGTGACGCAGGCGTTCATGCCACTGATCCGGAAGGGCAACGGCCGCATCGTGAACATGGGTTCCATAGGCGGGCGTATGGCGTTTCCCTTCCTGGGCCCGTACAACGCATCGAAGTTTGCTATGGAGGCGCTGACCGACTCTCTCCGGCAAGAGCTTCAGCCATGGGGAATCCACGTCTCGATTATCGAGCCGGGCAGCATCACGACGCCGATCTGGGACAAGTCTAGAGCCGCCGTCGAGGAGCTCAAGAAGACCCTTCCAGAGGAAGCGATGATGCTCTACGGCGACGCCATGGAAACGGCCGAGAAGGTAGTTCAAGAGTTTGAAGAAGCGGGTATCCCTCCCGATAACGTCGCCAAATTCGTCGAGCATGCGCTGACAGCTAAGACGCCGAAGACGCGCTACGTCGTCGGCCGCGATGCGCAGCTCCAGCGTATGTTGGTGAAGTGGGTGCCTGATCGTGTGCGCGACGGCCTCGTGCGACGGCAGCTTGGCCTCCCTGGCAAGAACCAAACACCATAGCTGAGCAGGAACGCAGCACGCGTTGGCGCGCGCCTCGTGAGCCGTCCCAGTCTCGAAGCTCGGCAAGCCGATCGATCTCGTCGAGTTGGCTCGCTGGACGCCGGGACACGTTCTCCGTAGGATAATCCCATGCTGGATGTGGACTTCATCGTAGGGAACGTGGATGTCGTTAAGCGGGCGATCGACGTCAAAGGCGTCGATCTCGACCTCGACCACCTGCTCGCCAAGCACGAAGAAGTGAAAGCGATCCTGATCGAAGTCGAAGACCTGCGACACGAGCGGAACGTGCTCTCGAAGCAGACGGGCAAAGCTGACGAGTCCGAGCGTCAGCAACTCATCAAGGAGAGCCGCTCTATCGGCTCGAAGCTCAAGGAGAAGGAGCCCGGCCTTCGCGAGAAGCAAGACGAGCTTCGCGAACTGCTCCTGCTGGTACCGAACATCCCCGGCGATGACGAACCGGTCGGCCCCGGCGAGGAATCGAACGTCGAACTCCGGACCTGGGGAGACAAGCCGGAGTTCGGGTTCGAGGCCAAAGACCACGTTGAGCTGCTGGAGTTGCACGACTGGGCGGTCGCCAGCATTGGCAACCTGGCTGGATCCCGCAGCTACGCGCTACGAGGTGAGCTGGCGCTGCTGGAGATGAGCCTCTGGCGCTTCGCGCTGGATTACATGGTGAAGCAAGGTTTTACAGCCGTCGCGTTGCCGTCGTTCGCGCGTGAGGCGGCGTTGGTCGGCACAGGTCACTTTCCCGGCAGCCGTGAAGAGGCATATGAGCTAGAGGACGATCTGTTTCTGTCGGGCACCTCGGAGGTCGGTCTCAATTACCTGAGAAGCGGTGAGATCCTCTCGCCTTCGGACCTGCCGGTGCGCGATGCCGGGTTTTCGACGTGCTTCCGGCGCGAGGCCGGCGCCGCCGGTAAGGATGTCCGCGGCCTGCTGCGTGTCCACCAGTTCTACAAGGTTGAGCAGTACGTGTGCTGTGTGCCTGACAGGGAGGAGTCGAACCGCTGGTTCGAAGCGCTCCTAGCCAACGCGGAGGCGCTCGTTCAGGCGCTGGAACTGCCATATCGTCTCGTTCGGCTCTCGACCGGCGAGATGGGCGCGGGCAAGGTACGGACGTGGGACATCGAGTGCTGGCTCCCCAGCGCCAACGAGTACCGCGAGACGCACTCGGTCGCGGAGTTCTACGACTGGCAGGCGCGTCGCGCCGACCTGCGCTATCGCGACGAAGACGGTAGGGTGCGGTACCTCTATACGCTCAACAACACCGCCATCGCAACGCCACGCATCCTCGCGCAGCTACTCGAGGTGCACCAGCAAGAGGACGGCACAGTCCGGATGCCGGCCGCGCTACAGCCGTATCTAGACGGTCTAGAGGTGCTGGGAGCGGCGTCTGCTGACTAGGCCTGCTTTCGCCCCGGCAGGTGGGCGTAGTCCAGCCCATTTCGGACGGTCACCCGCATCACCTCGCCGGCCTTGGAGTCGTCGTTGACGAGTTCCAGAACGCCCTGGGCGATGTCCTCAGGCTGGAGGATGCCGCCAATCTCTTGTTTCATCATCTCGATTGCCGCCTCGCCGGCGCCCTGTACCAACGGCGTGAGCGTAAACGAAGGACAAATTGCGTTCACCCGAATCCCTTCGGCGGCCAAGTAGCCGAGCGATCGGCTGAGATGGACAACGCCTGCCTTTGCCACGGCGTAAATCGGGCTCGTCGGCATCGGCAGCAGGCCGCCCATCGAGGCTGTGTTGATAATCACGCCGCCCCCGCCCTGACTGCGCATCAGTTGGACTTCTAGGCGAACGGCTTGAATTACGGCCGTGATATCGATGTCCAACGTGCGCTGCCAAACATCATTGTCGGGCTGTAGAAAGTCGCCACTTTCGCCGATGCCCGCGTTGTTATAGGCGATGTCGACGCGGCCGAACCGTGAAACTGCCTCATCGAGCGCGTGCTGGAGGTCGTCTTTCTTCAGCACGTCGGTTTCAACGAAATGCGCCTTGCCGCCGCTCGCCTCGATCTCGCTGGCCTCTTTTCGGCCTGCCTCGGCCTGGAGATCTATCATCACAACGCTAGCGCCATTGGAGGCCAGCAGCTTCGACGTCGCCAGTCCGATGCCGGACGCTGCTCCAGATATAACGGCGACCTTACCGTTCGGGTCCATCGGCTACTCCTTTGCTGAGCCATTTCTCTTGTAAGCCTTCGGGGGGCTGCTGTTCGGCGTAGTCCCAGGCTTGGCCCCAGCGATTCCAGAATGCCACCTTCGCGACGGGCTTGCGACGCACGGAACCGTGCTTGTCGAGCGGATAGCCGACCGGCACCAAGCAGTAGAGCTGGTTGTCCTCTGGGATACCCAGCTCCTCGATCAGCTCCGGCGCATGAGTCAGAGGCAGATTGAAGATCGATGCCCCCAAGCCCAGCGCTCTCGCCGCTAGCAGCAGGTTCTGGACCGCCGGGAACGTGCTGCCGCCTGGGCTGGAGTGGCGGCCCTTGCGGCCACAAAACAGGATCACGGCCGGTGCTTCATGCAGGTGCTGTGCTAAGTATTCGACAGAGCGCAACGAGAGCCGCTGGGTTCTGGGCAGAGCGTTCATCTTCTCGGGGTGTTCGGAGAACTCAGGCTGATATCGAGACCAGCCGTCTGCCGCCCAGCTACCCAGCTTTGTTATCACCGCTGCGTCTGTGATGATGACGAAGCGCCAGTCTTGGGCGTTCTGACCGGAAGGCGCGCGGATCGCGGCGTCCAGCAATTGGAACAGGACGTCCTCTGGAATTGGATCAGGCTTCAGGCGGCGGAGCGCCCGTGTGCTGTAGAGCGCCTCGAAGAGGCCGATAGTCTCAGGATCGCTCATGGTGCGGCATCATAGCGGACAATGGCTGGTGCAGGGAACACGTGATATACTTCTACGGCTGGAACGTCCGGCTCATCACGCGGCCGCGTGGTGTAGCGGTCTAACACGCCACCCTGTCAAGGTGGAGATCGGCGGTTCGAATCCGCTCGCGGTCGCCATAACAGTTCGACCACCAGGCATTTGCCTGGTGGTCTTACGTTTGTCTCCTTGCTTCCGTTCGCTGGCTACATGTCTAGCGGCGGGTAGTAGTTCTCGGCCCCGGTCTTGCGTACGTCGCCAAGCCAGCTGCCTTCGTAGAGGTCTGTCGGGCCCTGTACCGGGTCGGCGAGGCTCCAGGCCTGTCGCTTGTAGGTCCAGTTTTCGGGATGCAAGCGATGCGCTTCCCGCCAATGGTGGGCCGCTCGTTCGACGTTACCTTGTGCGTGCAAGTGCTCCCCTAGTTCGAAGTGCGCTGCCGCCGTGGCCTCTTCGATCGGCCGCGGCCTGCTCCGCTCAATAACTTCGTCCGGCGGAAGGGCGTAGGCGCTCTCTGACCCACGCTCGACCCAATCGCGCAGCGCGCTGACGTAGAGTTCCGGCTCCGCCTTGATCTTTTTCGCTTCCTGGAGCATCTCTCGCACCATATCTGGCAGCCCTTCTGGGATCGGAGCGTCCAACAGCGGCGAGGGCTTTGGGAAGGCGGGTTCGGGAGGCCGGACGATCATCCCTTGTTCGTCGATCCAGATGCCACTCGGCACGTTGACGACGCCGAACAGCGCGCCTAGCACATGCTGCTGGTCAATCAGGGATGGATGTTCGGGCGGGTTGGTCGAGATGACGTCGCGAGCGGCCTCGACGTTAGCGTCTAGTCCAATTGTGACGATCTCAAGGCCCTTAGGATGTAGCTCGTTGCGCAGCTCCTGCCACACGGGCAGGTCGTTCCGGCAGCCTCACCAAGAGGCCCAGGCGATGAGCAGGACCTTCTTTCCGCGGAGCGAACTGAGGCTAAAGGTCTCGTTTCTCCAGTCCGGTAGCATCAAGTCCGCGGCCTGCGCGGTCATGAGTGCAGTCCCGCCGCTTTCCGGCCCCAGCGCCCAAAGACCGGCTTCCTCATCGTGGACGAGAGGCATCGAGAGGTGGGTAGAAATCGCGGCCAGATCTATGGGTTCCGATACCGGTTCTGGGAGTGGAATGCAGCGCTCTCCCCAGCAGGCGCCTTCAGGCTTGATATGCCAGCCAGTCTGCTTTTCGAAATCCGCGCGCGTGACCGTCGTACTCGTAGATATCATGAGCTACCGCGGCGGAGTATAGCACGCGATCGATGTGGTTGGAGGCTATGCGTCTGAGTTGTGCGGGATGAACGGGCTGATGTGCCTCACGACATCCCGAACTGAGGCAATGCGTTTCGCTTCCCCGTTCGCCACGATGGGGATGTGGCGGAATCCGCCCACCGACATCTTGTGCAGCGCGACGGCCAGGGTATCGTCCTCCTGCAAGATCACCGGGTCGGGCGTCATCAGTTCCCGTACGGCAAGAGCGTTTAAGTCTATGTTGTCGCCAGCTGCCTTCAATAGCACGTCCCGCTCTGTTAGGATGCCGACCAGTTCGCCTTCGTCCTTGACGAGGACGGCGGAGACACCGCTTTCCTGCATCTGGTGGATCACGAGGCCGATGGGATCGCCCGGGGCCACCGGTGATGGCGCGTCGGCATCCACGGCTCCTATCACATCCGTGAGGATGTGTTTGCTGAACTCATCCTCGGCTTGCGGGTGCGCCAGATCCTGCAGGTCGCTGCCGCAGCCATCGCAGTAATCGGCGCCGGGGATGTTCTCAGTGTGGCAGCTTGGGCAGATCATGATGCTTTGCCGGGATAGCGCTTATTCTACCACCCAGCCGTCACCTTCGTTGAGAAGGGACTCCAGGTCGCCGGGACCCTGCTCCTTGATGACGTCTTGGATCTGCTTCTCCATCAGTTCGTCATACGTCGGCCGTTCGAAGGCCCGCAGCACGCCCATCGCGACTGGGTACTCAGGGTAGTCCATCCTGGCTAGGATCGATGCGATCGTGGGGTCCTCAAGCGTCTCGTCGTGCACGAGAAGACCTTCCTCTGACCTACCATTGCTCAGGCTAGCGACTTCGGGCGTTACCCCGTTGAGTAGCAGCCCCTTATCGCGCTCTTTACCGAATACGAGCGGCTTCCCGTGCTCAATCTCGACCATTCTGTCTGGCCGCACCGCTTTATCCGCGAACTCCATGTAGGCGCCGTCGTTGTAGACGTTGCAGTTTTGCAGTACCTCGACGAACGATGTGCCCTTGTGCTGTGACGCGCGCTCCAGTGTGGAGATCAGGTGATGCGTGTCGATGTCGAGCGTGCGGGCCACAAATGTAGCGCCTACGCCTAATGCGAACGCGCAGGGGTTGACTGGATAGTCGATTGAGCCCACGGGCGAGGTCTTCGTGACTTTGCCCATCTCCGATGTTGGTGAGTACTGCCCCTTGGTGAGCCCGTAGATGCGGTTGTTGAACAAGACGATAACCACGTCCACGTTACGGCGCATAATGTGGAACAGGTGATTTCCGCCGATGCTCAGGCCGTCGCCGTCGCCCGTAATCACCCAGACGTTCAGGTCTGGCCGGGAAGCCTTCAGGCCCGTCGCTATGGCCGGCGCGCGTCCATGGATGCTGTGGAAGCCGTAGGTGTTCATGTAGTACGGCAGGCGGCTGTTGCAGCCGATGCCCGATATAAAAACGATGTTCTCCCTCGGGATGTTCAGCTCCGGCATGAGTTTCTGTGTTTGCGCCA
>JADFPV010000065.1 GCA_022562155.1 Chloroflexota bacterium
CATTCCGGACCGATACCGGGCGGGCGCGAACCGGCAGCGAGGCTTGCCGTTAGGCCTGTTACGATCTGCTTCGTCGTGACGACGTGAGCCATTGCCTCGAGGACAGACCAATCATCGTCCGGATCCTTCTGCTTCGCCTGACCGTCCGTCAGATTTGCAATCGCGTCTAGGACCTCATCGTGGCCTTGCTGGACAACTGCGGCGATTTCGTTCGGTCCCTTGGCGGATTCCTCGGCGATGAAGGACAGCGCCCACTCTTTCGTGCGCGCTGGAATGCTAGCCGTCTTCTGGCCGTCGGCACCTGGGCTGTAGGTGATCTCTAGGTCCATTGCGCCCTTCCTCACGCCCGTTGGTGTTTCAGAATTCTAGCGTGCGGACCAAGGTCCAGAGACGACCTAGGTACGTCCTCCGCGGGCTACCTCACCCTCCGGTCGCGGCGTGCTGGCCCCGCGCAGCCTCTCGCGGCGGACTAGGCGTCCGGTTCCAGCCAGCGCACTTCCCATAGTTTGATCGGGTCTTCCATTCCCCGCAGCTCCGAGGTGCCTCGGTCGGAAAAGAGGTAGTGTTTGCCCGCGACGAGCTGCCGTACGACGTCCGACACGAGGATCTGGCCGGCATCCGCAAAGTCGCAGATGCGGGCCGCAAGGTCGACTGACGTTCCAAATAGGTCTTCGTTCTCCGCGATCGGCTCGCCGGCGTTGAGGCCGATGTAGATCGAGAGCGGGTGGTCGGCGTGCTCTTCACTGTAGGCCGTTACGCCGCGCTGGATAGCGATGGCGCAGTCGAGGGCGTGTGAGGCCATGCTAAACGCGGCCATGATGCCATCGCCGGTGTGCTTGATCTCCTTGCCCTGCTGCTCCTTCAGGGCCTCACGCACGATGCGGTCGTGCGCTCGGCGTACCTCGTGCGCTTTGTCGTCTCCGTGCCGTGACGCCAACGCACTCGACCCTACGATGTCGGTGAACAGCACGACGTGCGTGTCAGAGACCAGCTCCTGCACGTTGACGGCGTCGGACGGCGCCTCCGGCTCGGGCTCCTGCGAGTGTTCGGCGATGAACTCGTCGATCGTGCTCACCAACTGCTCGCTGTCGGGCATATACCAGGCGTATGAATCACCCTCCAGGAAGGCGCTTCTGGCATTTGGTATCTGAGAACCGAACCTCCTCGGCATGTCCGGGTCGTAACTGCGGCCACCCGGACGAAACATAAGGAGCGTGGGCATGGTCAGGTCCTTGAACCTTGGTTGTAAATCAAGCTCCTGGACGTCGGCTATGGCCTTCGCCATCTCAGGCGTAACCGCTTCGCGGAACATTTCGCCGATTTTGGCAGACGCCTCTCCTGCGCTCCAGCCCTGGACCCAGAGGACGACCGCGTCGGTATAGAATTCCCAGTCCGCGTCGCGAAGCGTTGCAAGGGCTCGGAAGCTCGCTGGCATGGTGCCATCGAGAAGGAATGTCTGATAGAGAATTAGTTGAGGCACGCGTTCCGGGTGGTCGGCCGCAAAAGTAACTGCTACACGTTGTCCTGTCCCCGTACCGAAGAAGGCCGTTTCTTCGATCCCAGCATGCTTCATCACCGCCTCGATATCGCTCGAGAAGGCTTCAAGAGACACGTCGTCTACCTGTCTGTCCGAGAGCCCGCAACCGCGGTGGTCGAGCCGGATCAGCGTATGGTTCTCCGCTTGCCGTTCGAACCAGGCCCGTCGTTCAGGAATGTCCCACTCGCGCTGGACGTGGCTCCAATAGCCAACGTCCGCGAGGAGGGGCGAGCCCTTGCCCAACGTCCAGTAGGCGATGCTGACGCCGTCCTCGGTACGGGCGTATTGGATGCTGGGCATCATGACGCCGCCATCTTACCTCATTAGGGATGCCGGAGCGGCGGTGAGCCGTTGCGGCATGCAGACCTAGGTTGGCCGTGGCACAGATGGACATGAGGGCTGGCCTATATACTGCAAGCAGCAAGATAGCCCCGACCTTAAGGAGAACGCATTGCCGGCTGTAACCGCAGATACCCTGACGTTGCCTCGCCTACCCGGCCTGCCGGACGACGACACAAACTGGCGGCCGGTCGACCAGATCGTCACGGCTCATCGCCAGCTAGAAGGCGAGGGCTTCGTCGTGCGTCGACCCTTTCCGGGGACGTCGCTAGCGCTTGCTGACCCGTTTCTGCTGCTCGACCAGATGGGTGCCGTTGAGTATGCGCCCGGCGAGGCCAAGGGTACGCCTTGGCATCCACATCGGGGCTTCGAGACCGTCACCTATATGATCGATGGCGCATTCGAGCACGAGGACACGACCGGCGGCGGAGGCCTGATCACGGATGGCGCCACGCAGTGGATGACGGCCGGTTCTGGCCTTCAACACATCGAGAAGCCACCGGAACGACTCGTTGTCTCAGGAGGCTTGTTCCACGGGGTGCAGCTCTGGGTGAACCTGCCCGCCGCGAAGAAATGGACGCCGCCGCGCTACCAGGACATCGAGGCCAAGGATGTCGTGCTGCTCTCAAACGCGGATGGTTCGTCGCTCATTCGCGTGATCGCCGGTGAGCTAGACGGCCATGCCGGACCTGGTGTTACGCATACGCCGATCACGTATCTCCACGCGACCGTTGCCCCAGGGTCGCGACTCACGTTGCCATGGCCGCGCGATTTCAACGCGCTCGTGTATGTGCTGTCGGGCCAAGGCTATGCTGGGAAGGACGAACAGCCGTTTGACGAAGGGCAGCTCGCCGTCTTTGGCCCCGGCGACGCGCTGCTCATTCGGGCCGCCGACAAGCAACCGTCGAGTGCGCCCAAGGGCTGGGAGGTCTTGATCCTCGGTGGACTGCCGATCCGTGAGCCGGTCGCCAGGCATGGCCCGTTCGTGATGAACACGCGCGAGGAGATTGTTCAGGCGGTCCAGGACTATAACGCGGGCAAGATGGGCACCATCCCGGCTGAGAAGGTGCCCCATCGCACGAGCGCGGACGACGACGTCTCTCAGAGCGACGATTAGTCAGCCGGCCCCTCATGGCTAACGATCGGGAGATTGCCGGCACAATCCTTGATCGGCTCGCTCCGCTGCCGGTCACACTGAGATCACTGTTCGGTTTAGTTGGCCTCTATCTTGACGGCCAGTACTTTGGCTTCGTGAGCAACGGAGCTGTCTATTTCCGCACCGACGAACAGAGCAAGGCCGCATACGTAGAGCGAGGGATGAGAGCGTTTCAGCCGAAGAGCCGGCCTCGTGGCCCTAAGACCGTCGACCGCAACTTCACGGTGCCGAAGGACGTGGTCGAGGACGAGGAACTGCTTAAGGAGTGGGCGCTCCGCGCCGCTCAGGCTGCCAAGAGAAGATGAGGTTAGGTCAGGTGCATGCCTGAGATTGCGCGCGCGACGACGAGCCGCTGGATCTCAGACGTGCCTTCGAAGATGGTAAAGATCTTGGCGTCTCGCGCCCATCGCTCGACGGGCGTCTCCCGCACGTAGCCCATGCCACCGAGGATCTGAATCGCGCGTTCCGTCGCCCAGACGGCAACTTCGCTCGCCTTCAACTTCGACATGGAGCCCTCGGCGTTCAGGAACGGCTTGCGCGTGCGCGCCATCCATGCCGCTCGCCAGACGAGCAATCGAGCGGCGTCGATCTCGGTCTTCATGTCGGCGAGAGTGAAGGAGATCGCCTGGTTTTCGATGATCGGCTGGCCGAACTGGTGCCGCTCCTTCGCGTAGTCCAGCGCGTATTCGTAGGCGGCTCGCGCGACGCCCAGGGCCATCGCGCCGACAGCCGGCCGCGTCGCCTCGAACGTTCGCATGGCGGCCTGGACGCCGGTGGAACTGCCCTCACGCGCCTTCGCGAGCCGCGCGTCTAGCTTCTCCCTTCCGCCCAGCAAGCACTTTCCGGGAATCCGTACGTCGTCCAAGAACACTTCTGCCGTGTGCGAAGCGCGGATGCCGTGCTTCTTGAATTTCGTCCCCTGCGTCAGACCAGAGGTGTCAGGCGGGACGACGAAGGAGGCGTGGCCGCGCGCACCCAAATCTGGATCGACGACGGCGACGACGACGTGCACCGCCGCGATGCCTCCGTTGGAGATCCAGGTCTTCTGGCCGTTGAGCACCCATTCGTCTCCTGCTTCATCGTAGACGGCGCGTGTCTTCAGCGCCGCGACGTCGGAACCGGCGTCTGGCTCCGATACACAGAACGCGCCCATCTTGAGGTTGCCGGGTTCGCCGTAGCACTGCGGCAGCCACTCGGCGGTCTGTTCAGGTGTGCCGTTCCCAGCGATCGCGGCGATGGCGAGACCTGTTCCCATAATGGCCATGCCGATGCCCGCGTCGCCCCAGAACATCTCTTCGATCGCGACCGCCATCGTCAGGCCGGTAGGGTCTGCGCCGGCGTGCGCCAGGAACCCCGGTGCGTAGATACCGATCTTCGCCGCCTCTTCGAGAACGGGCCAGGGAGTCTCTTCACGTTCGTCCCACTCGGACGCGGCTGGGCGCATCACGTCTTCAGCGAAGCCGTGCACCCACTGCTGGAACTGCTTCTGTTCGTCGTTCAGTTCTAGCGAAAACGCTACTGCTTCTGGAGCTTCTGCAACCATAATATGCGTTGTTACAGTAACAGCTACGCAAACACAGCGCGAGTGGCTGACTGTGGGCAAAATCACGTATTCCGGCTACATGCGACACGAGTAGGCTCAAAGAACGCACCATCTGCAGGGAGGCGCCGACTCAAGCGGTATGGGCACTGGGAACGTGGTTCATGTATCGTGCCAGCCGGACCGCGCCGGCTGATGCCCAGAACGTGATGGAGGACTTCATCGCTGAACACACACACCAGCCTTCGCCCGATGAGGAACGTCCCGTAGATAGCAATCCGGCGTAGGGCGGTGGCGCGATGTACAATGCAGGCCTCGAACCATGACGTGGGAACCAGAACTCGAAGAGATTAAGCGCCGGCGAGAGCTCGTTCGCGAAATGGGCGGGGAGGAGCGCGTCGCCCGGCACGTCGACGCGGGCCGGCTGCCCGTGCGTGAGCGGGTCGATCTCTTGCTCGATCCTGGATCGTTCCGCGAGATCGGCACGCTCGCCAGCAGGGTCGAGTATGGCGATGATGGCAAGCTGAAGAGCCTCACGCCGTCGAATTTCGTCACCGGCCGCGGGGAGATCGATGGCCGCCCTGTCATCATCGGAGCAGACGATTTCACGGTTCGCGGTGGAGCCGCTGACGGCGCGGTCGGCAACAAGATGGGCTGGAGCGAACGCACCGCCCGCGAGCTGCGCCTGCCGATCGTCCGGCTCGTCGACGGAACAGGTGGCGGCGGCAGCGTAAAGACGAACGCCGCGCTCCGGCGGTCGTACGTCCCGGTCAACCCTGACTGGGATGTCTCGACTGAGCTCCTGTCACAAGTCCCCGTCGTCGGTGCGGCGCTTGGCCCGGTCGCTGGCCTCGGAGCCGCGCGCGTCGCCGCGTCGCACTTCTCGGTGATGGTGCGGGGCTCCAGCCAGCTATTCGTCGCAGGCCCGCCTGTCGTTTACCGCGCGTTTGGGAAGGAAGTCGAAAAGGAAGAACTCGGTGGATCACACATTCAAGCCCACGGCAGCGGCGCCGTCGATAACGAGGTCGAAAGTGAAGCAGAGGCGTTCGAACACATCCGGCGCTTCCTCTCATACATGCCGTCGTCTGTCTGGGAGGCGCCGCCGCTGAGCGAACCAACTGACGATCCCGATCGTCGCGAGGAGGCGCTCATTTCGATTATCCCGCGCGATCGGCGCAAGGTGTATGACGCGCGCGAGGTGCTGCGCCTCGTGCTCGACCAGGGTTCGTTCTTCGAAATCGGCGAGCACTTCGGCCAGTCGCTCATCACCGGTCTAGCACGGCTCGATGGCATCCCGGTCGGCATCATGGCCAACGACTCTCGGTTTAACGCGGGTGCCATCGACGCCGACGCCAGCGAGAAAATGACGCGCTTCGTCGACCTCTGCGACACGTTCCGTCTGCCTGTCGTCAATTTTGTCGACAACCCTGGTTTCTTGATCGGCATTGAGGCGGAACGGGCTGGCACGATCCGCAAAGGCGTGCGAGCGCTCACTGCCGTCTATCAGGCGACGATACCCTGGTGTTCGATCATCGTGCGGAAGGCCTACGGTGTTGCGGGCGCGGGCCACCGCGACCAGACCCGGGCGAGCACTCGCTACGCGTGGCCGTCCGGCGAATGGGGTTCGCTGCCGATAGAGGGCGGCGTCGAAGCCGCGTATAAGCGGCAGATCCAGGCGGCCGACGATCCGGATGCCCTACGGGCGGAGCTGGAGGACAAGCTGGCATCGCTGCGCGACCCGATCCTCACCGCCGAGGTCTTCGGCGTGGAGGAGATCATCGACCCGCGAGACACACGTTCGCTCCTGATCGAGTTCGCCCGCCGCGCGTATGAGATCGTAGAATCCGAAGCGCGTGGCCCTAAAGGCCGCGGCATGCGGCCGTAGGAGCGGCAGCGTTGCAACCGCACCTCACGCATCTCTTCATGGAGGTCGGCGACCTTGAGAAGGCGAAGTGGTTCTGGTTGGAGGCACTGGGTCTCCAACTCCTAGACGACCGAGGTGTCTACATCGCCGTCGGCGGCCACGGCGGCTTCGCCATCGGCATCGAACAGGCGCCGAAAGGGCAGGTCTCGGCGGAAGGGCCCGAGATCACCCTGCGTGTCGATGACGTAGACGTCGTGGTCGAAAGGCTGAAATCGCTCGACATTGAGATCGAGGAGGGACCATCCGATCAGCCCTGGCAGGCACGCCACGCCTGGCTCCGCGACCCGGATGGCCGGCGGATGTCGATCTACTCGACAGAGACGCCGACGATGGTGATGAAGCCAGTCGATGAAGACGGGCCTAAGCCAGCGTAACGCTCGCGACAAGCTCCCACCCCAGCGCCCCGAACACGACCAGCCCGACGAGAACACGATAGGCCGCGAACGTGTGGAGGCTGTTGTTCGTCAGAAATTGCAGCAGGAACTTGATGCTCGCATAGCCGACCAGCGCCGCGACAACGAACCCGACGGCGAAAAAGGCCAGGTCATCACCGCTGAGCTTCCCGTCCGCGAAGTCGCGCAGCACCTCAACCGATTTCTTCAGCCCCGCTCCGGCGATGATGGGCGCCGAGAGCAGGAACGCGAAGGTCGCGGCTTCGTGCCGCTGAACATCTCGGAACAGGCCGGCGCAGATCGTCGTACCGGAGCGCGAGACGCCCGGCACAAGCGCTAACGCCTGCGCGAAGCCCACAATGATCGCATCGCCCCACGACAGGTCGGCCATCGAGCGCGTCCGGCGGCCGAACGCTTCGGCGACGATGAACACGGCGCTGAAGGCGATCAGCATCGAGGCGACGATGACGACCGACCGGAACGTGTCCTCGGCCAGGTCTTCCAATGCCAGGCCGATAATGGCGGCCGGAATTGTGCCAAGCACGATCAACCAGGCCAGTCTGCTCTCGGAATCAACAAGGGAGCGCGTCCGGAGCGAACCGAGGACGGCCCGCAGCAGTGCGATCCAGCGTGTCCTGAAAAACCACAGCACTGACAAGAGCGTCCCGAGATGTAGTGCCGCATCGAACGTTAGGCCATACTGGTCCTGATCGACGTTGAGCAGCTCTTCGAAGAGGATGAGGTGGCCGGTTGAGGAGATGGGAAGGAACTCTGTTACGCCCTGGACCATGCCCAGGATAGCCGCCTTGAGCAGATCGAGCAGCATCGTCTGATTCTACAGCGGTGCTTTGTTAGGAGAGAGCGTGGCTGGAGGCTAGCGGCGGCGGATCAGGCTGATGCCGTCGCGCACGGTCAGGATGACGTTCGTGACGCGGTCGTCGTCTTGGACATGCTGGTTGAAGGCCACGATCGCCTTCCCGTCGTCGTCTTTGGGGTCCAGCACGTCTCCGCTCCAGAGGACGTTGTCGACCACGATCACGCCCTTCGGCGCCAGCAAGTCGAGCGACGCCTCGTAGTAGGCGGTGTAGTTCGTTTTGTCCGCGTCGATGAACACCAGATCGAATGGTGGTTTGAGCGCCCGCAGCGTGTCGATCGCCGGGCCTCGTCTGATGTCGATCTTGGCACCGTGCGGGCTTCTCGCGAAGTAGCGTTCCGCCAGCGAAATCGCCTGATCGTTGATCTCGCATGTGATGAGCTTCCCGTCTCCTGGGAGGGCCGCCGCCATCATCAAGGCGCTGAAGCCGGTAAACATGCCCACTTCGAGGACGCGTGTGGCTCCCAGCGATGCGATGAGCGTCTGAAGCAGTGCTCCCTCGATCTGGCCCGAGAGCATGACGGAACGCTTGCCCATCACTTCTTTCGTCTCGGCTACCAGTTCCTGCATGAGCGGAGGCAGCGGCTCGGAGTGCTCCGCGACGTAGCGTTCTATCTCTTCTGGAACGAGGGTAAGCATGTGCCGTCCGTGGCGTGTCCGAGATGGTAGATTCAATACTTAGAGACGTTCATCTCGTGGATCTTGCCATCGACGAGGTAGACGATGCGCTCGCAAATGTTCGTGACGCGGTCCGCAATGCGTTCTAGGTTGTGCGCTACCCAGGTGAGGTGCGTGGCGGGCTCGATCTTGGTGGAGTCCTCCGTCATGAGGACGAGGAGTTCGCCAAGGATTTTCTCGTACAGCGCGTCGACCTCGTCATCCTGGTCGCTGATCTCACGGGCACGCGCGGTATCGCGGTCCTTGAACGCTTCCAGGCTGGCAAGCATCATGTCCTTTGTGATCTCCGCCATCTCTCTGATGCCTGCGTAGGACATCAGCGGCGGCTCATCCGCCATCATGAGAGCGACGCGTGCGATGCCTTCGGCGTGGTCGCCCATGCGCTCGAGGTCGACGACGATGTGGAGGACGGATGCGATGGTCCGCAGGTCGCTCGCGAGCGGCTGCTGTGTGGCGATCAGTTCGAGGCACGTCTCCTCGATCTTGTAACGCTCATCGTTAATCTTGACGTCGTCATCGATGACTTGGTTGGCTAATTCCGTGTCACGCTCGCTGAGCGCGGTGACGCTTCGTTCCATCGCCGTCTCTACCTGGAGCGCGAGCGCGACCATGTCTTCCTGGATTTTTTCTAGTTGGCGTTCGAAATATGTGCGTGTCATGACTCGTAATCCTATCCGAAACGGCCGGTGATGTAATCCTCGGTTCGCTTCTCAGCCGGATTGGTAAACACGGTCTGCGTTGGTCCGTATTCCACCAGCCTCCCGGCGCCATCCTCCCCGGCGAGCATAAACGCCGTGAAATCGGAGACGCGAGCCGCCTGCTGCATGTTGTGGGTGACGATAATGATCGTAAAGTCGCTGACCAACTCGCGGATGAGGTCCTCAATCTTGAGTGTGGCGATGGGATCTAATGCCGAACAGGGCTCATCCATCAGGATGACGTCAGGCCCGACGGCGAGCGTTCGCGCGATGCAGAGCCGTTGCTGCTGTCCACCGGAGAGTGCGAGTCCTGATTTCTTCAGGTCGTCCTTGACCTCATCGAAGAGGGCGGCCTGCTTCAACGAACGCTCAACGAGTTCGTCCATGTTCCCGTCGTAGCCGTTCACACGCGCTCCGAATGCGACGTTGTCGTAGATCGATTTCGGGAACGGGTTCGGTTTTTGGAAGACCATGCCGATCCGGCGGCGTACCTCGACGGGGTCGATGTCTGACGCGTAAATGTCCTGGCCGTGGTAGGCGACTTGGCCGGTCAGCCGCACGCCGGGGATCAGTTCGTTCATACGATTCAGGCAGCGGAGCAGCGTGGTCTTGCCGCAGCCCGATGGCCCGATGAGTGCCGTGACGCGATTGACGGGGAGCTTGATCGTGATATCACCAAGCGCCTGCTTAGAACCGTACCAGAAACTCACGTTTTCGAGGGCAAACAGCGGGTCGCTGAAGTCCATGGCGTCCGCAGGTTCTGGCTCTAGGTTCTCTGATGTTGGCATCTTCGTGTTGGCGTCAGGCTCCGCTTCCATCAGTTCCAATCTTTCCACACACTAGCCCCATTGTTCTACCACGTCCTACTCTTGTCGGAAGCGTTCGCGAATGATGGCTGCCAGTAGGTTCATTGTCAAGACGGCCACCATCAGCACAATGATGGCTGCCGATGCGTTGACTTGGAACCCTTGCTGACTTGGACGGACAGTCCAGTTGTAGATTTGAATGGGGACCGTCGTGAAATCCTCGAAGAGGCTCGTGTTGTCCCAGGCGATGAATGAGAACGCGCCAAGCATGATCAACGCGGCTGTCTCGCCGGCAGCACGGGAGAGTGCCAGGATGACGCCCGTCATAATTCCAGGTGTTGCTTGCGGCAACACATGGTGGCGCACGGTCTGCCAATGTGTGGCTCCCAGCGCCAGCGAGCCATCGCGCAGACTCTGCGGCACCTGGCGGATCGCCTCCTGAGAGGCGATGACGGTCATGGGGATGATCATCACAGCCAGCGTGAGCGCACCTGCGATGATGCTCGATCCGAGGTCCGCGAAGCGGACGAAGACAGCAAGCCCGAGGATGCCGTAAATGATGCTCGGCACACCGGCCAGGTTCGCAAGATTCAGTTTCACGACTGTGACGACAGGGTTCTTCGGAGCGAACTCTTCAATCCAGATCGCCGTACCGACTGCGACCGGAAACGCCAGGACGACAGTCGCGCCCAGCACCCACAGTGAGCCAATGATCGACGACCTGAGGCCGGCGCGGTCCGCGAACCTCGACGGATAGCTGGTGAGGAAGTCCCAGCTCAGGCCCGAAGCACCGGTATTGATGGTGTCGTAGGCGAGGTAAACGAGAACGCCGACCCCCACCAGGCTCGCCGCCAGGAGGATCCAACGTGAAATACGAGAGATCGCCTGCCTACGCGCGACGCTCCCGGTCGCTCTAAGCTTGCCTGGTACAACCGCCATTACTCGTACTCCTCTCGGAACCGGCTCACGAACAGATGTGACGCAACGTTGAACAGGAGCGTGATCAGGAAGAGCATCGCGCCGACTGCGAACAACGATTGGTAATCGATCGTGCCGCGTGCGGCGTCGCCCAGACCGACCTGCAGCATGTAACCGGTCATCGTTTGGATGCTTTCAAGCGGTGACAACGTCAGGTGAGGCGTCGAGCCCGCAGCGATCGCCACGATCATCGTCTCGCCAATAGCGCGCGCCACCGCGAGCAGAATGGCGGCCATGACGCCGGAGAGCGCGGCCGGTACCACCACGCGGATGGCCACCTCCAGCCTGGTTGCCCCCAGCCCGTACGCGGCTTCGCGCAAGTCGCGCGGTACGCTGGCCATTGCGTCTTCCGAGATCGAGGCGATGGTCGGCAGAATCATCACCGCGAGCATCGCGCTTGCGGAGAGGCCGTTGAAGATCGGCAGGCCGTCTCCGAATACCGGCCTCAGTATCTCGAGCGTAATGACGTTGACGGCGAAGTACGCGTATACGACCGTCGGGACGCCGGCCAGCGATTCAAGGATAGGTTTTAGGAAGCGCCTGGTGCGTGGCGCCGCGTACTCACTCAGGTAGATCGCTGTCCCGAGGCCGATCGGAAGGGCCATCACCAATGCCCAGAAGACGACATTCACCGTGCCCGCGACCAGTTCCCAAATGCCGAATGAAACGGGATCAAAGAGCGGCTGCCACTCCGTATCTAGCAGGAAGTCGGCCAGGGACACCTCCTGGAAGAACGTCGCACTCTCGCTGAAAAGCACGTAGATGATGAGCGCGGTCGTGATCAGCGAGATGGCTGCGCACAGCAGGAGGAAACCCATGATCAGGAACTCGCCGCTGTGTTTCAGGGGACGCTTCATCAACGCCTGGCGTATGGTGCTCGCGTCCGCTCCCCGAAGCGACTGTTGCACCTAGTCGTCCTCTTGGAGCCGGAAGAACGGCTCCAGCTTTGCGTACTGTTCGTCCAGTACGTCCGCAGGCATGGTCACGTAGCCAACTTCCGGTACCAGCAACTCCTCTTCCGGAAACAGGCGAACGTCAGAACTCTCGAGGTAGAACTGAACGAGGCTGAGCACTTCTGGCCGGTCCCGCAAGAAGCTCTCCCTTGTGTAGATAAAGAGCGGCCGGCTGAGCGGCGTGTAAGAGCCGTCGAGTGCGGTGTCGAAAGACGGTTCGACGCACTCTCCATCCCCGTCGTCGATGGCCACCGGCCGCAACCCCTCGCTCGCCGCCAAGAAGAAGGCGAAGCCGAAGTAGCCGATGGCGTTCTTGTCGTTCTCAATGCCCAAGGCCAGCACATTGTCGTCTTCCGAGGCGGTCCCGTCGCCGCGGTGGTACGCCTCCGCGTCAATGCCCTCGATGATGGTTTCGAAAAAGTAGTCGAACGTGCCGGAGTCTGTGCCCGGATAGTAGAAAATGATGTCCTCGCCTGGCCACTCCGGGCGTATGTCGTTCCATGTCGAAGCTCCTTCATGGCGGAACGCCGAGTGCAGTTCGTCAACAGTCATGCAATCGACGAATTCGTTCTTCGGACTGACCATGACCGTGAGCGCATCGATGGCCACCTGGATCTCCATGATGTCGTCGATCCCGCCATCGGCGCAGTCCGTGACTTCAGAGTCCTTAATGGCCCTGGATGCGGCGCTGATCTGAATGTCACCTCGACAGAATTTCTCGAATCCGGCGCCGGTACCGGAGAAGCCGACGTTGACACGGATCTCACGCGTGTCGTTCATGAACTCCTCCGCCACAGCTTCTGAGATCGGAAACACGGTTGACGAGCCGTCGATCCGCACCGTGCTGCTGTCATAGGAGCAGGCTGCAAGCAGCGCCGCCAGCACAATCAGTCCGATGGCTACCCAAAATGTACGGCTGCTGGAGAGTGTCAAGTAGTTCGTCTATTTGGTCCTAGCCAGGAGTGGCCAAGGTCGAGCCAGAGGCATGTTTCGATCACAAGTATAGTTCGCCGTATCGCCCTCAAGCTAGGCCCTTGGCGTAAGAATACGATGGCGTACAATTATGGTTCATGCCCGAGCGAGACACAGCCGAAGAGCACCGAAAGGCCGCAGAAGCGGCCGAGACCGCCACGCAATGGCGCGAGGCGGTCGACGAATACGAAGCATGCCTTTCGATCGTCGCACAGGCGCCAGATGATGCAGGGCAGGACGAGGTGGCGTTGCTCACCGGGCTGGGCCGCTGCTACTGGAACCTGGCGGAGGCGCGTACGGCATGGCGGACGTTGAGGCGCGCGATTTCGCTGACGAAGGAGAGCGGCGACGGCGTCGCGCAGGCGAGGGCAACTGTCGAGATTCTCCACATCTGGGGACCGCCGGAACGCCACAAGATGATGGCCGAAGAGGCGCTGGCCGCGCTTGGCGACAGCGACGCCTACCTCAAGGCTCGCCTGCTTCTTGATCTGGCGTGGCCCGAGGATGAAGGACAGTCGAACTACGACCAGGCGATATCGATCGCCGAGGAGCATGGCTTCGAGGACGTCCTGGCGTCACGGATCCAGCGAAAGGCCTGGAAGCTCTTCGAGGAAGGTGACATCGACGAAGGAATTCGCCTGTTCGAGCAGGCCCATACGTCTTACGCGAACCAGAAGGTGTATCACGTAGCCGGCGGAGTCCTGCGGGGCGCCGGATTCAACACACTCCAGGCCGGCCGCCTTGACGAAGGCTATCGACTCGCTGAACGCTCCTTCGAGTACACCGCCAACGTCAACCTGCTATTTGGTGCACAGCTTGCTCTGATGGACATGATCGGCGTCGCATTCGTCCGGGGCGATTTCGAGCACTGCGAGGAGCTACTCGCGTCGTCGCCGGGGGACTCCGACTTCCGCGCGGACTGCTATCGCATGTGGATCGCGGAGGCGCGAGGCGATGTAGATGGCGCGATGCGGCTCATGATCGACCCAGATCGGGGCGGCAAGGCGCCGACGGCTGTTGGGCAGATTCACGCGACGTCAGCGGGTATGCTGTACCGCACTGGCAAGCACGATGCGGCGGCGCGGGCGCTGCAGGCGTGGGTCGACGTCGACCGGGGGAGCGACACGGAGCCGTATTGGATGGAGGCCCCCGCCGCGATGGAGTGCATCCTAGCGCTGGGTGATGAGACGCTTCATCGAACCATCTACGACGCGTTTACTCGCCAAGATGAGATCGTACGCTCGCCGGCTCGCTTCTCCACGCTGCAGGGCAGGGCCGTGGCCCCCACACGAGGGGGCGTTTGCGTCAAGCTCGGACTGCTAGACGAAGCGGAACGCCACTACGGTGAGGGCCTTGCTTGGTGCGAGCAGGAGGGTTGCGATCGAGACGCCGAACTCTGTCGCGGCGGCCTTGATGAGGTTGTAAAACTGCGCGATGCAACCAACTGAACCACGCAACAGCTAGGAGGAAGCTATGTCTCTGGCAGACCGTACGATTCCAACACCGGAAGAGTTCGACGCCTACAAAGAACGCTTCAGCAACTGGGGCCGTTGGGGCGAAGATGACCAGCTAGGCACGCTCAACCATATCTCCGAGGATGTCCGGCAACAGGCCGCAGGCCTTGTCCAGACAGGGCGCTCTGTTTCCTGCGCACGGCCGCTGGCTACCGAGCAGGTGCTCTCCGGCCGGCGCAACGAATCACCTGCCGACCATAGGATGAACATCGGAGGCATGGGCTCCAGCGACTACATCGGCGTCTCCTACCACGGCTTCGCCAACACGCACATCGACGCGCTCTGTCACATCTTTACCGCAGACGGCCGGCTCTATAACGGCCGTCCGAAATCTGACGTCACCGAGGACGGCGCGCTCAACAACTCGGTCGACTTCTGGCGCCACGGCATCGTGACGCGCGGCGTCCTCTATGATGTGACACGCCATCGCGGAGTCGATCATGTGTCTTTCGATGAGCCCGTCCACGGCTGGGAACTCGCCGACGTCGCGGACGCGGAGGGTGTGCAGCCGGGCTCCGGTGATGCCGTTCTCGTTCGCTGCGGTGCGACCGAATTCTGGAAAGCCAACCCGGACTTCGAGCCGGTTTGGAAGGCGCCAGGCCTGCATGCGTCCACGCTCGAGTTCTTGTATGAGACAGACGCTGCGCTGCTCGGCTGGGACCTGATGGAGGCGCCGGAGCAGGACCAGTACAAGGCGCCGGCCATGCCGATCCACTCGACCGCGATTCCGTACATGGGCCTGCCGCTCTTGGACAATGCCGACTTCGATGAGCTGGCGACCGCCTGTGCAGAGCTTGGCCGGTGGGAGTTCCAACTCGTCATCGCGCCGCTCTACGTGAAGGGCGGCACTGGATCGCCAGTGAACCCCATCGCGATTTTCTAGGCTCGCGGAACCGCGTCGCGGAATGTAGTCTGCGTCAAGCTATCCGGGGTCGCGAAGGCGAAGGAAATAACCCAGTTCTTCGACATCGATCCCGCGTTCTGTTGGCGGCGACGTCAGAGCCGATATAGTAAAACACTTGATCCTTATCCCGCGCCGTACTACCGTTGTGCTAGCCATTACGGAGCGATTCTTTGCTTAGCGGGAAGGGAGCAACATGAACCTACGTACACCGAGAATGCTACTGTTCGTCGTGTTGGCGGTAGTGATCTTCGCGATCGGCGCCGTCGCCTGCTCGGACGATGACGATGCGGATGACGAAGTCGGAGGCGGCGACGCGACTCCGACCGTTGAAAGTACGAGCGTTGAGATTCCGAGCGTCACGATCGTCGCGAACGACTATCTATTCGTCGACGCTCCCAGCAGCATCCCCGGCGGTCTGACCAGAATCGTCTTCAGTAACGAATCAGTGGCCGAAGATCACCAGGCCCAGCTACTGCGGCTGAAGGACGACGTATCGTACAGCGACTTCGATGCGGCCCTCGACGATCCTGATGTAACGGAAACCGATATCTTCGCGATGGTAGCAACCGCGGCTGGAGGCCCTGGCACGAGTCCCGGCGGCGAGAACGAGAATGTCATAGACCTGGAAGAAGGCACGTACGCGCTGATCTGTTTCATTCCGAGTCCAACTGACAACGTTCAGCACGCGTTTAAAGGCATGCGGCAGGAGCTAGAGGTGACGGCTGCACCAGACGAGCAGGCAGAGGCTCCGGAAGTCGACGTGAACGTTGGGCTCGCCGACTTCGAGTTCGATGCGCCTGAAACGCTCGCAGCGGGCGAGACGACGTTTGAAGTCATGAACAACGGGCCTCAGGCCCACGAGATGGCCGTGTTCCAGCTTGATGAAGGGACCACGACCGAGGACCTGCTGGGCCTCCTCACAGGTGCAGTCGAGCCAACCGGGCCTCCACCGTTCACGTTCACTGGCCAGGTCGCAGTGATGACACCGGGAGAATCGGGAATTACGACGTTAGATCTTGAAGTTGGTTCGTACGCATTGTTGTGTTTCGTCACGGACCCTGAAACCGGACTGCCTCACTTTGCGTTAGGCATGGCGCAGGACCTTGTCGTCGAATAGCTGATTCTAAGGAAGCATACGAGAAGCCGCCCACCCGGGCGGCTTCTCTGTTTCGTGCCTAAACAGATCGCTAGCGATGATCGCCTCGTCTTCCGTCTCCGGCTGAAGAGCCGAGGCCATCGGCAGGACGGCTGTTTGGTTCGTCAAGGACGGGGGCGTCGCTCTCGGGTCGCGGCTCCGCCACAGGCTCGGTGGTGGGCTCGGCGTCGCCACTGCGAGTGTCGTCCGGCGGCGCATCACGCGGCGGGGAGTCTGTACTATCGGTCTCTGGGGTCGGTTCGGCGTCGCGAGGCGGCTCGTCTAGAGGCGAGTCCTGAGCGGGCGTTTCTGTGGGCTCGCGGTCGCTCGGCCGGGATGGCTCATCGCGGAGTGGCGCCGGCGTAGGCGCAGCATCGCGAATCGGCTCATCCTTTGGGCGCACGTCGCGGACGGGAGTAGGGGAGGGACGTGGTTCATCCTCACAAGGCCTGTCGGACCCACGGTCACATGGTACCTGCGTTACGGTTGCTCGATCTGCCTCCCGCGTTTCTTCTGACGTTGGTACCGCGTCTGAGTCGACGTCCGAAGGACGCTGTTCGGACTCCCGCTTTGTAGGCTCGTCATCATCGGGGACGATGTGGAGGGTCCGGAGTATATCGCGCGCGGGCTCCAGGGCATCCCTGGCGGGCTCGAACCCCCCGGCAGCGGAGGCTCCGAGCGCGCCAATACCGAGCGCAAGAACGGCTACGACGCCGGCGGCCGCCCTGACAACGCCGCCGCCGGGAAGGCGCTGGTCTGTGAAGAGACCGGTTACGAGCGACCACGGCAATCCCTTGGCCGCTCGTTCCTCCCGCGAGATTGCGACCCCTTCCAGCAGTCGCGAACGCCCGGCACCGTAGGCACCCGCGGGCGGCTCAGCGAGTGGTTCCGAGAGAAGGCTGGCCCGAAGCTCCAGGTATGGGCGGAGTTCTTCGGCATCGTCTGGATAGCGCTGCAGGCACTCGTCCAGGCTCGCGCCGCGATCGAGCAGTTGGAGGCACTCCTCCAGCATGCGTTCGCGCTCAGGCGTTAGTTCGTTCACGATCTCTTCTCCCCCTCCGATTGGTCTATCTTCAAGAGAGCGCTAAATTCGTCGGCCTCGCGCGAGAATCTACGCATTGCCTGACTCTTTCCCGGATGCCGGTT
>JADFPV010000066.1 GCA_022562155.1 Chloroflexota bacterium
GCAGTTCTCCGGTGGTCGCGTCAATAGCCACCAAGTCTCCAAATCGGGCCTCGATGTACAGGACGCCTTGGCTCACGACAGGCCACTGACCTTGAGCCAGGCCGTCGACACTCCAAAACATCGAAAGAGGCGGGGTTAGTTCCTCCTCAGCCGCATTGAAGTGGGTCACCCCCGGATCGTGTCCGAACATCGGCCAGTCGCCGGTTGTCGCTTCTCCCGGCGTCTCGCCCGCTTGTTGCACGGCCACTAGAATCGTCCCAAGCGCAACGTCATTCGTGAAGACACAACCGTGATTGGTGCCAATAAGCCCATCGCATGGATCATCCAGGAGTCGATCCAGCCATGCCCCCGCCAGGTACGCAATATCTGGGGGCACCACCAGGTCTGGCTGGTTGCGAATGGTCACGAACGGTGTTCTCTCTACAGTCTCTGCGTTCCCGATGGCAGCTATTACTGGAGAGTCGTCATCCATGTCAGAATATCTGTTGTCCAGCGCCGTACAGCGCGCGAACCCTAAGGCGCTCCGCAATCTCGCTGCCCATTCCTGCCATTCTGCAATTCCGAGAAGCGGGCTGTCTAAGGTAATGACAGCGTGCAGCTTCGCCAAATCCTCTGCGGACGCCAGTTCCGTTACCCAGTAGGCGACTACAACGCCTCCCATACTGTGCGCCACGATGTCATAAGTGGTTCCGTCTGCCGGCAAGGAGCGAAACCAAGTGCCGAAGCGCTGGGAATGACCCAGACCACCATCGGCCGGGTCTATGCTGCCGCAGGTGAAGTCGCTTGAGTAGTCGGGAGTATAGTTCGGGAATTCGCTCGTAGGATCGGGACTGCAATAGCTTCCGCTGTAACTGAAACCCAAGAAGTCGTCGTTACTCAGAAGTCCGTCGGAATGGCCAACAAGGTAATTCGCCACGCTTTGCAGATTATCGTTTGGCTGGCAGTTCGCCTCGCTGTCCATTCCCTGGACAAAGATGACTCGGCGCTCCGGGGCCTGCGCCAGAGTGCTTGCTGGGCTACCAGCTTGATCCCCCGCCATGAGCATTCCCGCTAAGCCAAGCAGCAAGACCGCCAGATTCCTGCGCCGCATAAGTGCCTCCCGATATTGTTGTTGCGAAGAAATAGTTTCGGGCAGCGGGTAGTATACGACCTAGAACGCAGAGCGGGCAACGTCGGCGAACGGCGACCTGTGCCAGGGATCAAGCTGTTGTTGCTGAAGCCGGACGCCCCTAGGCGAAACCGCGTTCGATGAGATACATGCGGATGGCGGGCTGCTGTACAGACAGCGTGGGCGCGAAGTTCGCGAAGCCGTGGAGGTAGAGGACGAGCCGGCCGTTCCAGTCGTCCGGGATCTCGATCTGGTACACGCTGCCGCCTAACTCGCCGAAGTGCGCTTGCGCACCCGGCAGGGACTCGAACGACGGGTCGCCTCGCGTCGCGCCCGTGGGCTCTTGAGCGAACTCCACCGCGGTTGGGAGAGTCCGCGGTGCGGGCGCTGGCTGCGGAGAGGAGCCACTGCTACAGGCGGCAGTAAGGGCAAGCAGCAGGATGAGGCTGGCAACGAGTACAGTAGGTCGAAAACGCATGATGAATGTCAAGATACGCAATCTGCAGTCATCGCGCGAACGTGAGCCACGTCATACAGACCGGCGCTAGCCGATGCTACGGTCGGAGTACAGGAACAGCACGCGTTACCTCCTGCCTAAGGCCATCAGGAGCCGGCCCCTCGTCTCCCGGGGTGGGCTCCTGGCCAGTTAGAGCAGGATCTTCTTTGGGGCGGCGCCGGCCGCGCGCCGCACGTTGTGCGCCAGGTAGCGTTTGTACTGGCCTTCCTCGATCTCTTCCACGTAACACCTGTCGGATCGAGAGAGCGCTTGGCCGGTCTTCTCAGCGAAGGCACGGTAGGCGGCGTGGGCATCGTCGTGGATCGGGAAGATGCCTTTAGCATGCACGGCGACAGCAAGTTGTCGCTCGCAGAGAGCGAGCAGCCACCCCAGCGTCAGTTCGGCCCAGCCGATGTGGAAGCTGCTGTCCGCGAAGCTCAAGGCGAGTCTGCGGTTGTTCGACTCAGGTCCGATCAGGAGCGTTGTGGCGCCGAAGCTGGGCCGGCCGAGCTCGCTGGCCGGACGGTAGACGCGGCGTAGCTTCTCATCGTCGGCGAGCGTCTCGCCTGAGAAGTAGCGCCCGAGGCCGAACTCGAACGCTTTATATTTCTCACTTGGCATGAAGTTGGAGGCGAGCCATTCGATAAAGAGCTCCATCTCGGCGCTGTACAGCCCGTGCTGCGCGGCGACGAATTCGCAGGCCGAACGTACGAGCGGCGCGCACGACCCGTACGAGCCGGTCATCGCGAGGGTGCAGGAATCGCTAAGGGCCGAGAACGTTCGAGACCAAAGGCCCATCAGCGCGGCATAGGGGTGCTTGCGGAAGCGCGAGTGGGCGGCATCCTGGACGATCTTGAGCTGGAGGTTCATACCCTCCTCGAACAGGTTCAGGTCCTTGCCGAGCACGAAGGTCGTCTGACGGTAGGCATCCTGTGACGGGCCGGGGCTGGATGGCTTGGCTGGGAGTTGATAGGCGTCCGGGAACGGAATCGACGAGACGCGAATGAGAGGTGTCGGTGGTTCTGTCATACGCCGATCCTAAGACGGCGAGGCCGGGGATGCAACCAAAACGATATCAAGACCGTGTCGAATTCAGCTTCGGGAGTGGCGTGCTTGCAGTCCGATGCGGGTCTGGTATACTCCCGCTGGGCCGCGGCCTCCCGGTCGCAGCAAGGAAGGGAATGGGCGCCCCGATTGGTCGGGGCGCGAAGTATGTCAGCGTTCGTTGTCATTGGTGGCCAGTGGGGCGATGAGGGCAAGGGCCGCATGGTGGACCTGCTGGCTCAGGATGTCGCGATTATCGCCCGCTACTCCGCCGGCGACAACGCCGGCCACACGATCATCAACCACATGGGCAAGTTCGCCCTGCATCTGGTGCCCGCGGGTATCTTCTACCCGGAAAAACTTTGCTTGATCGGCAACGGAGTCATGGTGAACCCGGCCGTACTCCTCGACGAGATCCACCAACTGGAAGAACGCGGCGTGAGCACGAAGAACCTCTTCGTCAGCGACCGCGCGCAGGTACTGATGCCATACCATCGGCTGCTTGACGAGCTTGAGGAGCGCGCCCGTGGAGATGCCGCGCTTGGCACGACGAAGCGCGGCGTAGGGCCGGCGTATGTCGACAAGATCGCGCGCAGGGGAATTCGCATGGCCGACCTGATCGAACCGGACTCTCTGAGGGCTCGGCTGGAGCAGGTGCTGCCGGAGAAGAACGCCGTGCTTGAGAAGCTCTATGACGCGAAGCCGCTGGACTTCGACGAGACGTTCGAGGCGTTCGTGAATTTTGGCTGCGAACTCAAGCCCTACATCCGCGATACGTCCGTACTGGTCCACGATGCACTGGATAGGGGTGAGAACGTGCTGTTGGAGGGCGCGCAGGGCAGTCTGCTGGACGTGGATGCGGGAACCTATCCGTACGTCACGTCCTCGACGCCGTCGCCGCTGGCGGCGGGCGCCCCGGCCGGCATAGGCATTGGCCCAACGCAGATAGAGCGTGTGGTAGGCGTCTATAAGGCCTACATGACGCGTGTGGGCGCCGGCCCGATGCCCACGGAGCTTGATGATGAGACGGGCGACATCCTTCGCCGCGAAGGCCCCGCGCCGGAGTTCGGCGCAACGACGGGCCGGCCCCGGCGCTGCGGTTGGTTCGACGGCGTGGCGTCTCGATACAGCGTGCGGGTGAACGGCGTCACGGGCGCTGCGCTGACGCGTCTGGACGTGCTCGATAACTTCCCGGCGATCCAAGTGTGCACGGCGTACGAGCTGGATGGAGAGAACATCGATAGCTTCCCGCCGACTATGACGGTGCTGAACAGGGTGACGCCGGTGTTCGAGGAGCACAAAGGCTGGCAGGCGGAGACGGCCAACGTCCGCAAGTTCAGCGACCTCCCCAAGCAGGCTCAATCATATGTCGAGCGCATTGAAGAGCTGCTCGGCTGCCCAATCGAGATGGTGTCAGTCGGTCCTGAGCGCGAGCAGATCATCATCAGGTAACGAGGAGTCAGCGACATGGGCGAAGCAGTCAATCCTTGGATTCACATCGTAGCCGCGACGATTTGGGTGGGACCGCAGGTCTTCATGTTCGTTGCCGCCGTGCCGGCGGTGCGGACAATCGAGGACATGCAGGTCCGCACCAAGGTGATGCGGGTGATCACGACGCGGTTCAACTATCTGGCCTGGGGCGCGCTTACGGTGCTCGTTATCACGGGGATCGCAAACCTGTACGAACACGACCTGGACGTCGACCAACTCTTCGATCTCAACTTCGGCGTGATCTTCCAAGTGAAGATGACGCTCCTGATCGCTACGGTCATCCTGACCGCATTACACACCCGCGTGCTCGGGCCGCGCGTGCTGGATATGCAGGAATCTGTGGCCGACGAGGCCGACATCGCGCCGGTCCGGCGCTGGTCGATCATCGTGTCCGGCGCCAACGGGCTAATCGCCTTGGCTATCGTCTTCTGCGGCGCGCTACTGAGCAGCAGCTTCGCGCTCGAGTAGGCGCCGGCTGTCGCCGGCGGTTAGATTGACACGCTTCTAGCGCCTGCCTAAGCTGGGTCTGCGATGGATCTCGGGAGCCGGGCTTTGGCGCATCCCGCGGGATGGCGCTGTGCTGGCGCCTGCAGGCCGGCGCATCTCTGGAGAACGGAGCAGGGGCATACTAGATGAGGCGCATGGCGTCGTTGTTGGCTGTGGCGGTTCTTGTTTTCGTCGTCTCGTGCGGTGAAAACAAACCGCCCGATGAGCGGTTCTTTCAGATCGTCCAGGATGAGCAATCCTATCTCGAGACGCTTGGGGCTGGGACCGAAGACGAGCAGTCTGCTATCGAACGTTACAGCGTCAACCTGAGCATATTTGAGCTGGGCGCGGAGATGAGCGCGAATATAGAGTGGGATGTTTGCCAGGCCGGCATTCCGCTCGAGCGTCAGAAGATCGCCGATCTGAGGACTGACCCGCGGCTTGCGGGCTCGCCGCTCTGGGATCGGTACAGCGCGCTCCTCGACGAGCTAGAAACGTTGCTGTGCCGCGAGTACGATGAGCTGACGCTGGTAGGCGACCAGTACATCGGCCCGCTCGGAGACTTTCGGGTCAATCAGGGCAGTGTGTTTGATGGGAAGCCGTGCACCAGCGGGTTCGGCCATGAGGGGCCGTATCCGTTCGACTACCGGGAGTCCGAACTCTGGCTGGACACGTTCAGCCCAACGGCCCAGCCGGACTTCTGCGCCGACGACGACACTCTCTCGGCCATCTTCGAATACCCGGACACTGGGATCATTAAGCGGGGCTTCTTCTACCAGGCGCCGTTAGCCGTCAACTTCAACGCGTTGCGCGAACCGCCAGAGCTTCTGGAGATTGAAGGCCACCCGGCGATTCTCGGTCGAGAGGCGCCGTCGTCTGAGCAAGTATTTTTGTACGCCATCGAGCGGTTTCCGGAGGACGGTGCGCCCGGTATCTACGTCTTCGTAATGGGGCTTGACCTGGACGTTGACCTGGCGCAGGAGATCGCCAAAGACCTACTGCCGTGATGGAGGCTGTGCTTACAGCGCCGTGCCAGGCCAACCGTCTTAGAGTGTGGCAGCCGCTCCTTTCGTTGACACGCCTCTTACGCCCATCCTAAGCTGAGTCTGCGATGGATCTCGGCATTATTGGCCTGGAGTTCTCCGGCAAGACGACAATCTTCAACGCTGTGACGCGTGGCAGCGCGCACGCAGGCTCGTTCGGCGGGCTGGAGCCGAGCATTGGCGTTGTCAAGCTGCCGGACAACCGCCTCGACCGTGTCGCGGAGCTCTCCAGCCCGAAGAAGATCACGTATATCGAAACGCGCTTCCTGGACTTTCCGGGTGGTCTGACGGTCCGCGACGAAGGCCCAACCGCGGCGCATCTGGCGGCGCTTGCGCAATGCGATGCGCTGGTCCACGTCGTGCGAAGCTTCGAGAACGATGCGGCGCCGACTGAGCGGCCGGTCGACCCGCATGCGGACATCGAGAATGTGAACCTGGAGATGGCGTTCGCGGACGCCGCGACGCTGGAGCGACGGCAGGAGAAGCTAGAGGCGAACCTGCGCTTGGGCAAGGCCGACAATCGTGATGCCGAGCAACGCGAGCTGGAACTGGTGACGCGGCTAAGGGAGGGGCTGGATCGAGAGGAGCCGCTGCGAGCGCAACAGATTTCGGCTGGCGAGGCGAAGATCCTCGGCGGCTACGTGCTGCTGACGAGCAAGCCGCTGTTACTGGTCATCAACGTCGATGAAGCCGACGCTTCCAAGGCGGTCGAGATCGAGGCCGAGTATGCACAGCGCTATGCAAGCGCGCCCGGCGTTGAGGTGGCCGCGATGTGCGGCAAGCTGGAGCAGGAGCTTTCGGAGCTGTCCGATGAAGACGCGATCGAGTTTCGCAGAGATATAGGCATGGAGGAGAACGGTGTCGACCGCATGGTGCAGGCCGTGCAGAGGGCGATGGGCATATTGACGTTCTTCACGATTGGCGAGCCGGAGGGCAGGGCTTGGCCACTGCCCTCCGGGGGAACAGCGCTGGATGCCGCGGGCCAGATCCACTCGGACATGTCACGGGGCTTCATCCGCGCGGAGGTGATCGGCTGGGATGAGTTGGTCGATTGCGGCTCGCTGCCCGCGGCGCGCAAACGCGGCCTGCTGCGCACGGAAGGTAAGCAGTACGTGGTGCAGGATGGCGATGTGATGCTCATGCTGTTCAACGTATGAGCGCGGTAGACCAGATCGTCCAAGAAGTCTTGCAGGCCGCGAAAGGCGGCGCGTCCGTCGCCGTCGCGACGGTGATCCGCGCGTCCGAGAACGGGCCGGCTGTCGGCGCGAAGCTGCTCGTGCGGACCGGCGGCGAGCGCGTGGGATCGGTCGGGGGCGGCAAGTTGGAGGAAGCGATCGCCGCAGACAGCCTGGCAGCGATTACGCGGTTGCCGCGCATTCATGTCGAGTCGGTCCAATACAGCGCAGACGGCGAACGGACGGAACGCGACGGCGAGATTGAAGTGATGATTGAGGTCACCGAGAGCCCCGTATCGCTCCTAATCGTGGGTGGGGGCCACATCGGGCAGTCGCTGGCGGCCGTCGGCGCTGAGGCCGGCTTCTCGGTCGTGGTGCTGGATGACCGCGAGGCGTTCGCGAACGAAGAGCGCTTCCCGTCCGCGGACCGCGTCATCTGCGGCGACATCACGGAGGAGCTAGAGCGCTACGCTATCGACGGCTCCACGTACATCGTGTTGGTGTCGCGGGGACACAAGCAAGACGAGGCGGGCCTGCGGGCCGTCGTCGATTCAGACGCGGCCTACGTCGGCATGATCGGGAGCAAGCGGCGCGTGAGCACTGTGCTCACGCACATGGCGCGCGAGGGCATCGCGCGAGAGGCGTTGGAGCGCGTGCATACTCCCGTTGGGCTAGACATCGGCGCCGAGACGCCGGAGGAGATCGCCGTGAGTATCGTCGCGGAGATCATTGCGGTGCGACGCGGCGGCAGCGGCGCGCAGATGTCGGACGTGCGGAAGGCGCGAATAGGGGAGTAGGGCTACTGAGCCGGAAGCTCAGTGGCTTGGCAGTTTCTTCGAAACTGCTGGCGCTAGCAGGAGACTACGGAACCCCACTAATCGTGACTTGGCCTTCCGTGAAAAGAAGTGTGTACGTGTGGTCTAGATCGAGGTCTTCGGTTTGGTCCTCGATGACCTTGTTGATGAAGGTCTCGACGAGGTCGGTGAGCAGGCCGGGTAGGCCGCCGACCTCTAGATCGTCTATATCAGCATTCGCGACGGCGCCCGTAAGGTTCAGCGTGCCGTGCGCGAGGACATCGATGTCTCCTGGTACGAACGGTATGTCGATCTTGCCCGACGCGGACGCCGTGCCGTCGCCGAAGCAGATTAGGATCTCTTCGATAGGCGCGTCGTGTTCCTCTAGCCAGAGGTCGGCCCGAGAGGACACCTCGCTCTCCGTGAACGTTACGGCCGCCGGCTGACCGGCAGTGAGGGAAGCGTTCAGACCGTCCCACTTGTCCTGAAACGCCGCTGCGAGTTGCAGTGACGTCGTGATCGGGCGGCTTTCATCTTCGCAGGTCCCCGGGGTGCCGGCGATCGCGACGAAGAAAAACGCCACGGCCGCGATGGGCGTGGCGAGGACGATGATTCCGAAGAGTGTCGTAATAAGCCGGAAGGGGTTGAACATGCAGCTTGTTCCGCTGGGCCGGGTCTACTCGTCGTCTTCTTCGTCGTGCTCCTCATGACCACGGGACGGGGTGGGTAGGGCGACCTCCGCCTTCTCGCCGCGCCGGCGGGTGCGTCGAGGCGGAAGCCCGCCGACAAGTTCTTGTAGGTGCGCGAGCGTTTTGGTCGCGTCCGATGCGCTCATATCGACGGCGAGCAGCAGGACGCCGGAATCGCGTAGAGACAGCAGATCGTCACGACTGACGTTTGAGACGGGGGCGGTGAGCATCGGTGTACGAGCTAAGCCGGTGATGCGCTGGAGCTCCATTTGGCGACCGATGGTGAGTGCCGCGCCGGGCCCATCGAGGTAGAGCGCCTCAACGGGCAGCGGTTCGATCGTGCGGAGCTGGATGTCTGAGAGCTCTTCGTCAACCTGAAGAAGAAACGTCATGTCCTCGTCCTGCAACGCGCTCGCTGGAGCATCGCTGCCCAGCACTACGAAGTCGACGCCGGCTTCCTCGAGACCCGTGGTGCCATTAGCAACAACGCCGCAAGCGCTATCGCCCGCGGCTTCGGCAGCGGCTTTCATCTCGTTCTCGTTTGGCCCGCCGGTAAGGAGTACAGCCGCGGCACCGGACGACGTGGCATCGCGGACGACGTCCTTCCACTTAGCATCGATCACGCCGACGATGATCATCGTCGGCGACGGCTTCGAACGCGCGGTTCCAAAGCCGAGCGGCGCGATGGCAGGTCGCGTTGCACGCTGGATCAAGTCGGCGAGCTTACCCATGGGGGCGGGTCCTTTGGGGTTCTAGCCGCTGCAAGCGCCTTATGCGCCTTTCTCTTGCTTCACGGCCTCGATCAGGGGCTTCATGATCGTAGCGTAGTCCTCGGCGATGCCGAAGCGCGACGCCTTGAAGATGTTGGCGTCCGCGTCTTTGTTAATCGCGACGATATTTTTCGAACCGGAGCAGCCGGCCATATGCTGGCTGGCGCCAGAAATGGCAACCGCGATGTAGAGCGTTGGACTGACGACCTTACCCGTGAGGCCAACCTGGTCGGACACGGGCCGCCATTCGAGGTCGCAGACGGCGCGACTCGCACCGACGGCGGCGCCCAGGACAGTGGCCAGCTCTTCGATGACGTCGAAGTTCTCCGGGCCGCCGAGACCGCGGCCACCGGAGACGACGACGTCGGCGTCCTCGAGGCGAACACCCTCGGCGGAGACGCCGCTGCGGCTGGTGACCTTGACGCGGATGGCGCTCTGGTCGATAGCGGCGTCGACGTTCGTAACCTGACCCTGCCGAGACGAGTCCTCGATAGCGGGTTCCTGTGACTTCGCTCGCACGGTAGCGACCTGCGGGTCAGCGTTCACCACATGGACGGCGCGGGCGTTGCCGCCGTAGCAGGGGCGGGTGCCGTGGAGGCGGCCGCCCTCCATGGCGAGCTCGATCGTGTCCATGATGACGCCGGTCTCCAGGCGGAAGGCCAGGCGCGGGGCGAGGTCCCGCCCAAGGTTGGTCTGTCCGAACAGGATCACGGGCGCCGAGGCCTGCTCGGCCACCTTCAGCATCGCCTGCAGGTAGGTGTCAGCGTTGTATTCGGCGAGGGCGGCGTCATCGACGACGAACACTTCGTCGGCGCCGTGTGCAATCGCTGATTGGGCGTGGGCCTCAACGCCGGACCCGATCAGCGCGCAGCCGACGGATCCGTCGGCGCTGAGGCGTCGTGCGGCGCCGAGCATCTCCTTTGTGATGGGAGCCAGCCCGCCTTCGCCGACCTCACCGACCACCAGGATGGAACTTGCCATGATGTTGCTCCTTCGTGAAACGCCTCGCCTGGGGGCTCGGCGGTCGAATGTTACGTAAGCTAGATCAGTTTGGCCTCAGCGAGCTTCTTGGCCAGATTCTGCGCCTTCTCTTCGGGCGTGTCGCCTTCCATGAACTCGCACTCGACGGCCGTGACGGGCACGTAGAGCCTCTCAAGCGTCATCTTTCGGGCGTCAGCGCCCAATTGTGAATCATCGAGGCCGAGGTCGGCCGCCGACCAGACGGTAACCTGCTTCTTCTTGACTTGCATGATCTGCTGCAGCTTGGGATAGCGGGGCTCGCCGAGTTCGTTGCTAATGGTCGCGACGGCAGGCAGCTGCGCTTCGACTGTCTCGAAGCCGTCCATGAGCACGCGCTCTAGGACAAGCGTGCCATCATTGACCTTGATGCTCTTACCAATCGTCAAAGCAGGCCAGCCGAGCAGCTCGGCGATACCCGAACCAGCGACGCCCATGTCCCAGTCGACTGCCTGGCGGCCGCAGATCACTAGGTCGACGCTCTCCAGCTTCTTGATCGCGGTTGAGAGCACAAGAGCAAGCTGATACCAGTCGAGGTCTTCGAACAGCGTGTCATTGAGCAACAGGCCTTCGTCCCCGCCCATCGCCAGGCTTTTCTTGATGGTGTCTTGAACCGCCTCAGGGCCCATGCTCATGATCGTGACCTTGGTATCGGGCGCTTCGTCCTTGAGTAGCATGGCCGCCTCGACGCCGATCATGTCGAACTGGCTGGGAACGTCCACGACGCCAGGCGGCGGAACAACCTGCTTCAGTGACTCATCAATCTTAAAGCTGGACGGCGGGATGTCCCAATCTGGTACTTGCTTCACGCATACTACGATATGCACAAGATCGTCCTTCCTTGTGCCGGACGTGTTTCCCGAGCGCCGGCACGGTTTCTTAGGCTGCGCCAGTAAGGAATTCTATCGATTGTGAAGAAGGGCGCGAACCCCGCATACGGTAACGAACCGGACGTACTATGTCCAGCATTGGGGACGATGCTAGAATAGCTTTGGTATAGAGACGATCTCAGCATGCGAGATCCAGACGGAACTCCGCTTGAATCCGATTCCGGCCAAGGGCCACCGGCCGGCATGATCAGCGCCGATCGCGCACTGCGGCTCCTCCTCATTCTGCTCACGATCTGGACAGCCTTCTCCGGCCTGGTGCTCTTATTCTTTCCTGACTCCGCCGAAGCAACGATAGGCGGTGGGCAAGGAACAGCAGCACAGCGTCTTCTTGGTGTGCATGTCCTGGTACTCGCGCCTATTTACGGGCTGCTTGCGTGGAACAGAGAACGCTATCGCATGTTCCTATGGATCCCGTACGTGGTGCAGTCGGCAGTTGTCATCGTAACGGGGCTGAACATGGTGGCTGGAGACATTGATTTCGTTGATGGCTTGCTGCCGTTGACGGTCAGCGCGACGTTCCTGACGCTGCTGGTGTTTGTTTGGAGAGCAGGCCGGCTGGAGATCGCGCCAGAGTCCGAATTTCTATCCCGATTCACATCCGCGGACGCTGAGAAAGAGGACGAGGCAAGCGCGGAAGCTGAAGAGCCTACGTCCGAGGACGACTCGAGGCCAACACTGCCCGGCGTCTAGGCCTGGCTAGCGATCCATTCACCAGCCTCTGTTCGAGCGAGATCGGCCAGCAGCTCCGCTGCTTTCGCCATCGCATCGTTTTCCTCGGCCACCGAGGGCGAAATTGAGAACACTGCGTCGAACGGCTCTCGCGCCTCCTCTCCTGCAACAGAACCAACGAGCGCAATTACTGGCTTGCCAGCCTTGCTGGTCAAGCGCGCGACACCGGCAGCCGTCTTGCCAAAGCCGGTCTGACGGTCGAGGCGGCCTTCGCCGGTGACGACAACGTCGGCGCCCGCGATCTTCTCCACGAGGCCGACCGCGTTGGCGATGACATCGAAGCCGGGCTGGATCGTGGCGCCGCAGAAGGCGATGAGGCCGGCGCCGAGACCGCCGGCAGCGCCTGAGCCGGGAATGCCGGCGACCGCGATTCCCAGGTCGCGCTCGACGATGCCGGCGTAGTGCGCGAGGGCGGCGTCGAGGTCACGTGCCATCGTTTCGCTTGCGCCCTTCTGCGGGCCGTAGACGAGCGACGCACCGTCCGGGCCGCAGAGCGGGTTCGTGACGTCCGTCGCGGCGATTACCTCGGTGTCGGCCAGCCGTAGGTCCAGGCTCGATACGTCGATCCGGTGCAGACCGGCGAGCGCCGCTCCGCCGGGAGAGAGATCGCGGCCATCTGAGTCGAGCAAGCGAGCGCCGAGCGCCTGCGCGAGGCCCGCGCCGCCATCGTTCGTGGCGCTGCCACCCATGCCGACGATGATGCGGCTGAATCCTGCGTCGAGGGCTGCCAGGATCAGCTCGCCGGTCCCGGCGGTCGACGTACGCGTGGGATCGCGTTCGTCGTCGCTGAGCAGCACGAGGCCTGAGGCGGCCGCCATCTCGATGACGGCCGTCTGTTGATCGCCGAGGACGCCCCAGCGAGCGATGATAGGACGGCCCGATGGGTCGTGTACGGCTGATTCGCGGAACTCGCCGTTGGTCGCTCCGACGAGCACGTCGACCGTGCCTGGCCCGCCATCCGCGAGGGGGAGCTGCTCGACTTCGGCATCAGGCAGCGCCTCCGAAAGGCCGCGAGCAATTGCATTGGCGGCTTCCTGTGCGGTTAGGCTGCCCTTAAACTCCTGCGGCGCGACGAGGATGCGCATGCGCTATGCTCCCGCGCGTCTGAGGAATGGGACGCGGCTGTAGAGGATCTCGAACTCCTGCGAGCGCATCGCCTTGGCAGCCGCAAGGAAGACGAGGCCGCCGAGGACTGCGCTGCCGCCGACGGCTAGGAAGGCGTCCGTGAAGCGGCCTGTATCGAGCCGGCCGGCCTGGTGGAGGAGGATGAGATAGAAGCCGACCATCTCGGTCATCAGGAGGGCGGCGACCATCGTTTGCCACAACGAGCGCCCTATGGATGGGATGTCAAGGCCGCCGAGTCTCTTGCCAAGCGCCGCGAAGAGGAGTCCAGCCTCGAGGATTGCCGCGAGCGACACGGCAAGCGCGAGACCACGGATTTCCAGCGGCCCGACGAGGGCGGCGCTGAGGATCAGGTTGACCACCAACGCCGAAACGGCGAAGAGCACGGGCGTCCGCGTGTCGCCGACGGCGTAGAAGCCGCGGCTAAGGATCTCGATCGCCGCGTGCGCGAAGAGGCCGATGCCGTAGAAGATCAGGGCAGCTTGGGTGAGGCCGGTGGCAGCTTCCCCGAAACTGCCGTGCTGGAGGAGAACGGCCACGATGGGTTCGGCGAGCAGCATGAGGCCGAGCCCAGCCGGGATGGTGAGGAACAGGATCAGGCGCAGGCTCTGCTCTAGCGTGCGGCGAAGCTGGGTGCGATCGTCGGCTGCCTGCTCGGCCATTGTGGGGAAGACGGCTGTCGAGATCGCCATGCCAAACAGCCCGAGCGGTGTCATCATAATTAAGAAAGCGAACGTCACAGCGGAGATCGCCTGGTCGCTCACCATTGACGCGAAGAAGATGGTGATGAGGAAGTTGAACTGGACCGCGGCGAGGCCGATTACGCGTGGCGCCATCAACTTGCCGACCTCTTGAACGGCTGCGTCACGCCATCGCGCGATCGGCCGGTAGACCATGCCGACTATGGCAAGCGCCGGGACTTGGATTATCAGGTGTAGTGCCGCACCGATGACGACCGCGACCGCGAGTGCCTGCACGCTATCGAAAAAGAGCGCGCCGGTGATGATGGCAAGGTTGTAGAAGACGGGCGCGAAAGCGGGAAAGAGGAAGTGATGGCGAGCGTTCAGGATGCCCATGAACATGCCGCTGACGGCGAACAGGATGGGTGAGAGCATCATGACGCGGGTCAGTTCGACCGCGAGGTCCCGTTCGCTGAGGCCTGGAGCCATGGCGGGGACGAGCAGGGGAGCGAAGAGAAAGCCGATAATCGCGAAGACGATCGTTGCGATGAATACGATGTTGAGGATCGAGCTGGCGAGCCGCCAGGCGTCCTCCTCACTCTGCTTGGTAAAGAGTCGCGCGAAGGTTGGGATGAAGGCGCTGCCGAGCGTCGCGCCGGCAAGCAACTGGAAGATCAGGTCGGGGAGGCGAAAGGCCACCCAGTATGCGCCCAGTTCCGGACTGTCCCCGAACGAATCGGCGATGGCGACGCTACGCAGCAGGCCGAGCAGGCGGCTGGCGAGGAACCCGGCCGCGACAATAGCGGCGGCGGAGGCCAGGCTGGGCCGCCTGAAACGAGCGTCTCCTTCGTTGGCAGTTGTCGTTGGGCCTTCCACGGTGGCTAGTATGCGTCATGCGTTCGTGAGGCGCATCTCGCTTGACAGCTTCGGAGGAGCATGCTACATAACGTCCGCCCTGAGTGCAGAAGAACACATGTAGAGGAGGCCCACGTGGCTACGAGAATCGAGCTGACGAAGCAGTACATGGACTACCAGCGCGATCGGAAGATCGACGAGCTGCTGGAGATGCTGGCCGATGACGTGACGATGTCGAACCCGATGACGGGCACGATCAACGGCAAGGACGCGCTGGCCGAACAGATCAAGAACCGTCCTATGGGCGGCGGTGACAACGGCCCGATGGGCAACATCACGTGGTCGGACCCCGAGCCGGAAGGCGATAACGTCAAGGTGCTGGGTACAGGCAGCCCGATGGGGACGATCAAGATCCTGCTCAGCTTCAACGACGACGACCAGATCAACAGGATCGGGATGGGGCTTGCATAGGGGGTGTTCTGACGAGCACGGGCGCTCCTGCGAGGAGTGCCTTTCTAGACATAGTCCTGGACGTTGGCTACCATGCGTTGGCCGTTGTATATACGACAGGTCTACTTGAAGGAAACGTAATTGCCGCATTCTAAGTCCGCGAAGAAACGCCAACGGCAGTCGCTCGTGCGCGCTGACCGCAACCAGGCGCGTCGCACTGCGGCCCGCACGGCCGTACGCACGGCCCGCGAGGCGATCGCGGATGGCGATAAGGAAGCAGCCGCGGCTGCCGTCCAGGCGGCCGGGACGGTGCTGGACCGCACGGCCAGCAAGGGCGTCATTCACGCGAACAACGCGGCCCGCAGGAAATCGCGCTTGGCACAACAGCTGGGCGCGATGGATGCCGACTAGACGGATTCCAAGTAGAAGAACAGATGCTTTGCGGTCACGTCCGGCCGCCAATCCTGCCAGACCAAGCACATAGGAACGTGACGCCATGAAGGCGCTTGTCTTCCACGAGCCAGAACGCATCAGCGTCGATGAGGCGCCGGATCCATCGCCGGGACCGGGCGAGGTAGTTGTTCGTATGGCGGCGGCTGCGATCTGCTATTCGGACATCCGGGTCTACAAGGGAATGAAACACGCCGAGCCCGGAGTTATCCCCGGCCACGAGATCGCGGGCGTCGTCGCGGAGGTGGGTGAGGGGGTCGATAGCGTGACGGTGGGCGATCACGTGGTCGTCTGTCCTATCGTCGCGTGTGGGAGGTGTCACTTCTGCCTTTCTGGGCGGCGTCACCGCTGCCTAAAGCGGATCACGCTGGGGTACGACGTCAACGGCGGGCTGGCGGAGTACTTGCTGGCGCCAGCGCAGATCGTGTCGTTGGGGCATCTACTCCGGGTGCCGGACGGTCTCGAATTGCAGCGTGCCGCTCTCACAGAACCGATCGCCTGCGTGCTGAACTCGATTAAAGCCTGCGACCTATCTGCGGGCAGTAGCGTGGCGATCATCGGCGCGGGTCCGATGGGGCTCCTGCACCTCCTTCTGGCGCGTCAGCTAGGCGCGGGGACGGTCATCATGAGCGAGCCTGACGAAGAGCGACGAGAGATCGCGAACAAGATGGGCGCCGACATGGTTATCGATCCGCGGCAGACGTCGTTTGTCGATGCGGTGAAGGAACGGACGAGCGGCTTAGGCGCAGACGCGGTGGTGGTCAGCGCTGGCTTAGCTGACGTCGTCGGCGAGAGTCTGGCGGCGGCGCGCGCGCAAGGTGTTGTGAACCTCTTTGCAGGCTTTCCGCCGGGCAGCGGCGTATCGATCGACCCGAACATCGTGCACAACAAGGAGATCCGCCTGACCGGCAGCCAGAACGCGTCGATAGAGCAGTATCAGCAGGTGCTCGACCTGCTGCCACAGATGCCGCAAGTTGACGAGATCACAACGCACCGATTCTCGCTCGCCGATGCGACGAAGTCGTACGAGGTACGGCTGCGCAACGAGGGGCTGAAGTCGATGGTGGTGATGGGCGACTGAGCCTAAGGCTCAGCGGCTTTGCAGTTTCTTCGAAACTGCTGGCCCTCTGGCTCTTCGCCGCTAGCTTTCCTGGCTCTCGATCACGAAGTCTCGCGCAAGCATGTCCGCGCCCATGATGACGACGATGTCCGTGTCGCCGTTGGTAACGAGCCTTTCGTCACCGTCGTCGGCGCTGCGGATCTGATCGGGATCGACGTCCAGCAGATCAGCTAAGCGTTCCACCGTGTGCGCCTTACCTGTGAAATCGATGATCACGGTCAGCTGCTTGACGTCGCCATCAACGGCGGAGGCGGCAGTGAGCGAGCCGGCCGCGAAGCCGAACTGCGTGAGATAGCCAAGCACCGGTTCGATCAGGCCATACGCGCTTTGTATCTCGACGTGCGCGGCCTCTTCGTTCAGTCGTTGATCGCTGAAGAGCGCGCCCACAAGCTGCTGGACGATCTCCTTATCGATAAGCAGCACATCTTCGCCGGATGGCGTAAGGTAGGGGACGGAGGCCGCCGCCAGCGAGAGCGCCGTGATGCGGGAAGGGTCGATCTGGGCCGCCAGGGCAGCGAAGCCGGGGGCCTGAAGGTCGTTGATGTCCGTATCGATAGCGTCCTTGTACTTCCCCCAGAGATCGGTCAGCGTGTCCAAGCTGACGAGCTTTCGCTCCAGGGCCTTGTCGATCGCGGCGAAGATCACCTGCTGCTGTCGCTGGATCCGGTCCAGATCGCTGCTTCCGAAACGAGTGCGAGAGAAGTCGAGCGCCGTCGCTCCGTCCATGTGGTGCTCGCCGACTTCGAAATAGAGCGGAGAGAAGTCACCAGGAAGCTCCGTGCGCGAGAAGGTCGGGTCGTAGACCTCCTCGGTCACGTAGACGTCGATGCCGCCGAGTTCGTCGATGAGGTCGATGAAACCGTCGAAGTCTATGATGATGTAATGATCGATCGGGATGCCAAAGTTGTGCTCGATCACGGTCTTCACGAGCCTGGCGCCGCCACCGTCGTATTCGAAGATTTCGCCGCGACCGAAGATCGTGTTGA
>JADFPV010000067.1 GCA_022562155.1 Chloroflexota bacterium
AAGCGCAAGAAGTGGCTCAAGGACCAGGCTGACTGCGACCTCACCGGAGCCCCTGCCGCATCGCTCACGACGGCGACCACTGTCGACGAGGTGGTGGCGGCCCTGGGGCGGCGGGTCTCGCCCCGCTCCATGGACGCCGCCGGCACGCCCCGGCTGATGGCCCCGGGCGCTCTCTACCTCCAGCCCGGCGAGGAGCGGCGGCGCACCGGGTCTCACTACACGCCGCGGGAGCTGACCGAGCCCATCGTGCGGACCACCCTGCGGCCGGTGCTCGAGGCCCTCGGCGAGCGGCCGACGCCCGAGCAGATCCTGGACCTCAAGGTCTGCGACCCGGCGATGGGATCCGGGGCCTTCCTCGTCGAGACCTGTCGCCAGCTCGCCGAGCGTCTGGTGACGGCGTGGGAGGTCCACGACGCCATGCCGGAGATGCCACCCGACGAGGAGCCGCTGCTCCACGCCCGGCGGCTGGTGGCCCAGCGGTGCCTCTACGGCGTGGACAAGAACCCCTTCGCCGTGAACCTGGCCAAGCTCTCCATCTGGCTCGTGACCCTGGCGAAGGACCACGCCTTCACCTTCATCGACCACGCGCTCAAGCACGGCGACTCCCTGGTGGGCCTGACCAAGAAGCAGATCGCCGCCTTCCACTGGAAGACGGACACCGGCCCGGCGATGGACCTCTTCGAGGACAAGCTGAAGCAGGACATCGAGGAGGCCCTCGGGTGGCGGGACGCCCTGCAAGGGCTCGACGAGGGGGACTACAACCAGAAGAAGGAGGCGTGGTGGGAGGCCGAGAACGCGCTGGCCGACGCCCGGCTCATCGGCGACCTAGCGGTAGCCGCCTTCTTCGGAGTCGACAAGGACGAGGCCCGGGAGGAACTACGTAACCAGTACCACAGCAAGGTGGAGGCGTGGCGGGCGAACGAGGCCCACCGGCATGAGCTAGAAGGGATCGTCGAGGAGCTGCGGGGCGGCGAGAAGCCGGTTCCGCCGATGCACTGGGAGATCGAGTTCCCCGAGGTGTTCGGACGGGAGAATCCGGGCTTCGATGCGATGGTGGGGAATCCGCCCTTCTTGGGAGGAACCGCGATCTCAAGGCACTTCGGTCGTGCGTATCTTGATTGGCTCCTTTCCGTCCACGAGGCCGCGCATGGAAATGGTGACCTTGTCGCGCACTTCTACCGCAGGGCCTTCAACCACCTGCGAATGAACGGTACGTTTGGTCTGATCGCGACGAATACCATCGGGCAAGGCGACACCCGTACAACGGGCCTACGATGGATCTGTACGAACCACGGTGAAATCTACTCGGCCCAGCGCAGGCTAAAATGGCCGGGCCTTGCCGCAGTGGTCGTCAGCGTCGTGCATGTCCATCGGGGCACCTACGCCGATGAGCGCTGCGGTGAATAAACCAGAGATATCATGAGTTACTTCGCCGCACACTGGACCTAACAGGACGGTTCCGGCCTTCTGCCAGTCTAAAGGCACGTCATCGCCCGTAATCCCATCTGCCTGGTTGGGCACGCGCTGCCGGCGGCTAGCGCCATCATACGTATTCTCGAATGTCGTGGTCGTTTCAGAACTCCGCCCAGCGAATTCGATACCGGAGAACTGTGGGTCTTGGAGGACGTCCTGTCGCGCCCGAGTAACGACTCCGACAGAGCAACCGAGGCGGCGAGCCTGCACCGAGGCGAACGTTGCCGCTCCCCCGAGTCGCGAACCCTGTGGTGTGAGGTCCTGCACTACATGCCCCACTACGACAATGTCCGGCGTGGTCACCGTCCGTTACTCCCGAACGCTGATCCTCACCTTACGAGAATCCCCCTCTCCCACGCTTGCTGTGCCCACCGTTGGGTCCTTGGATAGCGTTAGATGGACGATGCGCCGCTCGTACGCGGGCATCGCCTCTAGGGTCACCGGCCGGCCACTCTCCCGAACGCGATCGGCCATCCGGAACGCCATGTCCTCAAGCGTCTGTTCGCGGCGGCGGCGATAGCCTTCGACATCGACCGAGAACGGCGCTTCGCCTTTGTACCGCCTGCTGACCACCAGGTTGACGATGTATTGGAGCGCCGCCATGGTGCCGCCGCGACGGCCAATGAGAACACCCAGGTCCTCGCCTGTCACATCCAGCACGGCTTTCACGAGTCCGAGGCCATCCCCCGGCGTTTCCGGCGCCCGGACGGTCACCTCTGCTTCGAGGTCCATCAGCTCCAGAAGCTCCTCTAGCGTATCCAGCGCAAACTCCACGACCTCGCCTGCGGGCTCCTCGTAGGAGACGACCGTCAGACGAACTCTGGCCGGCTCGCCACCGATGCCGAAGAGGCCTGCCCTTCCTTCAGACAGTACTTCAACGTCAACTTCGCGGCGTTCGACTTCGAGGTCGATGAGGCCGTTCTCGATCGCCTCTTCGACGTTCTTTCCTTTGGCCTCGAGAGACTCTGGCTCGCCTTCTTCTTCTTCGCTAACGTCGTCGCCTACCACGGCGTCGTCTCCTTCTACGCTTTGGCCCGGCCGCGACGGGTTCGTCACCCGCCTCGGCTTCCTCGTTTTCGGATTCGCCCTCCGCCGCTTCTAGCTGGTCCTGTTGCTTCGATTCCTTTGCAGCAGGCGCCGGTGCGTTCGAAAATGACAGGATGCGCTGCCAGTCGATTTCGCGCCCCTGGTAGAAGTACTGGAGCACGACACCGATGACGTTCGTTGCTACCCAGTATAGCGCCAGACCGCTTGGAAACTGAAGCGTGAAGAACGCGAACATCAACGGCATCATGAACATCATCGTATTGTTCATCTGCTGCTGTGATGGATCGGCGCTTGCCGTCGCCGGCGTAGTCATCCGCTGTTGCACCCACGTAGAAGCGCCGACGAGTACGGCCATGATCAGCGTGCTGTCTGGCTGTCCCATGTCCATCCAGAGGAACTGCCGGTCGAGTGGAACCGCGGTTCGCAGGAAGTCCAACGGATAAAGGCGCTGGGAGAGACCGAAGAGGCTTTCCGGCGTGCTGCCCAGCGTGAACCGGATGCTCTGGAAGAGCGCGATCATGATGGGGAACTGCGCCAACATCGGCCAGATGCAGCCGAGCGGACTGAACCCGGCCTCCCGGTAAACCTTCATGGTCTCCTCGGACCGCCGTTTCGGATCCGAGTATTTCTTCTGGATCGCCTGGATCTGTGGCTGCGTCGATTGCATCGCGCGCGATGCGCGGAGCTGCTGTCTTGTGAGCGGCCACGTCAGCAGCCGTATGATAATCGTGAAGAGGATGATGGCAATCCCGAAGCTGCCGAAGGAGAGCCGCGCAAGCAATACCAACAGATTGGTCATGGGGATGACCAATCCGTTGGACCAGAGCCAGCCAATCAGTTCTAAGAGGTCCAAGCTCGCCTAGTCTCCTATCGGAATCGTATCCGTGATGCGAAGCGTCTCCGGGTCGACCTCGATGAGATCCCCGCCCGTTGTCATGATCAGAGCTGTCTCCAGCACCTCGCCCTCGTCCTCGGTGACTCGTAGGAGCGGATCCGCAAAGACATCGTCGCTCAGAATGAGAGGCCCGCTAAACGCATCTCTCCCGGTCTCCGGGTCGATGCCGTAGACGTTCCCGTCGCGATTCGCAACGATCAACACACCTGCCGCAATCAATGGGGCAGCACGAATCGGACCGTCCGTTTCGAAGGGATCGGGCCAGATGGCATCGCCCGTTGCCGCATCCACCGCGTAGACCTTGTTGTCAAGTGCCCCAGCGTATAGCACGCCATCCGCGAGAAGCGGTGTAGTCCAGAACCAGTTATCGGCCTCGACTGCCCAGCGTTCCCGTTGCGTATCAATATCGATCGCATGGAGCTTGCTATCAAACCCGCCGAAATAGACGAGGCGCTCGGCCTCGTTGATCAGCGGCGTGGACGCGATGCCGGAGTCAGTTTCGACTTTCCAGAGCAGCGAGCCTTCATCTGCGTCCAGAGCATACATTGTGCCGTCCAGCGACGTGACGTAGAGCACGCCTTCGAACAGCGCTGGTGTCGACCACACCCCATTGTCTGTCTCGAAGAACCACCTTCGAATGCCAGCATCGGTCTCAAGCGCGTATACGTTGCCGTCATCTGAACCAAAATAGACAACGCCGGCGGGAGCATCGTCTTCTTCTGCAGCACCCGGATCGGCCTGAAAGATCACGCCGCCGATGAGCCTTCCGTCCGCTTCGAAGGGTGCTGACCAGACCTGTACGCCATCGAAATCTACAGCGTATAGGCGGTTGTCGTGCGTGGGGACGAATATACGACTGCCGGAGATCGCCGGATCGCCGTAGAGTGCCACGGTGTCGATGTCGTCGTCGTTGGGCTCCCGCGGGAAGATCTGGACATCGATGAGCGTTTCGGGATCCAATGCATAGAGCTTGTCACGATGCGACACGAGGAGGACGTTTTCACCTTCGACAGGCGATGCCCAGCCCCGAGGAGAGGCGACTCTAGCGCAGGCAATACCGATCGTTGCTAGCAGAATTCCTAACAGCGAAATGATGATAAGCGTCGTTCGACGTCGATCTCGAACCAGACGTAAGGAGCCTACGTCTGGTTCATTCGTATCTAATTGTTTCACGTGAAACACATAACGCTATGGCACGGGGTCATAACCGGGCTTCTGAAGAGGATTACAGCGGCCTAATCTACGTAAGGCCAGCCAGCCGCCGCGAATCAGGCCGTGCTTCTCTACAGCTTCATAGCTGTAATGGGAGCAGGTAGGTTCGAATCTGCAAGCGAGTGGCAAGACCGGAGAAATCACCCGCTGATAGCCTCGAATGGCCACGAGCGCGAGCGACTTCAAGCTACCGGCTCCTCCAGCAGCTCAGCTCGCCCCAGGAGCGTTCGCATCTGGTCTTGTATCTGAGCGTAGCTGGCGCCCGATGCCTGCACTCTGGAGTTAAACACGATGTCCCAGCCGGGCGCTACTGGCAGCGAACGCGCCGCTTCGCGCATACGCCGCCGGACGCGATTTCTCACCACGGCGTTGCCGACTGCACGGGACGCCGTGAATCCGAACCGGCTAAGCGGTTCGTCTGTTCGTATGGCTCGCATGATCAAGAGATCTGTCCGAAATGGCTTGCCTTGGCGATAGACCGCGGCGAACTCCTGGCGATGTCGTAGCCGCTGCGCTCGGCGCATGCGCGAACCGATTCTGCCAACCAATGCAGCGGCGAAGCGCTACACAGATAGCCGCTTACGGCCCTTCCTCCGGCGCGCCTGGAGGACGTTTCGCCCTCCCGGGCTGCTCATTCGGGCCCGAAAGCCATGAGTTCGCTTGCGCGGGATACGCTTGGGTTGATACGTACGCTTCGGCACGAGAAGTCCTTTCCGTAACTCTCGCTCAGTATAGAGAAGCTTCAGGTTCTGGGTCAATTCGGCCAACTGCATAGCTTCGCCTGCTGGGGCATTTGTACTTTGCCTCACATACGCGACGGTCAGAGAGCTTCGCCGATAATCCGAGCAGTTCTGCGATATGGCGAGACTTCCCTAGGCGTGCATAGAATTCTCTTCTCATCACCGGCGTCGTCCTATCATGACTCGCCTTGCGCAATCCAACCAATATACGTAAGATAAGGAGTGATTAGCACTCTCTCGACGAGAGTGCTAATCTGTCGACGTAAGAACTCATCAACCAAGGAGGGCGAACACATGGCAACGGCGACGAAGAGCAAGACCAAGCTGGTACCGCTGGGCGATCGACTCGTGATCAAGCCTCTCGTTCAGGAGGAAATGCTGGAGAGCGGCCTGGTAATTCCGGACACAGCAAAGGAGAAACCCCAACAGGGCGAGGTTCTCGCCGCGGGCCCGGGACGTCTGGACGACAACGGTAAGCGCATCGCCATGGAGGTCAAGGTCGGCGACATCGTGCTCTACGCAAAATACTCCGGCCAGGAGATCAAGATCGACCGTGAGGAGTACATCGTTCTCGCCGAGAAGGACGTGCTCTGCAAGGTCAGCTAGTCTGGCCAGATTAAGGGAGGAACAACTCAATGGCGAAGCAAATCATCTTCGGTGAGGAGGCGCGGCGCTCGCTGCGAGAGGGCGTCGACCAACTTGCGAACGCGCTGAAAGTGACCTTGGGGCCACGGGGCCGCAAGGTCATCCTGGATAAGAAATTCGGGGCGCCGGCCGTGGTCGACGATGGCGTATCGATCGCGAAAGAGATCGAGTTGAGCGACCCGTTCGAGAACATGGGCGCGCAGCTGGCCAAGGAAGTCGCCAGCAAGACGAACGACGTCGCGGGCGACGGCACGACCACCGCGACTGTCCTCGCCCAGGCCCTGGTGCGAGAGGGCATGAAAAACGTTGCGGCAGGCGCCAATCCGCTGGCGATGCAGCGTGGCCTCCAGCAGGGCGTGGCTTCGGTGATCGACGATCTGCACAAGATGGCAGAGCCGGTCCTGGGCAAGGAGCAGATCGCGCAGGTCGCGTCTAACTCCGCGAACGACCCGGCTGTTGGCGACACCATCGCGGAGGTGATGGAAAAGGTCGGTAAGGACGGCGTGATCACGGTGGAGGAGTCGAAAGGCCTCCAGCTCGAGACAGAGTTCGTCGAGGGCATGCAGTTCGACCGCGGGTACGTATCGCCGTACTTCGTGACGAACACGGAACGCATGGAAGCCGATCTGGAGGACCCCTACATCCTCATTACGGACAAGAAGATCTCCGCGATAGCGGACATCCTGCCTGTGCTGGAGCGGGTGCTTCAGGTGACCAAGAACTTCGTCATCGTGTGTGAGGACTGTGACGGTGAGGCGCTGGCGACGTTGGTCGTCAACAAGCTGCGAGGCACCCTCAACGCGCTGATTGTGAAGGCTCCTGGCTTTGGAGACCGGCGCAAGGCGATGCTGGAAGACATCGCTGTGCTGACCGGCGGAACCGTCATCACGGAAGAGATGGGCCGCAAGCTGGACGCCGCACAGGTCGCCGACCTCGGTCGGGCCCGGCGCGTCGTATCCGGCAAGGACGACACGACCATCATCGAGGGTCACGGCTCCGACGAAGCGATCCAGGGCCGCATCCAGCAGATCAAGGCACAAGTAGAGGACTCGAACTCGGAATTCGACCGCGAGAAGCTGCAAGAACGGCTTGCGAAGCTGGCCGGTGGCGTCGCCATCATCAAGGTCGGTGCCGCGACCGAGGTCGAACTGAAGGAGAAGAAGCTTCGAGTCGAGGACGCGCTCTCGGCCACGCGCGCAGCCGTCGAGGAGGGCATCATTCCGGGTGGTGGTATCGCCCTAGTGCAGGCCAGCGCCAACCTCGACAAGCTCGCGAAGAAGCTGGAGGACGACGAGCGCACCGGCGTCACGATCCTCAAGACCGCACTGCTAGAACCGCTACGCCTCATTGCCGAGAATGCCGGCGAAGAGGGCTCGGTGGTCGTTGACGCTATTGTCAATTCGACCGACAAGTTCTACGGTTACGACGCCGAAATCGGCGAATACGGCAACATGATGGAGAGGGGCATTATCGACCCGGTGAAGGTCGTCCGTGCGGCGCTGGAGAACGCTGCTAGTATCGCCGCGATGGTCCTGACGACGGAGTCGTTGGTGACGGATGTCCCAGAGGCGACACCTGCTGCTGCGGCGCCGCCTCCCATGGACTACTAGTCTGACCTTAGGTTCAGCATAGGGAAGGCCGCCCAGTGGGCGGCCTTCCCTATGCCCGTAAGTAAATCTCTTTACAAACAGTAGACCGCGGCGTTATACTGGTTGGGCAGACAGATGCTTGTTTTTGACTGAGAGCGTTCGCCTCTCAGTCTCTCTTTTTGCAGAGGCTCATTATGGAAGAACATGCGGTACTACTAACTCAGGAAGGCTTGACCAAGCTTGAGCAGGAGCTGGAGCACCTGAAGACGGTCCGCCGGCCGGAAGTGGCCGAACGGATCCGCCAATCCAAGGAGTTCACCAGCACGCAGAACAACGCCGAGTTCGACGACGCCAAGAACGAGCAGGCCTTCGTCGAGGGGCGCATCCTCACACTGGTTCAGATGATCACGGATGCCACGATCATCGACGAGGAGCACGCTCACCGCGCGAGCAAGGTCGAGGTCGGCTCGCTCGTTACCGTCTCCGAGGGCAAGGACAAGAAAGGCCAGGAGTTCCACATCGTCGGTTCCGCCGAGGCCGACCCAAAGGAAGGCCGCATCAGCAACGAATCGCCGGTAGGGATCGCGCTGTTAGGCAAGCGCGTGGGCGACGCGGTTCAAGTTAATGTGCCGAAGGGCGTCCTGCGCTACACGATCACGAAAATCAACTAAGCCTCTCCAATCTCATGGCAGAGTTCTCATCACCAGATGAGCCCTCGTCGGTAGATGATTCCTCGTCGCCGTTCGAGGATGCGTGGGAGCGGTTCCAAGCCCTCGACTCTCTCCAGCTGGCTGGAGATGGCTCCGAGCTGGAGTGGACACGCGGACGGGCTCAGCTCTTGATCTTTCTCGTCCGGCTCGAAGACAAAAACGCTCTCGAATACGCCGCCCGCGTTGGGGAACGCATTGCCAACATACCCGGCGTTGAGATCATTCCGGAAGCCCATCTGCATATAACCGTCAAGGTTGCGGGTTTTCAGGTGATTAAGCGCACCCAGGACGACGACATCCTCCGCCAGGACGTGCCGCGCGTTGGCACCAGCGCCCGCGCCTTGGTGACAGACCAGCCGGCATTTGAGTCGCGCCTGGGTCCGGCCAACGGCTTCGCTTCCCTAGTATTCCTGGAAGTCTGGGACGGCGGGAGGTTGGGCCAGCTCAACGACCGTCTGTGTAAGGCCATGCCCCAACTCGCCAGCTCGGAAATCGACGGTGCCGGGTTTCTACCACACCTGAGCATCGCCCGGTTTACGTCTAACGAAAGCCTCGACCAGCTCAAGGCCACGCTGGCTGAACTACGTTCAGAGGGACCGGGGCCGGCATTCCAGATCCGACGCGTCGATTTCACTAAGGCCTGGCTAGGGGAAGAGATGTCTGGCTTCGAGACGCTCGCCAGCTATCCGCTCCCCGCGTCGTGACCGCTTCCTACCGAGCCGTCGTGTTCGACATGGACGGCGTCCTCGTCGACAGCGAGCCGGTGTTCTTCGAGGCTGTGAACGAGTTGCTCAAGCCCGCTGGCAAGCGCATTGACTGGGAAGATTATCAGCATCTACTCGGCTCGACCATGTCGCATACGTGGCATAGCGTGTTGGAGACAGTTGGCCTCGACGCCAACGAAGCACAGCAGTACCTCGACGGCTACAGCGACACGCTAATTGAGTTGTTGCGCCGGCCAAGATCGCTGCTTCCAGGCGTCGAACCACTGATCGCAGACCTTAGGCGGCAGCGCATACCAATAGCGGTCGCGACCGCTTCGCGGCTGGCATGGGTGGAGGCAGTGCTTGGCGAAGGCGCAGGAGTCCCGCTCGAAACATTCGACGCCGTCGTCTCACGTGAGCAAGTCGAGAACGGCAAGCCCGCGCCCGACCTATATCTCAGAGCCGCAGAGCTGCTCTCCACACCACCGGAACGCTGTATCGCCATCGAAGACACGATACCCGGCATCGCGTCCGCCAAGGCGGCCGGCATGTACGCAATTCAGGTGCGCGCATCCAGCACAGCCTTGCCGCCGATCGATGCCGCTGACCTCGTGCTCGATTCGCTGCATGACTTTCCTTTCGATCTAGTTACGCCGCCGAAGAGTGTATGATGCATCACAGCCAGCGATGCTACGAACAGCCGATAACTAAGAGGTCACAATGAACATCTCGATAAGCGACGAAGCGATGGCGCTCGTGCGGGAGCGGGGCGGAACGATGGCGCTCGACTTCATTCCGCCACTCACCTGAAACGGCACCGCAGAGGTGTCGGTCGACACCTACCTCAAAGGCAAAAACCTCTCTCCGTACCAGACCGTCGAGCAGGACGACGTCAAAATCCTCGTCGCGCCGAAGTTGATCCAGTGGGCAGCGGCAGTCCATCTGGACGTCAAGCAGTTCCTGATCTTCAAATCGTTCCGAGTAGGCGCCGAGCACAAGCACGCACCTACCTGAGCGCATTAGGCGCGTCCTCGTCGAGTTTCGACGAGCCAACTCTCCCCCACCCCTAGCCCCTCTCCCTCGGCGAGGGAGAGGGGAACTACCAGCCCTCGCCTGCTAGAATCGGCGGGTGCGCGCCCACTTCACGTCCACCACGTTTGTCGTCCATCAGGGCCGTACGCTGCTGCACTGGCACGCCAAGGTCCAGCAGTGGATGCCTCCGGGAGGCCACGTGAACCCCAACGAAGACCCCGTCGCGGCGGCTCTGCGAGAGGTACGCGAGGAGACCGGCCTGAGCGTCGCGATACTGCCGACCTCAGCAAGCTACAAGTTCGACGAGCCAACGCAGCTTCCTCCGCCGGTGACGATTCTGGTTGAGAACGTCGAGGATGAGGGCGGGGCGCACCATCACATCGACTTCATCTACTTCGCGCGACCACTGGAGGGAGAGGCCCTGCGCCCGATCCCGGAGGCGGACTCCTGGACGTGGGTGGACGCCGATCAGATCGAACGGGGTGAGGCGCTCACCTACCACAGCGGCAGCGCCCCTGTACGAGAAGACGTCGCGGTGCTGGCGCTGGCCGCAATACGGGCCGACCCACTGCGTGGGGGCTAGCCAATGCGTGGGGCTGGAATACTTTTCTATGGCTGACAGGAAGGCTCTATGATCTTCCTCGTTGTACGCCTACTCCAGGGTGATCTACTATCAGCTACTAGCGTCGTCTTATCGAAACGGAGGCAAGCATGAACTTCGAGCTACAGCCACTCACGGAGCCCGGCAAGAAGCTGGTTGTGCTGGCGGAGGAGCACGCGGCCGATTTCGCGACGCGCGCGGACCAGCACGACCGCGAGGGCAGCTTTCCAGCCGAGAACATTAAGGCGATGCAGAAGAGCGGGCTGATGGCCGCGCCCGTACCGGAGGAGTTCGGCGGCATGGGGGTGGACTCGGTCCACGATCTGAGCCTCTGCATGGGCCGGCTCGGCCGGGGTGACGCATCGACCGCGATCGCCACGAACATGCATCTCTCCAGCGCGTGGGCCGTAAACCGCACCCGCAACGCCGCGGTGGCCGCAGGCGACGCCCAGCTTGTTACCGCGACGGAAGGCCTGCTGCGTGGCATCGGTAGCGCCGCACTGGTCACGTGCGTCCTCGGTACCGAGCCCGGCACCGACCTGCGCCATCCGCTCACGGAGGCAATCCGGGACGGCGATAGCTGGGTGCTGAATGGACACAAAATCTTCGGGACCATGTCGCCCGTCACCAACCTCTTCTTCGTGGCCGTGCGCGTCCCGGACGAGGACGGCGGGTACCGTGCCGGCATCGCATTCGTCCTTAACGGCACGGCAGGCATGGACGTGAAAGACAACTGGGACGCCTTGGGCATGCGCGCCTCGGGCAGTCACGACGTCGTCTTCAAGGACTGCCGGATCCCGGAAGCCTCGCTGGTGGCGCGCGGCGAGTGGGGCACGTTGTCAGGACAAGGGCTGGAGACCGGCGTCTTCGGCAACCTCGGTCTAGTCGCGGCGTTCCTCGGTATCGCGGAGGCCGCTCAGGACCACATCATCGAGCTAGTAACGACACGACACAAGGCTGAACGCCTATCGGTCCAGCGGGTGATCGCCGAGAACGAGATCGATCTTGCTACATGCCGCGCGATGCTAACGCGGACGGGAATGGCCGCAGACGCCTACGCCGCAGAACATCGCTTCAGCGTGGGTGCGCCGGACGAGCTACACGAGCTGCACAAGGACGTGCAATGCACGAAGACCGTTGTGAACCGAAAGGCGATCGAGATCGTGGACCGCGCGCTGACGCTCTCTGGCGGGTCCGGCTACTTGACCAAGAGCCCGCTCTCGCGCATGTATCGCGATGTCCGCGCGGGGCCGTTCATGCAGCCGTTCTCGCCGAACGAGGCGTTCGAGTACATCGGCAAGGTAACGCTGGGGCTCGACCCAGAGATCGAGAGCTAGCCGGCTGCGTGGGGGCTGGAACCCACCGCGTAGGGCTGGAACCCACCGCGTAGGGGCTGGAATTACGCCTCTACTGTAGCGAGAACCTTATCGAGGACGGCTTGGGTGCCGACGACGTGCCGGTTCATGCGCAGCAGCTTGGGGTCGATGCCGATGGCGAGGCCGAGGAGCTGCGGCAGGTGGATGATCGGCACGCCTAGTTCGCGCTGGATCACCTCCGCCGCGCTCGGCTGCTGGGCGTCGAGGTTGAGGTGGCAGAGCGGGCAGGGCGTGACCAGACAGTCGGCGCCCTGGTCTTTGGCGGAGGCGATGTGCGTGCCAGCCTGCGTCAATGAGTTCTTGCGGTTGTTCGTCAGGATTGGGAAGCCGCAGCACTTGTCCTTGCCCTCGTAGTCGACGGCTGTGGCGCCGACGGCCTCGATGATCTGCTCCAGGTAGTTGTCGCGCTCAGGATGTTCCTCCATGCCGAGAATGCGCGACGGACGCAGGATGTAGCAGCCGTAGAACGGCCCGCAGCGCAGCCCGTCGAGCTGTCGAACAACTTTCTCCTTCAACTTGTCGAGCCCGTAGTCTTCAACCAGAACCCACATGAAGTTCTTGATGACCAGGCCGGGCTTGTACTCCAATCCCTCTTCCGCGAGCTGCGCGTTGATCTTGGCTCGGTGCTCTTCATCGCGGTCCAGCTTCTCCTGCACCATGCTCTGCACGCCCTGACAGGTCGAGCAGATGTTGACGAGGTCGAGCCCCATCTTCTGCGCAATCGCGAAGTTGCGCGCATTCAGCACGTCGGCCAGCTCCGGCTCGTGCTCGCTGATCACGCCGGCGCCGGTGCAGTTGCCGTCGTACATCTCTTCCAGCTCGATGCCAAGCTTGGCGGAGGTCAGGATCATGGAGTCGTAGAGCTCAGGGCAAGCGCCCTTTGAGACGCAGCCGGGCCAGAACGCGTACTTCACTTGGAATGCTCCTTCTTCTCGCTGCGCGCCTGGTCGTAGATGCGCCGCACGTGCTTGATACCGGGGATGGGCTTGTGAGCGAAAGGAATGGCGTGGGTCCACATCATCAAGCGCTTCGACCACAACATTCGAAACGCGCCTGGGAGCTCCTTGAGGAGACGCGGCACGGCGAACATCCCGACCGACTCGGGAAACAGCCGCATCTCATCGAGACGACCGAGCCTACGCACAGAGTTTGCGAACGAAGTCCCGTGCCGCACGCCAGTGTTCGTCTTCACGCCCGCCGCGACCGCCTGTTCGCGAAGCTGCATGATGCGGTCCATGGGGCGGACGTCCTTGGGACAGACCTCCACGCACATGTTGCAGCGCGTGCAGTCCCAAATACCGCCTTCCACATTGCTAAGCATCTCCAGCCGCTCTTTCTTGGTGCCATCGCGCGGGTCCCCCGTGAAACGATAGGCCTTCGCCAGCGCGGCAGGCGCGATGAAGCTCTTATCGATCTCCAGTACCGGGCAGTCCGACACGCAGGCGCCACACTGGATGCAGTTCACGGCGCCGGCCACGTCGAGCATCGCTTCGTTCGAGACGATATACTCCCGTTCAGGCGGTGGACCCGTCGGCCGCAGGTACGGCACCACCTGCCGCACCTTGCTCCAATGAACCTCCATGTCGGTGATCAGGTCCTTGATGACGGGCATGTTGCCCATCGGTTCGATCGTGATCTCCTGACCCTCGTCGGAAACGATGTCAGTGACTTTCGTTTTGCAGGCCAACCGAGCGCGATGGTCCACGCGCATGGCACAGGAGCCACAGATGGCGCTTCGACACGAGCAGCGCAGCGCCAGCGTGGCATCCACGTACTCGCGGACGTGGATCAACGCGTCCAGCACTGTGCTGTTCTCCGGCATGTCGATGTCGTACTGCTGGAAACGGGTTGAGCCGTCGCTCTCCGGATCGAAGCGCTTGACGTTGAGATTCACCTTCATCAGTACGTCCGCTCCTTCGGTTCCCATTGCGTGATCGTGACAGGCTGGTAGTCGAGCCGGATGCCCTCCGGCGAGTAGGTCAGAAGGATGTGCTTTAACCATTCCGCGTCGTTGCGCTCCGGGAAATCGACGCGGTATTGGGCGCCACGGCTCTCCGTCCGCGTAATCGCGCCGAGGACGATCGCCTCCGCGCAATCAAGCAGGTAGCCCAGCTCTAGGCCGAAGATCAGGTCGGTATTGAACACCTTGCCTTTGTCCTCAATGGGAACCGTCTCATATCGCGCTTTGAGCTTCTTGATCTCTTCCTGCTGCTCGTCTAGCCCCTCCGCGCTGCGGAAGACGGCCACGTTCTTGTCCATAGAGATGCCTAGGTCCCAGCGGATCCGGGCGATCTTTTCGTCGTTCGCCGGGCGGTCGAGCAGCGCCTGCAGCTTCTGTTGTTCGCCCTCGATCGTCGAGTCGGGAGCGATCGGCATGTCGATCTCACGGCCGGCCTCCGCAGCGGCGACGCCAGCGCGCCGGCCGAAGATGACCGTGTCCAGCAGTGAGTTCGCGCCCAGGCGGTTTCCACCGTGGACGCTCACGCAAGCGACTTCGCCTGCCGCATAGAGCCCTGGCACCGGCGTCTCGCCGAGAATGTTCGTCTTGATGCCACCCATGGCGTAGTGACAGCCCGGTTGGATCGGGATCGGCTCCTTGATAACGTCAACGCCTGCTAGGTCAATGCCGAGTTCGCGGATCTGCCAGAGCCGTTCGTGAATCAACTTCTCGTCCAGGTGGCGCATATCGAGGAGGACGCAGCCATCGATTCCGCGGCCTTCGTTAATCTCAGTTTGTTCGGCTCGCGAGACCACATCGCGACTCGCCAGCTCCATCGCGTTCGGCGCGTACGTCTTCATGAAACGATCGCCGTCGGAGTTGAGCAGGTAGGCGCCTTCGCCTCGGGCACCCTCCGTGATCAGGACACCGCTGCCCTTCAGCGTCGTCGGATGGTGCTGGACCATCTCCATGTCCATCAGTGGCGCGCCGATGCGCCAAGCCATGCTCATGCCATCTCCGGTGCAGATGAGGGCGTTCGTGCTCGGCTCGTAGACCCGCCCGAAGCCACCGGTGGCCAAAATCGTACCTTTCGCAAGAACAGTGTGAATCTCACCAGTGCGCATGTCTAGGACCGTGGCGCCCAGGCAGCGCTCGCCGTCGCTGATCAGCGATGTGACGAACCACTCCTCATAGACCTTCATTTGGGATTCGCCGGACTCCTGCGCCTTCGTCATCTGCTCGTACATCACGTGCAGGATGGCCTGGCCCGTGATATCACCAACGAAGTATGTCCGCGCCTTCTTCGCGCCGCCGAACCTGCGCGTGCCGAGCTTACCTTGATCGTCGCGATTAAAGATGACGCCCATGTTTTCCAGCGCGATCAGCTCGGCGCCGGCTTCCTTGCAGAGCACTTCAACGCTGTCCTGGTCGGCGAGGTAGTCGCTACCCTTGATCGTGTCGAAGGCGTGCTCTTCCCACGAGTCGGTGGCCTCCAACGCGGCGTTTATACCGCCCTGAGCAGCGTTCGAATGGCTGCGTACCGGGTGGACTTTGGAGATGACGCCGATGTCTGCGCCCTCGCCTTGTGCGGCCAACGCGGCGCGCATGCCCGCCAAACCCGCGCCGATGATCAGAACGTCGTGCTGGAAGGTGGCCACGAACTCCTCCTCAGGCGGATTTCTACCTAGCTTCGAGTCGAATCTGGAGAACCCGCAGAGCGTAATTCGGGCAGAATAGGCATCCGTGCCCCTTTGCCCAGACGGAAGTCTAACAAGCGTTTGTGAAATGAGCAACAGACTGGCTGCGATTTAGCGGCGAACACACAGCAGCCGGGCCTTCCCTGGCCCGGCTGCTGTTTAAGACTCGCAGAGTGTGCTGGTGGCGGGGGAGGATGCGAGCCTTGCCTCCGATGGCAATTTGAGTATGCGATACCACGGAAGACGCGTACATTGGTGTTTCCCCTAATACGCGAAGCTGTTTCCCTGACTCCGTACCGCTAGCTTCGTCTTTGAAGGTAGAGCAGCAGCGCCGCCAGCGTCTTTGCATCCTCGATCTCGCCGGCTGCAACCATCGCCAGCGCTCTATCGAAGGGAACCGCGACTACCTCGATGGAATCCTCATCGCCCTCCAGCTTGCTCTCGCTTAGGTCGGTGCAGAGGAACGTCGGCAGGTACTCCGTGCAGTAGCCGGGCGCGGAGTAGAAGCCGCCCAGGCGTTCGATGCGGCCCGCGCGAAAGCCGGTCTCCTCTTGAAGCTCCCGCTGGGCGCAGACCTCAGGGTCCTCGCCGTCTTCAAGCGTGCCTGCGGGCAGCTCGAGCAATACGCGGCCGATAGGGTGCCGGTACTGGGTGACAAACAGCACCCGGCCTTCGTCGTCGATGGGCAATACGGTGACGCCGCCATGGTGCTCCACCACGTCATGCTTGGTCTCGTAGCCGCTCGGGTAGCGGAGCTGGTCGACGCGCAGGCCCAGCCAACGGTCGTAGACGCGCTCGCTGGAGAGGACTTCCGGCACCTCGTGCGCCGCATCGTGCGCTGGCTTGGCGGTCACTCGGAGGCCCCGCCGGGCTCGCCAAGCCAGTTCAGCCGGCGTGCTAGACGGCTGTAGAATTCCGTCTGCTCACCGAGCCGGACAAAGCGCGCGCGATGGGGACTGAGCGCGACTCGCACGGTCTCGCCAGCCTGAAGGTCAAGGTCGCGCTCGCCATCGACGCTAAATGTCGCTTCGCCGACAGCCAGCTCCACTTCGATAACCGAGCTAGGCGGGAGTACGACGGAATTATGAGATGCCAAGTGTGGAGCCAGCGGTGTGACGAGGATCTCCTTCGACTCCGGCGCCAGGATCGCGCCCCCGGCGGAGAGGGAGTAGGCGGTGCTACCGGTCGCCGTGGCGATGATCACGCCATCGGCGCGCACGTCGGCGAGCGGCGAGCCGTCGACGCTTATCGAGACCTGAACGGTTCGTCCCAACGTCCTGCGGCCGATGACGACGTCGTTGAGCGCGTCATGCCGAGCGGGAGCTTTGTCACCATTGTCGCCGTCGGGCGCCAGCACCTCAGCATGAAGCATCGCTCGCTCTTCGATCCGGCCGGCTCCGGCGATGATGTCGGGCAGGCGTTTCTTTGCGGTCGCAGAATCAAGTTCCGTGAGGAAGCCCAGCCGCCCCATGTTCACACCTAGCAGCAAGGCATCGCTGATGACACCTAACTGGGCCGCCCGAAGGACGGTCCCATCGCCGCCGACGCACAGGAGGAGTTCTGTATCCGGCATGTGCTGGCGGGTAGCT
>JADFPV010000111.1 GCA_022562155.1 Chloroflexota bacterium
GCAACGATTTGATCGAGGATGGTGCCGGTTTGGACAGGTTCAGTCATCCGTCTACCCTCATTCGAACCTCTATCGATCCTCTTTCATGATCCTTGCCAGCCGCTCAAATGCGCGCTTGTACAATTGTCGGTCAAACACTAGAAGCCAGGGCTGTGTGAGGAGGTCGGCCAAGCCCTTAAGCCGCATCTCTTGCGTCGCGGTCAGCCGGGTCCCGCCATTGCTAGGGCCATACTCCCAAACTAACGTCATGCTCTCCAGTAGACCGGACCAAAGTCCCTTGCCCGAACCAGGCACGACCTCTTGTCGAATTTTCCGCCCGTCCTCCCACTCGGTCACCTTCATTCGATAGGTCACCGTTCTGCGAGCATTTCGGGCGGTGAACTCGTACTCGGCCCCAACGCCTTCCTTCTGCTCGCTGAGAGAGCGAACAGCGACAATCGCGGGAAACCAGTCTGGCGTTTGTTCGATATCCTTGCAATAGTTCCAAACCTTCTCGGCTGGAGCCGGTATCTCCGCAGAAACCACAATTCGTCCCATGGCAAGCCTCCCAAGGCTATCTCGTTCGTAGCCGACCGACGTCATTCGACGCACGCACGAACGCCTCAAGCTTCTCCAACGCCGCACCGCTGTCAATCGACTTGGCGGCGACGGCGACGCCTTCCTTTAGGTCCGACGCCAGGTCGCCGACGACGAGGGCGGCGGCCGCATTGATCAGCGTGAAGTCGCGCAGCGGGCCTGTATCGCCTGATAACACGCCACGCAGTGCTTTCGCGTTCTCATCGGCGGCGCCCCCACTAACGGCGTCGGGAGCTTGCCTCTCAACGCCCAAATCCTCAGGCGTAACCTTGTAGTTGCGCACGTCGCCGTCCCGCACTTCGTAGATCGTCGTGGGCGCGCTCAGGCTCACTTCGTCGAAGCCGTCTTCGCCGAACACGACGAGCGCATGCTTCGTGCCGAGCTTCTGCAGCACTTGAGCGAGTTTCTCAGCAAGCTCCGCGCTCGCGACGCCCAAGACCTGCGCTTCCGCGCCTGCCGGATTCGTGAGCGGGCCGAGGATGTTGAAGACGGTCCGCACACCGATCTCACGTCGTAGTCCCGCAGCGAACTTCATCGCGGGATGAAACGCCTGGGCGAACATGAACCCAAAGCCGACCTCACCGATGCTCAGCATCACATCTTCTGAAGAAGTCGCCAGATTCGCGCCCAACGCCTCTAACACGTCGGCGCTGCCGCAAGCGCTCGTCATCGCCCGGTTCCCGTGCTTCGCGACGCGGGCGCCCGCACCGGCCGCGACGAACGCCGCTGCCGTACTGGCGTTAAACGTCGCCTTGCCATCGCCGCCCGTTCCGCAGGTATCCAGCAGCGGCCCTTCGACGTTCACCCGGAGCGCCTTATCGCGCATGATGCGCGCCATGCCTGTGATCTCGTCGACGGTCTCGCCCTTGAGCCGCAGCGCGACAACGAAGGCCCCGAACTGGGCGGCCGTCGCCTGCTCGGACATGATCTCGTCCATGCAAGCTCCAGCCTCCTCTTCAGTGAGGTCGTTTCCCTCGACGAGCTTGGCGATGGCGTCCTGGATCATGGCCTACTTGTACGTGCTCTCTGAGCGACGAACAACCTCTAGCACGATAACCACCTGCTCCCGATCAGAAACTGAATAGATGATCCTATGCTCACCGAAACGCAGACGCCATCGGGGCGCGCCTCTGAGCTTGATAGCTTGTCGCGGTCGGGGATCATCTTGAAGGCCTAGCAGTCTTACGAACGCCGTAACGACGGCGCGGTTCGGCAACTTTGCGAGATCCTGTCTTGCGTGGGTGGTTAGCTCGATTCGATACGTCAAAGCCCCGCTGCTCCATGTACTCCTCTAGGCTCATCGATTCCTCGGGATGTGCGAGCGTGTCTTCTAATACTCGCATTGAGATGATGTCGTCCAGATCGTCTTCAAACGTCTTGTCGAGAGCATATCGCACGAGCGCGGCCATCGTAGTCTTCTTCCGCAATGCAAGTTCCTTTAGCGCTCCGTGGAAATCCTCGTCCATATAAACCATCAGTTTCTTGTTCATGGCATTAACCTCCGCTGAGTATCATAGTAGCATATATATGTCACTATGACATCTTCAGGAAGTTCTTCAGCAGGTCGTGCCCCACGTGCGTCAGGATGCTCTCCGGATGGAACTGGACGCCCTCGACCGGATATTCTCGATGCCGCACGCCCATGATCACGCCGCTGTCGCTGCGCGCTGTCACTTCTAGTACATCGGGGACGCTGTCCGGTGTGATCGCCAGCGAGTGGTAGCGGACCGCATCGAACGGCTCCGGCAAGCCCTGAAAAACGCCCTTGCCGTCGTGCTCGATCTTGCTGCTCTTGCCGTGCATGATCTCGCCCGCGCCGGCCACTGTGCCTCCGTACGCCTGACCGATGCACTGGTGCCCGAGGCAGACACCCAGAATCGGTACCTTGCCGCCAAAGCGCTCGATGACGTCGATGCTGATGCCGCCGTCGTCGGGCGTGCCCGGCCCCGGCGAGATCACGATACGCTCCGGCGCCAGCTCCTCAATCTGGTCGGGCGTGGTCTGATCGTTCCGGACGGTGTGTACGTCCGCCCCCAGCTCGCTTAGGTACTGGAATAGGTTGTACGTAAAGCTGTCGTAGTTGTCGATCAGCAAGATCATGGCTTCTTGGCCTCAAATATCAGCGTTGTCGGTATGAGCCGCATCTTCTCCTGGTCGTAGCTCCCGTCCCACGTGCTCTCGCCCTCCTGAACCGGCGGTGGCTCGAGCATGCGGTCGACGCCAAAACCGGCGTCGGTCAAGAGCGAGAACCACTCGCTCACGGGCCGATACCAGGTGCGAAAGCGCGCGGTGGCATGCTTCTCAGGAAACTCCCACTGCCAGTCCTGCTGCGCCTCCCAGTAACCCTTCTGGACTCCGTACGGCGGGCCGTCTTCCAAACAGGCGCGGAACGGATGACCCACGCTGAATACGAAGCGCGAACCAGGCCGCAGCACGCGAAACGCCTCCGAGAGAGCACGGCCGGCGCGCTCTACGTAGTTGAGCGCGTGCGCGGACACGGCGAGGTCCTGGCTCTCGTCGTCGATCTCTTTTAGCTGCTCAGCGTTGCCCTGCATGAGCGTCACGAGCACGTCCTCGCGATCAGCAAGGCGCCGACCATACTCGACCTGCTTGTCCGACAGGTCGATGCCGATCACCTGCGCGCCCTGCTTGGCGAGCACGATGCAGTCCTGCCCGCCGCCGCAGCCGATGACGATGACGCGCTTGCCAGAAACGTCGCCCAGCACCTGCACATCACTCTCCGAGCAGCGCGGCCCCCATTCCAAGCTCTCAGTCGATATCTGGTAGCGGTCCTGGTAGGCCCGTGAGATAGTATTCCAAGCCGAACGATTATCTGGCGGCGTCTCCGAAGCAACGATCGGCATGGGCGCAGGCTCCGCCGCCTTGAAGCGCCCTGACTGCAGCCAATCGACCAGCGCCTTCGGCATCGAGATGCCGGACAGCTCATCGCTTGTCAGCCAGCGCGCATCCGCGTAATCGCTGGCGGCGCGGAAACGTAAGTCTCCTTCGTAGCCGACCACCTTGAACACATTCGCGACGTGTCGCAGACCGTCGGCCTCGTCGACTACAGACAACGTTTCGACGAACTCAAGCCTTCCTGTCTGGACGTTTAGGTCGCGGAAGGCATGGCCTCCCAGCGCCTCTTCAGCCGAGTCTTCGCTAGCGACGACGGTCGCGGGCAGAAGCCACATGCTCGGAAATAGCTTCGCGCCGGCCTTCTTGCGAACGACCAACACCCTGCCCTTCTGTTCGAACAACGCCATCGATAAGACGTCGGCCATCAGTACCCCAAGCTCCCCGAAGGCGTGGCGGCAGCGTTTGCCTCCGCCTGCTCGATGGCACGGAGCATCGCGCGAGCCTTGTTCTGCGACTCCATGTACTCAAGCTCGGGAACGCTATCGTAAACTATGCCGCCGGCCGACTGCACGTAGGCGATCCCGTCTTTCATCATGATCGTGCGGATGGTGAGCGCCGTATCAAGATTGCCGGAGAAGTCGATATAGCCAACGCAGCCGCCGTACAGCCCTCGCTTGTCGGGCTCCAGCTCGGCGATGATCTCCATCGCGCGGATCTTGGGTGCGCCGGTGACCGTGCCGTGCGGGAAGTAGGCGCGCAGCGCATCGAAGCAGGTGACGTCGGGCCGCAGCTTGCCGATTACGTGCGAGATGAGGTGCATGACGTGGGAATACTTCTCGACCTCCATCATCTGCGTCACCCGGACCGTGCCCGGCTCGCAGACGCGGCCGAGATCGTTGCGCGCCAGGTCCAGCAGCATCAGGTGCTCGGCACGCTCCTTCTCATCCGTCGATAGCTCCTCCGCCATCCGCGCTTCGTCCTCGGCGTCGCGGCCCCGGCGGCGCGTACCGGCGATCGGATGCGTCTCGATCGTCCCGTCCTCGATGCGGATCAGCATCTCCGGCGAGGCCCCGACGACATAGGCATCGTCGAACGCCAGGTAGTACATGTACGGCGATGGATTGATGGTCCGCAGCGTGCGATACACGTCGAAGGGATGGGCCTTCGTCCGGCGCGAGAAGCGCTGCGACACCTGCACCTGATAGATGTCTCCGGCGATGATGTACTCCCGTGCCTTCTCAATATTGGCGAGAAAGTCATCCTTCTCTGTATTCGATTCGAACTCTGCTGAATGCTCCGCTGC
>JADFPV010000068.1 GCA_022562155.1 Chloroflexota bacterium
CTGGCCACGGAGATCTACTTCGAGCGCGACGGCCTTGGCAACCCGATCCCGTTCGGCGAGAGCTACGGCGAGGAGCCGGTCGCCGGCGGGGACGTTCGCCTTACGATCGACCGTTATCTCCAGCAGCTCGTGGAAGCGAAACTCGCTCTCGAGATCGAACGGCACGGGGCCGAGGGAGGCTCGATCGTCATCATGGACCCGTACACGGGCGAGGTGCTGGCGATGACGAGCCAGCCGAGCTTCCGGCTGAGCGGCCTGGACTTAGACGACCCAGAGCAGGCCGGTCTGTACCGGATGCGTGCGGTCACCGACGTGTATCCGCCGGGTTCCGTCATGAAGACGCTTACGATGGCCACCGCCATCGATCTAGGCCTGGTCAGCGCCGGCTCAACCTATCTCGACAGTGGCGTGGCCGAGATTGAGGGGGGCGAGCCGATCCGTAACTGGGACTTCAGCGCGCATGGCATCACCACCATGACGGAGCTGTTGCAGTTCAGTCTCAATACAGGCGCCGTCTGGGTCGCACGCCTGACCGGCGCCAGCCAGTTCTACAAGTATGTGCAGAAGTTTGGCTTCCAGGACCCGACTGGAGTTGGGCTAGGAGGCGCGCCCGAAGGCATCGTGCGCACGAACGCGGACGACGACTGGTACCCGGTAGACTTGGCGACGAATAGCTTCGGCCAGGGGATCTCGGTCACGCCGCTCCATCTGATCACCGCCCTGTCCGCACTTGTGAACGGCGGCCTCCTCATGCAACCCTACATCGTAAAGGAGGTTGCGAACGAGGATGGACCTCGTACGTTTGACCCGGTGGTGGTGCGCCGTGTCATTTCTGAGGAGACCTCCCGCACCATGGTGCAGATGATGAACGCCGTGGTGGACGGCATGCCCACTCACGGAGCGCAGGTCGCCGGTCTTTCAGTAGGTGGCAAGACCGGCACCACGACATTCCAAGACAGGCCGGGGACGATCGCCTCTTTCGTCGGTTTTGCGCCCGCACCTGATCCGCAGTTCATCATGCTCGTGAAGATCGACTCGCCGAAGACGAGCCCGCTCGGCGGGGTTGTCGCCGCGCCGATCTTCCGGGATCTGGCGCCACAAATCATCGCCTACATGGGTGTTCAGTCTGGCTACAGCGCGCTCATCGAGCGGGGGCCATAGCGGCCCGTGATCACGTCGCCAGAGATCGCAGCCAGTCTGGGATCGATGCTCCGAGCACGGCATGGTCCCAGCACTCGTTTCCGTCGCGTCGTCGTCGACTCCCGCAAGGCAGGGCGGGGCGACTTATTCGTCGCGCTGCCGGGCGAGCACACCGACGGCCACAGATTCGCTTCGGACGCGGTCGAGCGGGGCGCCCGGGGCGTGCTGGTGACCGAACTCCCCGAAGGTCTCGCGCCTGGTACCGCCGCCTTTGTTGTGGGCGATGCGCTGACGGCGCTCCAGCGGCTGGCGGCGGGACGCCGCGAACGCCGGCGCACGAAGGTGATTGGTGTGACGGGCAGCGTCGGCAAGACGACGACGAAAGAGATCGCAGCCGCGGTGCTGTCGGCGAAGTACCACGTGCTGAAGAACGAGGCGAACTACAACAACGAGATTGGGTTGCCGTTGACGGTGCTCGAGATGACGCATCGCCACGAACGGGCAGTGCTCGAGATGGGCATGTATGCGCCGGGCGAAATACGCACGCTTTGCGAGATCGCCCGGCCAGAGGTGGGTGTTGTGACGAACGTGGGGCCCGCGCACCTGGAACGCCTCGGCAGCATGGAGGCGATAGCGGCGGCGAAAGCAGAGTTGCCGGAGAGCCTGCCGCCGCACGGCTTCGCTGTGTTCAACGCGGACGATCCGCTGGTCATGACGATGGTTGAGCGGACCAAAGCGCAGCCGGTCACGTACGGAACGTCCCCTGACGCCGCCGCTCGCGCGACAGACATCGAGAGCCGTGGGCTCGAGGGCGTGTCCTTTACGATCCACTGGGACGGTTCGACGGCTCGGTCGGAGACGAAGCTGCCCGGCCGCCACATCGTGTCGAACGCGCTCGCCGCGGCGGCTGTCGGGCTGACGGACGGTATGTCCCTAGGCGACGTGGCCACAGCGCTGGCTGAGATGGAGCCTCCGCTACGTGTGACCACGCATCGGGCGAAAGGCGGCGGCACAATTATCGACGACACATACAACGCCGGGCCGGCCTCGATGGCCGCGGCGCTCGACCTCCTCGCCGAGATCCCTGGCCGGCGCATCGCGGTGTTGGGTGACATGCGAGAGCTTGGGCCGGCAGAGCGCGAGGAGCATCGTGCTGTCGGGCGACGGGCCGCCGAAGCGGCGACCGTGATCCACGCCGTTGGCGAGCTTGCGGAGCTGATCGCCGAGGCTGCGCGCGCGGAAGGCCATCGTGAGACGCACCACTGGCCGACGAAGGAAGCTGCTGGAGAGGCCGTGGCCGCCGACCTCCGGGAGGATGACGTTGTGCTGTTAAAGGCGTCGCGGGCTATGGAATTCGAGACGCTCGTAGAACTCTTGAAGGACTGAGATGGTTCGAGCACTCATCATCGGCTCCGCGGCATCGATCGTCTCGCTCCTCTTGGGCGGGCCACTGATCGCAATGCTGGAGCGCTTCGGCATCCGCAAGTCGATCAGCGACGAAGGCCCGGAATCACACATGGCGAAGGCAGGCACAGTAACGATGGGCGGCCTGTTGATGCTCATCATCATCCTGGTGTTCACGATCTCGACGAACCTTGCCGGACATGGATCGATTCTGCTGCCGCTCGGCGTGATGGGGGCAGTGGGCCTCATCGGCATGGCCGATGACCTGATGACGATTCAGGGCCGCTCGCGCCTAGGAGGACACGAACGGATTGGGCTCGTCGTTAAGACCGTCGCGCTTCTGATCGTCGGTTTGGTAGCCGGCCTGATCCTGGTTTACTGGCTCGAAGCGGAGAGCCTGAACCTGCCGCACTTCGGGCAGTATGAAATGGGCGCCGCCTACATCGCGGTGGCCATCGTCGTCATGACGGCCACAACGAGCGCAACTGCGGTGACGGATGGGCTGGACGGCCTGCTGGCTGGAGTGATGATGCTGGCGTTCGCGTCGTATGGCGTGATCGCCTTCCTGCAGGGACAGTCGTTCCTGGCCACGTTCTGCTTCACGGTCGTCGGCGCGCTGATTGGGTTCCTCTGGTTCAACGCGCACCCGGCCCGCGTCTTCATGGGTGAGGCCGGCGCGATGCCGCTAGGCGCGGGCCTGGCGACGGTGGCGCTGATGACAGGGTGGTGGATCCTGCTGCCCGTCGTCGGCATCGTGCTCGTCGCCGAGATGCTGTCAGTAACCATACAGATCGGTTCGTTTCAATTAACGGGCAAGCGGCCGCTGCGGATGGCGCCGCTACACCACCACTTCGAGCTTTTAGGGTGGTCCGAACCGCAGGTTGTCGTTCGATTCTGGCTTGCAGGAGCGGTGGGCGCGATTCTGGGAGTCGCTCTCGCCTTGACAGATTAGTGATTAAGTGCTATGACACTTAAGCGAGAGTTCCTGGTGGGAAAGAGAGTGACCGTCCTCGGCCTCGGGATCGAGGGAGTCGACTTGGTGCGTTATTTGACGTCCCAAGGCGCGAATGTTACCGTCTCCGACGCGAAGTCACCTGAAGCGCTCTCCGCCCGCATCAAAGAACTAGACAAACTGCCCGTCAGCTTCTCACTCGGCGAGAATCGAATTGCAGACGCCGCTGAGGCTGATATGCTCTTCGTCTCGCAAGGCGTGCCGCTGACGCTGCCCGCCATCGAGGCCGCGCGCGAGCAGGGTGTCCAGATCAGCTCCATGACAAGGCTCTTCTTAGAGCAATGCCCAGGTCCCGTTATCGGCATCACGGGCAGCAGCGGCAAAACGACCACGACGGCACTGGTAGCGGCGATGTTTAAGGCAGCCGATCGAAAGCATGTCGTTGGCGGGAACATTGGCACTGGGCTGCTTGGCTTGCTGGAGTGCATCACTCCCGAGACGACGGCGATTCTAGAGCTGAGTCACAGCCAGCTAGAAACCGCAGGCCGCAGCCCGCACATCGCGTGTGTCCTCAACGTAACCCCCAACCACCTCGACAGGTACTCCTGGGACGAGTACATGATGCTCAAGCTTGGGATTCTGCTCGAGCAGTCCCGCGACGATGTCGCGGTGCTTAACCTGGATGACGAAGTCGCGTGCTCGTTCGCGACTGAGGCGCCGGGCAGCGTGGTCTGGTTCAGCGCCGCGGGCCCGCCAGCAGGAGAGAAGTCGGCATTTGTACAAGGCGGGTCGATCTTCTGGCGGCAGGGAAGCGTTGATACGAAGATCGTCGATGTCGAGGAAATTCCGCTGCGCGGCGCGCACAACGTCCAGAACGTGCTCGCCGCGGTCGCGGTGGCTGGAGCTGCCGGCCTGCCACCAGAGGCGATCGGGAAGGCGATACGAGAGTTCCAGCCCATCAAGCACAGGCTTGAGTTCATCGCCATCGCAGACGGGGCGAGCTACTACAACGACACGATCGCGACAACACCAGAGCGCACGCTGGCAGCGCTGGCCTCCTTCGACGAGCGCATCGTGTTGCTGCTGGGTGGGCGCGAAAAGCATTTGCCCCTAGAAGACTTCGCGGAGCAAGCGGTAGCTCGCTGTGCGGCCATCGTCTGTTTTGGCGAGTCCGCTGGGCTGTTCGAGGAGGCGCTGGCGTCCGCGGCGGGCGAGGCCGACTTGGACCTGCCAATCGAGCGGGTGGAGATGCTGGCCGACGCGTTGGAGTCCGCTCGGGGGCTGGCGCAGCCCGGCGACGTCGTTCTGCTGTCGCCAGCCTGCGCGAGCTACGACGCATACCAGAACTTCGAGGAGCGGGGAGACGACTTCCGGCGCCTCGTTCGTGAGTTCGCGGGAAAGGCTGAATGACGATGGTCGCCGATACGGGACGGCTACGCGCAACGCAACCGGACTACCTGCTGCTCGGCCTGGTGGTGGGGCTGGTAGTGGTCGGTTTGCTCGTCGTTTACAGCAGCAGCTTTGCGCTGGGCCTGCTCGCCTTCGATGACGCGAACTATTTCGTAATCCGCCAGGGCATCTGGGCGTTCATCGGCCTCGTCGCGTTGGTGGTTCTTATGCGGCTCGACTATCGGCTGTTGCGCGCAATCAGCCCGCTGCTGATGCTGGTCGCGATCGTTTCCCTGGTGGCCGTACTGGTGCCGGGAATCGGCATCGAGCGGGGAGGCGCACAACGATGGATTTCGATGGGTCCGCTCCCGCCTGTCCAGCCGAGCGAGTTCGCGAAGCTGGCGCTCATCATCTATGTCGCCGCCTGGCTCTCCGGCAGGAAGACCATTGTTGGGAGCTTCGCGTTGGGCTTCGTGCCCTTCGTTCTCATGGTCGGCATCGTAGCGGGCCTGATCCTGCTGGAGCCGGACACCGGCACCGCTGCCGTGCTCATTCTGACAACGGTCACGCTGTTCTTTATCGCCGGGGCTTCGCTCTCGCATCTGGCCGCGTTGATGGGCATCGGCAGCGTAGCGGCGGGCTTCCTGATTTTGACGTCCGGCTACCGATTCGATCGGATCCTCGCCTTTGTCGGCGCCGAGGACGATCCGACCGGGATTGGCTTCCACACGTTGCAACTGCTGATCGGACTGGGAAGCGGCGGTATCGAAGGCGTCGGGGTGGGCGCAAGCCGTCAGAAGTTCTTCTACATTCCGGGCTCGCACACCGACGGTGTCTTCGCCGTGCTCGGCGAGGAGCTGGGGTTTATCGGCGCGATGGGCGTCTTGATCCTGTTTGCCGTGTTGATCTATCGAGGCTTCCGCACGGTGCTCAACGCTCAGGACGACTTCGGCTCGCTGTTGGCGACGGGCGTCGTCTGCTGGATCGCGTACCAGGCGCTCATCAACGTGGGTGGCATCACACGGGCCATCCCCATGACGGGCATTCCGATGCCGTTCCTCAGCTACGGTGGCTCCGCTCTAGCGTCCTTGCTGGCCGGCATCGGCATCCTCTTAAGCGTCTCGAGAAGGGCGACAGGCCCGCCAAAGGCCCGGCCACGACGCGGTGTCGTGGACCTGGAAGGAGCGAGGTGAGGGTGATCCTCGCAGGTGGTGGCACAGGCGGTCATATCTACCCCGCGCTCGCGGTGGCCGAGTCGTTGCGCCGGACAGGGAATGATCATGAACTCCTGTACGTCGGCGTCAGCGGGAGGCTGGACGGCCGTATCGTAGGCAGATCAGGAATCCCGTTCGAGCCGGTCGCCGCCGGCCAGCTTCGCGTGCGCTCGCCACTGGCGATGCTGAGCGGCGTCTGGCGGTTGGCGCGGGGAACGTTGCAGGCTTGGCGTCTGCTGGGCCGCTTCAGCCCCGACGCAGTGTTTGCGACGGGAGGCTACGCGAGCGTGCCGGTGGGCATCGCGGCGCGGCTGCGGGGCAAGTCGTTCCTCCTCTACCTGCCGGACGTCAACCCCGGCTGGGCCGTCAGGCTGCTATCGCGGCTCGCCCATCGAATTGTCACTACAACGGAACGCTCACTAGAAGAGCTGCCACGCGATAAATCGAGCGTCGTTGGCTATCCGGTACGCGCGGCGTTCTGGTCGGCGGAGCGGGCGACGGCTCGCGAGCGACTTGGACTGCCGGCGGACGAGAAGGTGCTATTGGTGGGCGGCGCGAGCCAGGGCGCTCGCCGGATTAACGTCGCCGTTCGTGACCAACTCGACGCTCTTCTAGAGCAGTGCCATGTTCTGCACCTGACCGGCGCTTCGGACGAAGCAGAACTGCGCGAACGCCGTGAGGCGCTTCCGGAAAACATGCGACCGCGCTACCACATCGCGGGCTACATCGACGAGATGGCCGATGCAATGATCGCCGCGGACCTGGCAGTGTTGCGCTCGGGCGCGTCAGTACTTGGCGAACTGCCTGCGGCCGGGCTGGCCGCGGTGCTCGTCCCTGGCGTCTACGAAGGCGGCTACAACCAACGGACGAACGCTCGCTACATGGAAGAGCAGGGCGCGGCTCTGGTGCTTGAGAACGAGGAGCTTGGGCGTCTGACAGACGTGGTGCGAGACCTTCTCAGCGACGACGCGAAGCGACAGAAGATGGCTGAGTCGGCGCGCAAGATGGCCCGGCCGGACGCCGCCGACAAGATCGCGGAGATGCTGAGAGAATCATCCTTACAAGGAGTACCAGCGTGAGCGAGATACCGCACCGCGTCCATCTCGTGGGCCTTGCGGGTGTCCACCTTTCGGGCATCGCCCGGATTCTGGTCGCCTGGGGTCACGAGGTGAGCGGCTCAGACATGCGACTGTCGTCCGTTACGGACGCGCTCGCTGCTCTCGGTGTGACGGTCTTTGAGGGCCACGACGCCAAGCACGTCGGCGATGCGGAGCTTGTTGTGACCACATCGGCCGCCAAAGAAGACAACCCTGAGCTGGTGCAGGCGCGCCAGAGAGGCATCCCGGTGCTCAAGCGCGCGGAGTTCATCGCGCAGCTGATGGACGGCAAGACGTCCGTTTGCGTCGCCGGCACGCATGGCAAGACCACCACGACGGGGCTGATCGCATCGATGCTCGTGCGCGCGGACCGCTCGCCTACGTTTCTGGTCGGCGGCGACGTGCGCGATCTGGGCACGAACGCCGCGCCGGGCGAGGGCAAGGAAATCGTGGTAGAGGCAGACGAGTACGACCGCGCGTTTCTGGAGTACGAGCCGGACATCGCGGTCGTCACAAACGTCGAACCCGATCACCTCGATATCTACGGTTCGGTCGAAGAGCTGGAGAAGGCCTTCGCGCAGTTCATGTCGCAGGTGAAGCCCGCCGGCAGGCTGCTCATTTGTCTGGACAGTCCGAGGCTGCGACAGTTGGTCGACGCGGGCTCGTTCGATGCGGAGATCGAAACGTATGCGCTCGACCAGCCCGCCGACTGGATGGCTGGGGATATCCGGCTGCTACCAGATGGCGCCCAACGTTTCGAGGTGCACCACAACGGTGAGACGTTCGGCCAGTTTGAGATCGCGATGCCGATTCGGCACAACGTCGCCAACGCGCTGGCCGGAATCGCCGTCGCGCACACGCTGGGTCTGACGCAGGACGAGATCCGAGCATCGCTCGCGGCGTACGGCGGAGCGCGCCGACGCTTCGAACTGGTTGGCGAAGTGAACGGCGTCACGGTGATGGACGATTACGCCCACCACCCGACGGAAGTCGCTGACACGGTGCAGGCCGCACGCGAACGCTTCGCGGGCCGCCGGCTTATCGCCTGCTTCCAGCCGCACACGTACAGCCGCAGCGCATACCTGCTAGAAGGCTTCCGGACCTGTTTCCGCGGCTTGGACGAACTGCTCGTGCTCGCGACCTACGCGGCGCGCGAACCGGAGTCGGCGGGGATGGACGCCGAGGCACTGGTGCAAGAGATCGAGGAACCGAAGGCACGCTTCGTCGCGACGTTCGACGAGGCCGCCGGCGCGGCTGCTGAGCTGCTGCGGCCAGGCGACGTGTTCTTTACGATCGGCGCGGGTGACGTCGATGAGCTGGGTCCGATGCTTCTCGACCGTTTGAGCGTAGGGGCAGGTCTGAGACCTGCCCCTACCTCTGAGCACACCTATAGCGCGGTGGCTGCGGCGCTCTCGAAGATCACAGAAGTCCGCGAGCACGAAGCGCTCTCCCGCCACACGACGTTCGGCATCGGCGGGCCGGCGGACGTCTACGTCGTGGCCAAGAACTCGGATGACCTCGCCGATATCGTGATCGCATGTCGGGAACACGACGCGCCGGTCTTCGTGCTCGGCTCGGGCAGCAACGTGCTCGTCAGCGACGCCGGCATCCGTGGCGTCGTGATCGAGAATCGAGCGCGCGCCGTGTCTGGCCCAGAGCCTGACGGCAAGGGAGGCTTCCGCTTCAGGGTGGAATCAGGGGCCAGCTTCGCCTCGGTCGCGCGCGGCTTTGCGAGGCAGGGGTATGCCGGCCTGGAGTGGGCGTCGGGCATTCCCGGCACGCTGGGTGGCGCTGTGGTGTTCAACGCCGGCGCTTACGGCGGCTGTCTGGCCGATGTCCTGGAATCGATCCGGGTCGTCAACGGCACTGGCACCGCCAAGGAGGTGCCGGCGGAGGACTTGGACCTGGTTTATCGCGGCAGCTCCTTGACCAAAGGCCAGTATGACAAACGAGTCGTGCTGGAGGCGGAGTTTACGCTCTGGCCCGGGGACGAGGGCGAGCTAATGTCGCGCGTGCGCGATCTAGATAAGCGCCGGCTCGCCGCGCAGCCGCGTGGCCGCAATGCGGGATCGATTTTCAAGAACACTCCGGAGCATCCCGCCTGGCGCCTGATCGATAAGGTTGGCCTTCGCGGGCATCGCATCGGCGACGCGCAGATCTCAGAACAGCATTGCAACTTCTTCATCAACACCGGCGCCGCGAAGGCGGTGGACATGAAGGCGCTTATCGACCTTGCGCGCGAGCGCGTCCGTGACGAGTTCGGCGTCGAGCTGGAGTTGGAAGTCGGAATCGTCGGGGAGGGCTTCGATGGCTGATCGCATGCGCCTCGGCGTAATCTTCGGCGGCCAGTCGGTGGAGCATGAAGTCTCCGTGATGTCGGCGCAGTGCGTAACTGATGCCGCCAGCGACCGGTTCGATGTGGTGCCGATTGGTGTTACGAAGGACGGCGCGTGGCTGACGCCGGACGAGACGCAACGTCAGCTTGGTCGGGACGACGAGAAGTTCCATAAGACGTTAGAGCTGGCTGGCGAGCGAGGCGTGCTGGCACGCCCTGAGGTGCTGGGCGCGCTGAAGGAGATCGATGTCGCCTTCCCCTTGATCCACGGCACCCACGGAGAGGACGGCACCTTACAAGGGCTCCTGGAGATGGCCGGCGTTGCTTACATAGGCGCCGGCGTCGCCGCGAGCGCGATCGGCATGGACAAGGCGCTAATGAAGCGCATTATGAGTCAGGCCGGTCTCGATGTGGCCGACCACATCGTGGTGCGCGCCGCCCACTACGAGGGCGTCGAGCAGATCGCCGACGCCGTCGAAGCGTCTGTTGGTTACCCCGCGTTCGTGAAGCCGGCCAACGGCGGCAGTAGCGTCGGCATCACCAAGGTGCATTCCCGTGAAGACCTGGGCCAGGCGGTCTGTCTGGCGTTTCGCCACGACCGCAAGGTGCTGATCGAAGAGGCAATCGAAGGCCGCGAGGTCGAGTGCGCGGTCCTCGGCAACGACAACCCGGAGCCCTCACCGCTGGGCGAGATCAGCTACACGCGCGAGTTCTACGACTACGAGGCGAAGTATCTCGATGACAGCACGGAGCTTATCGTGCCTGCGAACGTGTCTGATGAGACGACACGTCGCGTCCAGGAGCTGGCAGTGCAGGGCTATCGCTCGATCGACTGCGCTGGCATGGGGCGGATGGATTTCTTCGTGACGCCGGACGACAGGATCATCATCGACGAGATCAACACGCTGCCGGGGTTCACGCCGACGAGCATGTACCCGTTGCTGTGGGAGCACGCGGGTGTCAGCTACGCCGACCTCATCGGGCGGCTGGTCGATCTCGGGTTGGAACGGCATGAGGAGCGCGCGAATGGCTAGGGGACGGGCCGGGAGGCCCGGCAACAACTGGCAGCCAGTAGGCGTTAAGCGCGTGGCCGGAAGAACGCGTTTAAATCTCCCGAAGGTGAAAGCGCCAACGCTACCTACGAACTGGCGGCGCTTCGCGATCCCGGTGGCCATAATCGCTGCGGTCGCCGTTGGCGGGTGGTGGCTCTACAACTCGCCGTTGCTCTCGATCCAGGACGTGAAGATCGAAGGCAACTCTGTGGTGTCGAGCGACTTCGCGCGTACAGTCGCCGGCCTGAATGGCCAGGGTATTTTTGAGGCCGATCTCGAAGTGGCTCGCGCGCGCCTCGTCGCGTTGCCGCAGGTCAAAGACGTCGAGATCAGCCGGAACTGGCCGAACGGTGTGACGATCACGCTTACAGAGCGGACGGCCTGGGGCCTCTGGCAGCTCGGCAACACGCAGTACGTGGTGGACGAAGATGGCGTGGTGCTGGGCGTGGCCGCCCCGGCGGGAGCGCCGCTGATCGTACAGCGAGACGCGTCGACAGTATCCCTGACACTTGGTGACCGCGTGGACGCCGGTGCGATGGGCGTGGCGACTCAGCTCGTCGCGACGGCGGAACAGACGCTGAATCGCTCCGTGTCTTCGCTGGAGTTCTCGCAGGCGCAGGGCGTCACGGCTGTCCTGAAGAGCAAGACCGGGAGGCCGGACTTGCGGGTCGTGTTCGGGGACGCGCAAGGCTACGAGTTCAAGATCGCGTCGCTGTTCGCCGTGCTGCAGCAGGCCGATCAAGAGGGGCGCGTGCTGAGCCGGGTGGACTTGCGGTTCGGCGAACGGGTGGCAGTGCAATGACGCTCATGAGGATGGGGCGCTTCCCAGTGCGTCATATGAACGTCGGAGACAGTCGAAGGAACCTCGCGCGTCTGACGAGGCGTGCGAGGGAGGGAAAGGAGGCCCGGCCATGAAGGGCGGAGTCTTCGCGTCGATAGATATCGGAACCACCAAGGTCTGCACGGTCGTGGGGGAGGTGCTGCCCGAACAGCCGCTGCGCATCCTCGGCGTCGGGATCGCCGCCGCGAACGGGCTTAATCGTGGCATGGTCGAGAACCTGCGCGATGCGTCCGAGTCGGTGCGCGCGTCAGTCGAGCAGGCCGAACGTTCGAGTGGAACGCGGATCCTCTCGGCGCACGTTGGAGTCGCTGGGCCGCACCTTTCCAGCCAGAATAACCGGGGTATCGTGGCGATACCTGACCGAGACGTGGCGATTGGCCAGGACGACGTGAACCGTGTCCTGGACGGCGCTCGCATCGTGAGCATCCCGACGAACCGGGAGATCATGCACGCCTTGCCGCGCTATTACATCGTCGATGGCCAGGACCACGTGACGGACCCCGTTGGCATGTACGGCCAGCGATTGGACGCCGAAACACACATCATTTCAGGCCTGAGCACGGTGCTCCAGAACACGACGAAGTGCGTAGAGAGCGCGGGCGTGCAGGTAGAGACCCTGATCGTCTCTTCGCTGGCGAGCGCCCAAGCAGTGCTCGAGGACGAGGAGAAGAAACAGGGAGTTGTGTTGCTGGACATCGGCGGGGGCACAACGGACGTGGTGGTCTTCACTGAGGGGAGTGTCTGCCATACGGCCGTCCTGCCCGTCGGCGGCAACCATATCACACGCGACTTGGTGATCGGGCTGCGCTGCCCCTTCCAGTCGGCAGAGGACGCCAAAGCGCTCTATGGCCACGCGATCCCCAGCGAGGTCGACGCCGAGGAGACGGTGGAGCTGGATGTCTTCGGTTCGGAGGGGCGCAAGCGCGTCGAACGCCGCCGCATCGCCGAGATCGCACAGGCCCGCATCGAGGAGATCTGCGAGATGGCGATCCGTGAGGTACGCCGCGCCGTCCATGACGACATTCTGTCCGCCGGACTCGTGCTGACGGGAGGTTCCGCCAACCTGGCGGGCATCGCCGAGTTGGCGGAGCAGGTGACGGGCCTACCGGCGCGCGTGGGCGCGCCGCACGGGCTGCAGGGGCTAGTAGACACGCTAAGCGATCCAGCCTACGCATCCAGCGTAGGTGTTCTTCAGTGGGCTGTACGAGAGTTGGAGTCCGGTGTGTGGCACACGCAGCGGCCGTCCTTCGCGTTCACAGGCGACCTGTGGCAGCGATTGACGCGCTGGGTGCGTGTGCTGCTCCCCGAATAGGGAGGTGACGAGTCCGTGATGTGGGATCCCGAAACGACGAACGCAGATGGCCAGCCGATCTTGCCCGGTATCGGCTCGAACGGTGAGCCTATGCCGCCAGCAGAAGAGCGCGAGCCGGATGAGACTGAGGAGGCCCTCATTGAAGAAGCCTTGGAGGAGGCCAGTGCCGAGGCCGAAGTAAAGCAGCAGGTGGAGCAGCAGATAGCCGCACGGGGGCTGGAGAGCCCAACAGCGCGTGAGCGCGAAGAGGACAAGGCAAGAAAGCCGCGCAAGCGAGCAAGGAGGGAGAAAGCCATGAAGTCAATGGATGGACTGCCCCCGATCAAAGTCGTCGGTGTCGGAGGTGGGGGCTGCAATGCCGTCAACCGCATGATTGCGGAGGACATGTCGGGCGTACAGTTCGTCGGCATCAACACAGACGCTCAGGCGCTGGCCCGCTGCGAAGCGCAATCGCGCATTCGCATGGGCGAGAAGCTGACCAAGGGGCTTGGCGTCGGCAGCGACCCTGAACGCGGCCAACGTGCCGCTGAAGAGAGCCGCGAAGAGATTCTCGACGCCGTGCGCGGGGCAGAGATGGTCTTTATCACGGCGGGCATGGGCGGTGGTACTGGCACGGGCGCATCGCCAATCGTGGCCGACGTTGCCCGCGAGACTGGTGCGCTGACGATCGCGATTGTGACGAAGCCGTTCAGCTTCGAAGGTACACGGCGTCGCGACCAGGCCGAAGAGGGAATCGCGGAGCTCCGGGAGCGCGTGGACACGTTGATCGTCATCCCGAACGACCGCCTGCTCGAGATCTGCGGCCCCGAGGTCACGGTTGAGGAAGCCTTCAGCGCTGCCGACGACGTGCTGCGACAAGGGATCCAGGGCATCTCGGAGCTGATCACGCTACCAGGCGAAATCAACCTAGACTTTGCCGACGTGCGCCGCATCATGCACGAAGCGGGCCCGGCCTTGCTGGCGATAGGGCGTGGGTCCGGGGAGGACCGCGCCGTTGAGGCCGCACGAGCAGCCGTACAGAGCCCGCTGCTGGACGTCAGCATTGAGGGCGCAACGGGCGTGCTCTTCAACGTGACAGGCGCCCGTAACATGAGCCTGCATGAGCTGCATTCCGCGGCTCAGGTCATCAGTGAGGTCGTGGCGCCGGACGCCGAGATCATCTTCGGTACGGCGATCGACCCCAGCCTGGGCGAAGAGGTGAAGGTGACGGTGATCGCTACCGGCTTCCCGGTGGTCACTCGGCCCAGAGACCGTGACGAGATTGAACAGAGCGAGCGCTTCCCGGTGGAATCGCTCCCGAACGCTGTGGATACGGAGCTTCCGGCCTTCCTCCGGCGAACCGTCGCGTCGCGTTAGCGAAGCGCCGTTGCATCGCGTTGGCGTCGCAACGGCGAGTCGCAGTAGAGGCTGGCGTCAGTTCCCTTGGGGATTGAGATCGAATCTTGATGGAAGGGAGGTGGCCTCTCTAGCCGTTTAGCCCACCCGGTTCATGCCGGGAACTCGAATTCTCTTGCCGATGGCAAGAGACGCTCTCGACGAAGTCGAGAGCCGGCCGCGGCCAGCTGTGTTAGCTGGCCGGTCAGTTCTCGGTCGGCCTCGAACGTCTCCCGGTCGGTTGTCCCATCAGGGTGCGGCCAGCCTGGCGCCGGACGTAGCGCTCGCCTGGGGGAACTGGGGCCGTGGCTGGGATGGCTCGCTATTCGAGAAGGCGGACGATGGCCTCGGGGTCGTAGCTGCAACGGCCCGCGCCGGCTCCACGAGGAACGCTACTCGACCAGCCGGACCTCGACCGCCTGACCAACCTGGAGAAATTTGCCGTCCTCGGTTTTGGCGGGCGAGCTATGCATGCCTTCCAGGCCACCGGCCGAACCGGTAAAGTCATCCAGGCCAAAGGTGACCTCTTCGCAGTTTGAATAGGGCCCAATCGGCACTTTGAATTCGTAGATCATCTCCCAGATCCAACCGTCATACGCTGAATCGTAGCTTGGGTAGGTCGGGTTGAAGGGGGGCGATTGAAGCAGCCCGAGTTCCCAGCCGGTCTCCTCAGGATGCTCCAGGTTCCACTCCAGGGAGCTGGCCGAAGCCGTCGGCCCGGGGGACTGGATTACTGTCCCGTCGCCCGACACATCGGACTTCCACTCGTTGCCCACCTCTATCAGGTAGTCCTGGATGAAGTCGTGGCGTACGGTACCGTCGCAGGTGATCTGGAAGCGCGCCCGGTCGCTGTGCTCCAGCTTCTGGTACGTGTGGGTAACGTCCCAGCCCGTGTTGTAGGTTTCGTGATAGCCATCGGCAATCAGCCCAGGGTCGCAGAAATAAACGTCGCTGGTCTTAACTTGTTTGGCTAGGACGTGCAGGCCGCCATAGTCGGTCATCACAATAACCTCCACAGCCACTCCGGGCGTCAGGTCGCCGTAGCCGTCGAAGTCGCCTCTGTACTTCGTCATTCCGTCGACGTCCACAGTAATGGTCAGTCCATCGGCCTCCACCGTGAACGATGATGCGCCGACTGTTGCGATGGTGCCCAGGATCTCGTCGATCGAGCCATTGTTGTATTCGACTGCGCTTTCGGCGCAGCCGCCGCCGTCGCCGTAGACGTTCTCATTGGCGGCGGCGCCGCCCGTGCTGGGGCCGTTCATCATCAGGGCAAAGTACATGAACTGGGCGTCGCAAGCGTAGAAGGCTTCGCCGTAATGGACGGATGTGGTATCTGAAATGAGCTGAGACAGGCTCGTGTAGTCTTCCTCGGGGGTAACGCGACCATCCACCACGGCTTGGTCGTCATCGCAGGGTAGGTCTGGAGGTATGACCGGCAGACGTTCGGGGGTGCCGGATAACGTCGCTACACCGCGGCCTACGATCTGTGTGGTGGAGGGTATCAACACGTGAATGAAAAATGTCTTAACGCTGAGATCACGAATGACGACCTCGATCGAGTGTGCGTTACCGGCGTACTGACCGGTCGTAGCAGGAATGTTGACGGTAACCGTATTCGAGGTCCCGTCATTGTCGAAACCGTTGGCTGCGGCGTTGTCGAGCGCCGCGGTGATGGCGGCGGCGTCGTTGCTTTCGTATTGCATCTCGTAGGCGGCGGCCAGCGTCGCCTGGTCCGCCGCGTTCTGTAGCTGACGGCGTGCGACGTAATGGAAGCCGGTGTCGATCGCGAGGCCAACAACGCCTAGCATCACGGTCGTGAGCAGCACGACCAGGATCAGTATCTGGCCGCGTTCATCTTGCAGCTTGCTCCGGACGTTTCGCACAGCAGCGCCCTCTGATCGTTAGTTCGTTATCTCCATAGTCGACGAACTCGTCATCGTAAACGAGACAATCCCCAGGAAGTTGAAGATCGGTTCGAACTCGTACTCTGATGTCACGGTGACCTGACTGCCAGCGCGGTTGGAGCCGTCCGGCCACTCTGCCCGTACGGTCAGGCGCGATGGATTCAATCCGCCGCCGAACTTCTCAACCTGCTCCGTGACCATGGTGTCGCTATCGGGCGGAGTGTAGTTTTCGCTTCCAGGTCCGCTGGGGGCGGTCGAGTCCGAGCCGTGGACGATAGCGTAGCGCGTGCCTTCGCGGGTCGCCTGGGCCAGCGTGTTGTAGTTCCAGACCGCGCGGCCCGCGTCGATCATGCCGAATACGAAGATGAAAAAGACGATGCTGACGAGAGCGAACTCGACGAGCGCCTGGCCTCGCTCTGGTTGATGAGTGGTCTGCTGCCGCCTCATTCCGCTACCCTCGTTCTCACCGTGCGGACCACGTCCATGGAACTAGGCAGGCCCGGCCAGGGAAAGATCGTGGTGAAGGTGTACTGCATGGTTACGTCGGCATAGGCGCGTCCCTGGCTGTCGGTACCAGTCTCGACTGAGACCTGAGGATTCTCTGAGGAGGTATTCAGCAGTTCGAGCGTTTCCGCGAGTGCGGCGCTTCGAATCCCATCGATGTCCGCCGCAGCCGACGTGCTGTCTGAGGCGAAGTCTGCCCCGGTGCGCGCGCCGTTTGTGACGGAAACGTAGGCGAAGTAGACACGGCCATAGTCGATGACGCCTAGCATGAGGATGATCAGAAACGGCGCCACCAAGGCGAACTCAACCA
>JADFPV010000069.1 GCA_022562155.1 Chloroflexota bacterium
GCGCGTGGCGTCGGGGCCGTATGGGACAAGGTGTAGTAGCGGCATGCAGTCGAATCCCCTTTACCCGTCCCTGCGGATCGACCATCCGGCCTGACTGTGTTCTGTCAGGCTCTGCCCCAGGCGGACAAGTTCCGCCTGACGCGCGGCCTAAGCCGGCCGCGCGGCTAAGCGGGCCGTACGCCCAGTTCGGCTAGCTGGTCCGCGAGGACGTCTTCCTTGTGGACGCGGAAGTGGATGGCCGTCATACCAACCTCGCGGGCCGCAGTGACGTTACGCTCGGCGTCGTCGATGAAGAGACATTCTTTGACGGGTAGTTCGAGGCGCTTCGCCGCAAGGTGGAAGATCTCGTGTTTCGGCTTCGAGACGCCAACGACGGCCGACGAGATGATGTCGTCAAAGAGGTGGTGGATGTTCATAGTCTCTTTGATCCGGTCCTCCAGATTGAGGTCGGCGTTGCTCAGGATCGAGACCTTGTAGTGCGACTTGAGGCCCTCGATCAGCGCGATGTTCTCGTCGATCGGGTGCCAGGTGTCGCGCCACTGCTGGTGGAGCGGAGGCAGCTTCTTGCCTACGCCCTCTTCCAGGCGCTTATGGGCGTTGACGGCCCACTGGACGATGTCGCCGCGGCCTTCTTCGACCTCTTGCCACTCTTCGTTACCGTAGAGGCTCTTCAACAAGGCGTTGCGCTCAAGGCCATGCTCGTCCTCCAGATCCCGAGCGACCTCCCAACGCATGTTGTTGATGACGCCACCGAAATCGAAAAGAATCGCGCTAACTGCCAAGACTTCCTCCTGTTCGCTCGCTGGGACGCCTCATAGTACAGATAGCCTCTAGCGATGGCAACGTCCCGTTAGCGAGCGCGATCCGCGCATGATACACTCACTCCGCCGCAAGACCGCACACTGGAGGAACCGACATGTCCAAATACACCGACCTGCTCTACGAGGTATCCGACCACGTCGCGACGATCACGTTGAACAGGCCCGACAGGCTGAACGCTATCAGCGGTCCGATGCTGGCATCGATCAGCCAGGTGTTCCGCGACGCCGACGCTGACCGAGACGTTCGCGTGATCATCCTGACTGGGGCGGGCCGGGGATTCTGCGCCGGGCTGGACCTCAAGGACCTGACGAGCGGCACGGGCATTGGCAGCGGGAACGGGGCGGGCCTACCGACCCGATTCGACCTGCAGAGCAGCCCACCTCTTGTCCTGCACACGACCGACAAGCCCGTGATCTGTGCCCTGAACGGGCCTGCGGCCGGCTACGGCATGGACATCGCGCTCGGCTGCGACATGCGTGTCGCGTCGACCACGGGGAAGCTGGCGGCGGTGTTCGCGAAGCGTGGCATCCTGCCCGAGAGCGGCGGGAGCTGGCTGCTGCCGAGGCTGGTAGGCTGGGCGAAGGCGGCCGAAATCGTGTTCAGAGGCCAGACATTGTCAGCGCAGGAATCGCTGGAGTTGGGGCTGGTGAACGCTGTCGTGGAGCCGGACAAGCTGATGGACACCGTGAACGAATGGGCGGCTGAGATCGCGGCCAACGCACCGAATGCCGTGCAAGCAATAAAGCGCATGATGCGGCTGGGCCTGGATGAGACATTTGAGGCGAACGTGCACCACGTCTACCTACAGTTGCTGCCCCTATTCGGTTCAGAAGACTTCAAGGAAGGCGTGCAGTCCTTCCTTGAGAAACGCGCGCCGCAGTTCCAGGGCCGCTAGGCGGCTCGAATCGGCCGCTAGGATCCTCGAATTGCGCCCGCGACGCCGAAGCCGGCGTCGCGGAACTCCCAACTAACGAACCGAGCGTCACGCTCGATCACCGCGTCCCAGATCCTGCGCGGGCCCTGGAACAGGACGAGGTCGTCTGTCACGACGATGCCGCCAACCTTGAGCCGAGGCAGGGCGTTCGCGTAATCGCTCGCGACCACAGGTACCGACTTGGCGCCGTCGATTGTGATCACGTCGAAATACAGGTCCGGGTGACGCTCGAGAAAGGCGGGCAACGTTGTGCGGCTATCGCCCGATTCCAGCACGAGGTTACCTTCGTGTCCAACACGGGCTAGCTCCTCCTGCACGAACTCAGGGCCGGGGTTCGGTCCACCCGCGTAATCGGGCACCCACAGATCGAAGCCGTAGATCGCGCATTGGGGCCGCACCGCCGCGACCATGGCCGCGCTGCGTGCGCGGCAGACACCGATCTCGAGATAGGTGGTGGGCTTGAGCAGCGTCGAGGCAGCCCAGAGCAGCGTAAGCTGATCGGCGAAGCGCCAGTGCGGCCCGTATTTGTCGCGGCCCATAGCATGCCAGACCTGGCCGGCCTGCGCGTCCCTGTTCTGGGTGAGCTTGGAGAGTGTTTTCTGCACGGCCTCTGACGCCTCGTGAGACACGGCGGCTGCGCCCAACGTCTCGGCGGTAGGGGGTAGGTACGGGTCGAGAGGTCCGGTGCCGCCGATCTTTGGCGTGTCCGATTCGTAGCGCGGTCGGACGAATGGGCGCAAACGGTCTCTTGTGAGGCGTATTCGGTTAATCAGGCTGGCCATCGCATCGTATTCTAGTGCAAGAGGATGTCGAGCGCCTGCGGTTCGATCCTTGACAGTGGACGGGTGGCGGGGTAGGTTGCCGTTCGCCGGTGATACCATGCTTCGATTAGTACTACACGAGACGGGGGACGCGAGGGATCAACGCTTGGTGTCGGAGGAAGTAGAGGGCTTGCCGGAACCTGCTGCCAGCGAAGTCGCTCTTCGCGTCCTCGCGTGCGGCGTCTGCCGGACCGACCTGCACATCGTGGAGGGAGAGCTGGCGGCCGAGCTCCCGCGGGTCCTTGGGCACCAGGTGGTGGCGACGGTCGGGGCGATTGGTGCCGGCGTCGATGGGGTCGCGGCAGGAGACCGTGTGGGCATTGCTTGGCTGGCGTCGACTTGCGGCGAGTGTGGCTACTGCATCGGCGGTCGAGAGAACCTCTGCGAGCGGCCGCGCTTCACAGGAAGAGACCGTGACGGCGGCTACGCGGAGGCGATGCTGGCAGATGCGCGCTTCGTCTATCCGTTGCCCGAGACGTTCTCCGACGTCGAGGCGGCGCCGCTCCTGTGCGCCGGCGTGATCGGCTATCGGGCGCTGAAGCTGAGTGAGGTACCAAAGGGCGGAAGGCTGGGGCTGTTCGGGTTCGGCGCGTCGGCCCATTTGGCGATCCAGGTCGCGAACCATTGGGACTGCGAGACTTACGTGTTCACGCGAAACGAGAAGCATCGCAAGCTGGGCCTCGAACTCGGGGCTGCGTGGGTGGGTGCAATCGAAGATGACCCCGGCGTGCGGCTGGACGGCGCGGTGAGCTTTGCGCCGGTGGGTTGGATGGTGCCGGCGGCGCTTAAGAAGCTAGGTAGGGGCGCGACCCTGGCTGTGAACGCTGTGCATTCGAGTGACATTCCGTCATTTCCGTACGATTCGCTTTACTGGGAACGGGGGGTACGGAGCGTGGCCAACTTCACGCGCGAGGACGCGCATGAGTACCTTTCGTTGGCGGCCGAGGTACCGATTCGTGCACGCACAGAGACGTTTCCCTTAGCTGAAGCGAATGAGGCGCTGGTGCGGCTGAAGAACGATGACATCAACGGCGCGGCCGTGCTCGTTCCGTAGCTAGTTGACAGCTGTTGCACAATCCTGCTAGCGTTTCGCCGCATCAAGGAGGCGAGATGTTAGATCTGAAGCTTGTCGCGGAGAAGCCGGAGGACGTAGGAGTCGACAGCGAGGCGCTGGACGCGCTGTTCGCGCGCGCACAGCGCGATGTCGATGATGGCACGCTGCCGAGCGCGCAAGTGGCCGTGGCTCGCAACGGGAAACTGGCAGGCCTGCGCACGTTTGGCAAAGCAGTACAGGGCGGCGAAGAGCGCCCGGCAACAGACGAAACGCTCTACACGATCTACTCGTCGACCAAAGCTGTCGTGGCCGTGGCGATCTGGCAACTGCTCGAGGAAGGCAACCTCAAACTGGAGGAGCGGGTAGCGGACATCATCCCGGAGTTCGGCACGAACGGGAAAGACGTTGTGACTGTGGAGCAGGTGCTCCTGCACGTGGCCGGCTTCCCGCAGGCGCCACTTGGCCCCAAGATATGGGCGGACCGCAACAAGCGGCTGGAGGCGTTCTCATACTGGCGGCTGATGTGGGAGCCGGAGAGCAAGTTCGAGTATCACGCTACGTCGGCCCACTGGGTACTCGTGGAGATCATTGAGCGGCGGAGGGGCTGCGACTTCCGGGACGCCCTCCGAGAACACGTCATCGATCCGATGGGCCTGACGGAGTTGTTCGTCGGTCTGCCAGGAGACCTCAACGATCGCGTCGCTGACGTCTGCCACATGGGGGAGATGGTGGAGCCGCCGGGCGGCTTTGGCGAGGTGACGCCGCAGGCAATCTTGAACTTCAACGCGGCTGAGAACCGCCCCGTAGGCGTGCCGGGCGGCGGTGGCATCGCGAGCGCGGCCGAGCTGGCGATGTTCTATCAGACGCTCATCAACGGTGGCGAATCGCCGATCGGCAACCGCATCCTCAAGCCGGAGACGATCGAGTTCGCGACCAAGGTGCGAACTGCGCACCACACGGACCTCATGGGCACGCCTGTGCTACGCGGCCTGAGCATCGTGATCGCGGGGGACGACGGCAAGGCGAACTTACGCGGGTTTGGTCGCGTCGCGTCGCCGCGCACGTTCGGGCACGGCGGCGCAGGCGGGCAACTCGCCTGGGGCGATCCGGAGTCCGGCATCTCTCTCGGTTACTGCACAAACGGATTCGTCGACTGGCGGACGATAGGCCGACGCACGACGGCGATCTCTAGCCTGGCGGCTGCCTGCGCCCAGTGACCGGCCCCACCGTTACGCCCTGGCCGGACGGCGAGCCACCGACCAGAGAGGCACTCGATCAGAAGATGCGCGACGAGGGCCTTAGCCCGCGCTGGTGGTCGAACGGGCCCGGTGATCGGTACGCCGAGCACGAGCACGGCTACCACAAGGTGCTTTACTGCAGTAGCGGTTCGATCTTGTTTGAGACGCCCAACGAGCGCATCGAATTGAAGCCGGGCGACCGTCTCGATCTGCCGCCACACACCCCGCACTCAGCCGTCGTCGGCGCCCAAGGCGTCGAATGCGTCGAGGCGGAGGGCAGGCTTACTTAGACTGCCTCTCCGCCCTGGACGTGGCCCACAGCGCGTGTAGCGCTCAGTACGCCCCGGACGGTCTCAAGCCTGCCAAGCACGCGGCTGAGCTGGCTGACGCCCTGGGTCTCGAGTGTCAGGTAGATGGCTGTGGTGCGGTCGCCGTGCTCCTGCGTGCGCACGGCCACCATGTTCACGCCTTCGTCGGAGATCAGCGTGCTGATGTCGCGGAGCAGCCCGACGCGGTCCCAGGCCTCGATGTGCACGGCGACTGGATAGAGTTCGCTCGTCCGGCCCCATTCGACTTCGACGAGGCGCGCTCTCTCGTCTTCGTGGAGTACGTTGAAGCAGTCGCGTCTGTGCACGGTGACGCCTCGGCTACGCGTGACGTACCCAATGATCTGATCGCCCGGCACCGGCCCGCAGCAGCGCGCAATCTGCGTCAGCAGATCGCCGGTGCCGAGCACCTGGATCTCGGTCGATGCGCCTGTGTCGGCGAATAGCGCCTTGGACGGCTTGGTCTCAATCTCATCAGGCGCCATGAAACGCTGAACACGCTGGGCGATTTGGTGGAGGCTGACACCACCGAATCCAAGCGCGGCATGCAGGTCCTCCAGCGAATCGAACTTGAGCTGGCGGAGCAGCTCGTCCTTGCAGTCGGCGACGGTGACACCTAAGCGGCGCAGCTCTTTCCCGAGCATCTCATGGCCCTTTTCGATGTTCTCCGCGCGCTCCTGCTTGCGGAACCACTGGCGGATTTTCTGGCGGGCGTGGTTCGTCTTGATGTAGCCGAGGTTGCGGTTGAGCCAGTCGCGCGACGGGCCGCGCGAGCTGCGTCCGACAACGACCTCGACGACGTCGCCGTTTTCGAGGGGTTGGTTGAGCGCCACGAGGCGTCCGTTCACCTTCGCGCCGACGCAGTGGTGGCCGAGATCGGTGTGGATGCGGTAAGCGAGATCGATCGCCGTCGCGCCCGCGGGGAGGTCTTTGATCTCTCCCTTGGGCGTGTAGACGAAGACCTGGTCCTGGAAGATGTCTGTCTTGAGCGTTTCTACGAAGTCTGAGGCATGCGACATGTCGCGCTGCCATTCGAGGAGTTGGCGGAGCCAGGAGAGACGCTCCTCGAACTGGACGTCCTGCTTTGTGCCTTCCTTGTAGCGCCAATGGGCGGCGACGCCGTACTCGGCGAGGCGGTGCATCTCATGGGTGCGGATCTGGATCTCGAGCGGGCGCGCTTCGATGCACATGACTGTCGTGTGGAGCGACTGGTAGACGCCCTCGCGCGGACTGGCGATGTAGTCGTCGAACTCGCCCGGGATCGGGCGCCAGAGGCCATGAACGGTGCCGAGCACGGCGTAACAATCAGCCACGCTGTCCACGAGGACACGGAGGGCGAGGAGGTCGTAGATTTCGTTGAACGTCTTGCCCTGTGCGGCATACGTCTGCATCTTCTGGTAGACGCTGTAGATGTGCTTGGCGCGACCTTGGACGGTGGCCTCGATGTTCTGCGTGACGAGCTCTTCCTGGATGATCTTTTCAACTTGCGCGACGTAACGCTCGCGTGTCGTACGTCGAGACGCGATGAGTTGGGCTATCTCGTCGTACTTATCCGGGTCAAGGTACTGGAACGATAGGTCCTCCAGTTCCCATTTGATCTGCCAGATGCCGAGCCGGCTGGCGAGCGGGGCGTAGATCTCCATGGTCTCCTGGGCCGTTCGTATCTGGCTCGAGGGTTCGACGAACTCCAGCGTGCGCATGTTGTGGAGCCGGTCCGCGAGTTTGACGATGACGACGCGGACGTCTTCAGCCATGGCGAGGAACATTCTGCGAACGTTCTCGGCCTGCAGATCACTGTCGACGGCGGGTGGGTCCGCAGAGTGCTTGGTGATGTGCTCCAGCTTCGTCGCGCCGTCCACAAGCTTTGCTACGTCCGCGCCAAAGCGGCGCTTCAGTTCGTCGTTGGGCACGCCGCAATCTTCCTGCACGTCGTGCAGAAGCGCCGCGACGATCGCGTCGGTATCGAGCTGAAGATCGGCAACGGTGAGGGCGGCATCGAGCGGGTGAACGATGTAAGGATCGCCGGACTTGCGAAGCTGTCCGGCATGACTGTCCGCCGCGAACCGATAGGCCTCCTGGATGAGGTCGATGCGGTCATCAGGCAGGTAGGAGCGAGCACGTTCGAGCAGACGCTGGAGGCCTTCGTCGGCGTCAATCTGCGTCAGCACCATAGCGTTTCTACTCTAACATAGGTCAGCATTGCGCTTGGTCTCAACCCAGTATCGACATCTTGGCGCTGATAGGTGCCTCCGCTATGCTGGCTCCATCATGCCGGACGACAGCGGGCCCGCTCGATTCCAGGCGCCTCGAGGCACGAAGGACGTGCTCCCGGAGGATGAGGCGTATTGGAGTTTCGTGCGTCGAATGGGCGAGCACACGGCGCAACTCTTCGGCTATCGGTTCATAGAGACGCCCATGTTTGAAGACGCCCGGCTGTTTCTGCGCGGGGCTGGCGAAGGAACGGATATCGCCGAGAAGGAGATCTACATCTTCGAGGACCGAGGTAACGACAAGTTGGCACTCCGCCCCGAAGGCACCGCGAACGTCTGTCGCGCGTACCTAGAGCACGGCATGCAGACGCTGCCGCAGCCTGTGCGGCTGTTCTACGTCTCGCCGGTGTTTCGCTATGACCGGCCGCAGGCAGGCCGCTTTCGCCAACACACGCAGCTCGGCGTGGAGGCGATCGGAGATGGCAGCGCGCTCATCGACGCCGAGGTCATCGATCTGTTGTCGAGCTTCTATGACGCGCTCGGCCTGTCGGGTCTCTCGTTGCAGTTGAACAGCATTGGCGACCCAAATTGCCGACCAGCGTACATCGAGGCCTTACGCTCATACTACTCCAACCATCTTTCCGAGATCTGTGACGATTGCAAGATGCGATATGAGAAGAACCCGATGCGGCTGCTCGATTGTAAGGAGGAGCGCTGCCAGGCGATCGCGGCGGATGCGCCGCTGATCAATGACCACTTATGCGCAGCCTGCGGGGAGCATTTCGCGTCGTTGCAGTCGCATCTCTCGGCGCTGGACATCGGCTTCGAGGTGAGCCCGCGGCTCGTTCGCGGTCTCGACTACTACAACCGCACGGTGTTCGAGTTCCAACCTCCGGAAGAGGGCTCGCAATCGACGGTGGGAGGCGGAGGCCGATACGACGGGCTGATCGAGCTGCTGGGCGGCAAGCCGACTCCGGGCACTGGCTTCGGCACCGGCTTTGAGCGGATCATCTTGAACCTCAAGCGCCAGAACGTGGATGTCCCTGAGGTGGGAGGCGTGCAGGTGTACGTTGCTCACGCGTCTGAGGCTTCTCAGGAGGCTGCGATTAAGCTGGCGCGAGAGCTTCGCCAAGCGGACGTCAAGACAGTCGTCGGCGGGAGCGGACGCAGCCTGAAGGCGCAGCTACGGCACGCCGGCGGGCTGGAGGCGACCTACGCGGCGATCATCGGCGACAGGGAGCTGGCGAACGACGAGGTAACGCTCCGCAGCATGGCGGACGGCGAGCAGCGCCAGGTGCCGCGAAGCGATGTTCTCCAAAACGTCGGGGGTTAGTTAGTCGCGGACGAAGAGCGCCTCGCCCGGCTCTTCCAGTACGAGGCTCCAACCGTCCGCGTCGACGAGCGCGGGACCCAGCTTTTCATCCTGACCGACAACCACCACGTTCGCACCGGAACTATCCAGCTCGGCCTGCCAGCCTTCGTTCGCGTTCAGGATGAGGCGATAGCTGTCGAAGCGCTCCGGGCCGTACATCGTGCCGCGGCCGTCGATATAGACGTGGCCTTCAGGATGGAGGCCGTCGATGAAGTAGCCGCCCCACATGTGGGTGGTGAAGACGTTGGCATCCGGCGCGTTTTCCTGTACCCAGGCGAGCGACTCCGCAGGGTAGAACGTGCGGCCGTCGGTGTTCGCCTGACGGCCCGTCTGCGCGCCGGGCAGTTGCGGGATCGCGACGAGGACCGCGACCGCCGCGATCGCTACTAGGCTCCAGTTCACGAACGAGCGAGGGGCCTCGCCGTCACACTTGGGCCGTGATACGAGCTGGGCGGCAGCGATGCCAACCGCCGGCAAGAACGCGATGGCGAAGATCGGCTGGAAGCGGCCAACCTGCAGCGCGAGGGCGGTGAACACAATGGCGAGCAGGAGGGCGAATCGATCGCGCACGCGTCCGGCCAGCGTCACACCGATGAGGACGAGGACGCCAAGCAAGAGCGGCGTGTGGATTGGCTGGCTGAAGTCCGGAGACTCCAGCTCTGTGATGCCCTGGACGCCGACATCGCTGCTGGTAATGGGCAGATACTCGAGGACCTGTAGGAGAGGCCGCGCTCCGTTGGCGTTGATCAGCGTCGCGGCCACACAAGCGGCGATAAATGCGGCGGCCGGCCAGATCGCGAACGTTCGCTCGCCGCCGCGGTGCTCCCAAACGCGCGAGACGAACCAGAGGCCGACGACGCCCAATCCCAACAGAAAGCCGAGGTGGAGGTTGGCCCAAACAACCAAGACCGGCACGAGAATCCAGGCCGGCCGGTCGCGGTCGATCACAATGTTGATGAAGACGGCGAGCAGGAACCAGCTAAGGAGCTGCGGCCGCACCGTCCAGTACGGCGCGCTGATGAGCATGCCAAGCCCAACGAGGCCGAGCGCGATGACGCGTGGCGTGCCCAGCCTGACCAGCAAGCGCTGCATGAGCCCGAATGACACCAGCGTGAGCGCGATGAACAGGCCGAGCGTGACGGCGTAGCCCAGCGAATCTACGCTCAGGTAGATGAGCGCCTCAGAGAGCCACTGATGGTTGAACAGCTCGGTGCCAGCGGCCGTGAATGAGTAGGTGTCGTGGCGCGGGATCGAGAGCGTCTCGACGATGATCTCGCCGGTGCGGAGGTGCCACCAGTAGTCAGGGTCGGTGAACGACGCGAACCCGAAGGCGAAGAATACGAGGTAGAGCAGGCCCGTCAGCAGGCCGATGCCATCGAGCGCCGGCAGGTTAAGGCTCAGATGTTTGCTGCGCGCGAGCGCAAGAGAGACCACAAGCTACCCTCCATGTTCAGTATCGGTTGCGAGGGGTCACTGAGTGAGTCTCGAAAGCGGAGGGTTAGCTTCGAAGGCTGAAGCCCTCGAAGCCCTCGATTTGGTCGGACCACGTTGCTTCGACTGAATCGACTACGGCGTAAGGCGGTCCATGTTGGAGTGTGGCCTCGAGTTCCTTGAGCGCTGCTTCGTCGCCTTCCACCACAACCTCGACGGTCTGGCCGTCGCTGCCGTTGCGCACCCAGCCGGACAGCCCGAGCCGCTCGGCGTGACCGAGGACGAAGTAGCGGAAGCCGACCATCTGGACGCGACCGTGAATCGTGGCGTGGAGGTGCTTGCTGGACAACGAGCTACTTGAGAACGTCGGTCACAACGTCGCGGACGACGTCCTGTGGCACGTCGGATCGTAGTACGGCCTTGCCCACGTCCTCCAAGAGCACCCAGGTAACGGCGCCGTCCTTGACCTTCTTGTCGAGTGTCATCGCCTTCAGTACGGAGTCGACACTGAGCTTGGGGCCGCGCGTGGCCAGGCCGAAGCGTTCGATGAGGGAACGCTGGCGGTCGACGAGTCCCGGCGGCGTGACGCCGATGCGCTTGCCTATCTCCGCGGCGGCCATCATGCCCGCCGCGACGGCCTCGCCGTGCAGCACTTCCGCGAAGCCCGACGCGGCCTCGATCGCGTGGCCAACAGTGTGCCCGTAGTTGAGGATTTCGCGAAGACCTGTTTCCGTCTCGTCCTCGGAGATGATGCGGCCCTTGATGGCGACGTTGCGGCGTACGATGTCGACGGTGAAGGCGGGTTCGAGATGCAGGAGGTCCTCGCTGCGCTCCTCGAGATCCTCAAGCAGGCCCGGATCGAGGATGAGCGCGTGCTTGATCACCTCGGCGCAGCCCTCCACGAGCGCGCGTCGGGGGAGCGTCTTAAGCGTCGAGACATCCTCGACGACGAGGCGCGGTTGGTAGAACGCACCGACGAGGTTCTTGCCTTCACGATGATCGACGGCGGTCTTGCCGCCAATCGAGGCGTCGACCATGGCGAGTAATGTGGTCGGCACCTGCACGAGCGGCATGCCGCGGAGGTAGGTGGCCGCGACGAAGCCCGCGAGGTCGCCCACGACGCCGCCGCCGAGGGCGACGATCGTGCTGCCGCGCTCAGCTCGCTGCGAGACGAGCCAGTCATAGACGGTCGCGGCGATATCGAGGGTCTTGTTGGCTTCGCCGGCAGGAATCGCGAACGACTCCGCTTCGAAACCGGCGCTGCGTAACGAGAGGAGCGCGCGGTCACCGTAGCGCGGCAGAACGTCGCTGTCCGAGACAACGAACGCCTTCCCGGAGAGCCCAGCGTTCGCGATCAGTTCACCGAGCTGGTCGAGCAGTCCCCAGCCGGTGATGACATCGTAGCTGCGCGACGCGGCGTTGATTGTCGTGGGCTTGGCAACGGGCGCGCTGTCACGTTCTTCTGGGAGCAGGCCGCGCTCGGGGTGGCACGAAGCCCACGTGGCGTCCGCGCGGGCGATCTCCGCGACCGCAGACGCGGTGTCGTCTGCAGACGTTCCCTCCGTGCTGACGATGTGGTCCGCGAGTGCGTAGTAGCGCTGCCGCTCCGCCTTGAGTGAAATTATGCGGTCTAGGGGGTTGTCGGACGCGAGCATGGGACGGCCTTTGGCCGCCTCGCCGCCCATCCGGTCGAGGAGCACCGCCGGGCTGGCCTCCAGGCAGACGATGAGTCCGCCGAGAGCTATGGTGTGGCGGTTCTCCTTCGCGACAACAGCGCCGCCGCCCGTAGCGACGACCACGTTATCTTGGGTCGCGGCGTGCTGAACCGCTTCGCGCTCCAGTTCGCGAAAGCGCTCTTCGCCGTCGGAGGTCAGGATCTCCGCCGGGGACTTGCCCGCGCGTTCTGCGATGATGGCGTCCGTATCGAGCGCCGTCCAGCCGAGCTGCTTGGCGACAAGCTCGGCCACTGTCGACTTGCCAGTGCCGGAGAAGCCTGTGAGGAAGATGCGATTGAGTTGGGTCATGGCTTCTCAGCTACCGCATGGATTGCATCAATGGCGAGCCTGTTAGGGCCGTCACTGATGAGGTACTCGCCGCGCTCGACGTCGTACGACACAGTCAGCTAGAACTCCGTGGTCTCTTCGTCGGGGGGCGCCGTTGCTTTGCCGCCGCGAGGCTGGAGTGTCTTGAGGTAGGCCTTGTAGTTGCGCAGCGTTTCATCGATGTGGTCGCCGCCGAACTTCTCCAGGCAGGCGTCCGCGAGCACGATCGCAAGCATCGCCTCGCCGATGACGCCGGCGGCCGGCGCGACCGCGACATCGCTGCGCTCGTAGTGGGCCGGGATCTCTTCGCCGGTGTGGAGATCGACTGAAGGCAGCGAGCGGGGCAGGGTGGCGATGGGCTTGAGCGCGATGCGCACGACGAGGTCCTCGCCGTTGGTCATGCCACCCTCAGTGCCACCCATGCGGTTCGTCGCGCGACGCCACCGACGCTCTCCCCACTGGTCGATTGGCAGGATCACGTCGTGGACCTGTGAACCACGCAGGACGGCGCCGGAGAAGCCGATGCCGATCTCGACGCCCTTGACGGCGTTGATGCTCATGAACGCCTGCGCGATCTTGCCGTCGATCTTGCGGTCCCAATGTACGTGGCTTCCCAGGCCGATGGGCACGTTTGTGGCGGAAACTTCGATGATGCCGCCGAGGCTGTCGCCGTCGTTGCGGGCGCTATCGATGGCCTCGATCATCTTGGCCTCGGCGTCTTTGTCGGCGCAGCGAACAGGCGATGCCTCGACGGCTTCCCAGTCCGGTTCGCCTTCGATGTTCGCTTTAACGCCATCGATCGCGAGGGTATGGCTGTGGAGCGCGACGCCGAACTCCTCAAGCATTCGTCGCGCGATCGCGCCGACGGCGACGCGAGCGGCCGTTTCGCGGGCGCTGGCGCGTTCCAGGATCGGCCGGACGTCATCGAAGGCGTATTTGAGTACACCCGGGAGGTCGGCGTGGCCGGGCCGCAGGCGCGTGATTTGGACGCTGGGTTCACTTGGCTCCTCGATGGCCATCACATCTTGCCAGTTGACCCAGTCCTTGTTGTCGAGTAGGAGCGTGATGGGGCTGCCGATGGTCTTGCCGTGGCGGACGCCCGAGCGCAGCTCGCCGAGGTCCTTCTCGATCTTCTGGCGACGGCTACGCCCGTATCCGCCCTGACGGCGGCGCAGCTCTAACGCGATGAACTCTTGTGTGAGAGGAAGGCCGGCGGGCACACCTTCGACGATCACGGTCAGGCCTTTGCCGTGTGATTCGCCAGCGGTCAGGAAGCGGAACATGGCCCGTCTACCTCGTATAGCATCTAAGTATCAGAGGGTATTGTAGCTAACGCTTCTCGCTCACCCCTAACCCCTTCGGGCTGGCCTCTTCTACGGAGAGAGATAACCGGACGGAATCTGTGAGGCTTCGCCGTGAGATTCTTCCTGTTCAGACTAGATTCTTCGCTGCGCTCAGAATGACAAGGAGGGGCCTGTCCGTTAGTTCGGGGCGCCGCTTGCCGGAGCTGGTTGGTTGTTGGGCGTGATCGGCTTAGCGATGCCGCGCTCGTCTAGTTCGTAACGCGCGCCGAGCCGCTCCGCGATCACTTCCGGCGGGTCGTTCTCCCAATCGATCTCGGCGAGGTGCTCTCGTGTAGCCTCCGTGCTCACGATGCAGCTCTGCGAGGCTTCGCCGCCTTCCTTCTGGAAGGTGGTGTAGCAGTCGATCTGGACACGCTCCGGCCGGATGTGAGGGATGTCGTAGAAGAAGCGCTCCGCCAGAAGGGTGGTGACGCGCTTCGCTTCGTCCAGTGCGCTGCTGACCTGCCGCCGTTGGCCGCCGACCATCGCGAACTGCGCTTCGGCTGCCGTTGACGCGTGGATGTGGTGCTGACCGAGGGCGACCAATTCGACGCCTTGGATGCCCTGCCAGATTGAGGCAGGCGTGCCTTTCGGAGGGCGTTCCGTCCGCCAGCGCTCCACCTCGACCTGCACGAGCTGGGTGATCATATCGATATCGCCTTCGTCGACTTTGGTCTGCCAGAAGCGGTGCGTGCGGGTCTCTTTGAAGAGAATGAAACCGAGGAAGGCAAGGAAGATTGCAACGATGAGGATGCCAATGCCGAGACCCCAGGCCATGACTACTTGGCCGAGAGCGCTTTCCGGCCGGCGTCGAGCATGGCGGAGACGTCGGCGTCTTGGCCGGTCCAGAGCTTGAACGATTCGGCGGCCTGATACACGAGCATGCCGAGGCCGGAGACGGCCTTCGAGCCTCGCTCGGCTCCCAGTTTCAGGATGGGCGTCTTCTGTGGGTCGTATACGAGGTCGAATACGACGCCGCCGGCTGGCATGTTTTCGGCCTCGATAGGGCTCTCCTTCTCAGTCTTGCTGCCGCGCGTACCGACGGGCGTGCAGTTCACGAGCAGGTCCGCCTTGGGGATGGCCGCGAGAAACGTGCCGTCGTGCCAGTAGCACCAGCTGATCGTAACTCCCGGCGCGGTTACCGGCCGCAGGCCGGAAACGATGCCTTCCAACTTGCTAGGCTTGCGGCCCGCCACCAACACAGTCGACGCGCCTGCCCGCACAAGGGCGTGCGCGACCGCTCGCGCAGCACCGCCCGAACCGAGGATGGCCGTGCGCTTGCCTTTCGCATCGAAGTCCGCGTCCTCTTTCAGCGCACGATCGAAGCCAGCGAGGTCGGTGTTGTAGCCGATCAGGTCGCCGCCGTCGTGGACGATCGTGTTGACGGCGCCGATTGACTCGGCGTCTTCGTCGATGCGGTCGAGCAGCGGGATGACGGCTTCCTTGTAGGGGATAGTGACGTTCGCGCCGTAGATGTCGTCGCCGCGGAGCGAGTTGACGCGGCCCTCTAGCTGCTCCTCTTCCGTCGCCCAAGCCTCGTAGGCTGCGTCCAGTCCTGCGGCATCGAACGCGGCCTGGAAGATCGTCGGACTGAGTGAGTGCGCGAGCGGGTACCCGATGACGCCGGCGGTGGCACGCTTCATGGTGGACACGCCCCGCTATCGGCTATGTTGATGTTTTCGAGGTGCTGGTCCAGGGTTTCCGCGAACATGTGGGCTCCGCTCCCGTCTTGGCAGGCGACGAAGTAGAGAACGTCTGTCGTGGCGGGCTGTACCACGGCCAAGATGGAGTCTAGGCCGGGATTCGCGATGGGGGCGGGCGGTAATCCTGGAAGCACGTACGTATTATACGGGGACTCCAGCGCGAGGTCAGCATCGGTGAGATCGCGTTTCCAGTAGCCGAACTGCTCGACGCTGGCCGGGTCGTTGGCGACCGCATACTGGACGGTCGGATCGGCCTGGAGCGCGATGCCGGCTTCAAGCCGATTCAAGAACACGGCGGCGATCGTAGAGCGCTCTTCAGATACGACTGCCTCGCGCTCGACGATTGACGCCAGCGTGACTGCCTGAAGCAACGTCAGCCCGCTGGCCGCGAGTGGCGCCTCGATGCTCTCCTGATAGCGCTCGTCGAACGCACTGAGGAGAAGCTGGACGACCTGAGAAGGGTCGACATCGAGGAGGAAGTTGTAGGTCGCGGGAAAGAGGAACCCCTCCAGCGAAGCTCCTTCGGGGAGAGCTGTAAGAAAGCTCGCCTCAAACGGGCTTTGGAGCGCTGAGAGGAACTCTCCGGCGGAGACGATGTTCTCCTCCTCCAGCAGTTGCGCGATCTCCTCCAGACGCAGCCCTTCGCGGATGGTTACGCCGAACGCGGCCGTCCGGCCCTGGCTGATGCGCCTAACGGCGCTCAATGCGGTCTCGCCGAGGCTGAACTCATAGTCGCCGGACTCGAGCGCGCTGCCAACTCCCATCAAGCCCGCCAGAACGGTGAAGAGACGTTGGTTTCTCTGCATGAAGAAATGCTAGCATAGAGCCATGGGTAAGCTCAGTCTCTTTCGGGAACTCTTCGTGTTCATTCGCATCCATAAGAAATTGTGGTTGCTTCCGATGCTCCTCATCATTGCGCTCCTGAGTTTGCTCCTCATCTTCGCACAGAGCTCGCCACTCGCTCCGATCATCTACACTATTTTCTGAGTTTAAAAAAACGGAGCAGTCTCTTCGACTGCTCCGCCTTATCGCGAACTTTTTTACTGCCAGAGGAGTGGATACGCACGTGGGTTCTGCTGCCGATACTCCTGCATGAACCGGCGCGCACACATCCAGCGCCCCCTCCTGTCGAGGATTTCGTTGCAGAAGTCCTTGGTGGCGTCACCGAAGTGGCGCTGCCTGCGACGTGCCCGGTACCGCTGGTAGTTCGGGGACCGGCCCTTGAAGTGCGTGAAGCGCTTTACGCGCTGTTCGCTCAGACACTTGCGCCGCTCAGCGTGCCCTCGCCGTCCAACGTCAGGCTGCCCAAGCCGATTGGATCGCTCAACGGCAGGCCCTCCAGGCGGCTGAACAGCCACTGCGCGCCAAACATGCCGCAGCCCTAGCTCGACTCCCCGCCATCCAGGCCGCGAAGACCCACGCGGACCACACGCTTGAAGAGGCACAACGAGCGGAGCAGTCCACGTCCGCAACGCTCCAACAAGTGACCCTTGCGGCGCAATACGAGGCCGACCTCCATCGGCGATTGGCCG
>JADFPV010000112.1 GCA_022562155.1 Chloroflexota bacterium
CCGTAACCAAGACGGACTCGAAGGACCCGGTCACGATTGGGGAGACGTTCACCTACACCGTCGTGGTGAACAATATCGGGAACGGAGTGGCGAACCCCACGCGGCTCAGGGACGTTCCGCCCAGCACGTTCATCTATGAGGACTTCTCGAGCAGCAAGGGGAGCTGCTCGCTCGCCGACTTCAACGGCGGCATACTCAACTGCAATTTGGGGGCGCTTCAGCCGGGCGCATCTGTCATCGTGACGCTCACCGGTAGGATAGACGTGGCGGCTAGTGTCACGAACCAGGCGGAGGTCGATCCGTTCGGCCAGCTCGCAGAGTTCGACGAGACCAATAACTCTGTATCGGAGACGACGCTCGTGCTGCTGCCCACGTCCACGCCGACAATCACGCTGACGCCCACGAACACGCCGACGAATACCCCGACCAACACGCCGACGAACACGCCGACGAACACCCCGACGAATACGCCGACGAATACGCCGACGGCGACCAACACGGTCACGTCGACGCCGACGAACACCTCCACGCCGACGAGCACGCCAACCCCGACCAACACGGCGACGCCGACGAATACACCGACGGTGACCAATACGCCGACCAGCACCGCGACGCCGACGCCGATTGCGCCGGACCTGATCGTCACCAAGATAGATTCGCAAGACCCTGTGGTAAGCGGCGAGACGTTCACGTACACGGTGGTTGTCACCAACATCGGCAACGGCACCGCGAACCCCGCTCGGATGCTGGATACGCCGCCCAGCAACTTCATCTATGAGGACTTCACCACGAGCCAAGGGATCTGCTCGCTCTCCAACGTCCTTGGGGGCACGCTGGACTGCGATCTTGGCGAACTCCTCCCCGCTGCGTCTGCGACCATTACGCTCATCGGTCACGTCGACGCGCTATCGGACGGCACGGTGACCAACAGCGCGGTCGTCGACCCCGCGAACGCGCTCGTTGAGTTAGACGAGACGAACAACTCGGTGTTTGAGACGACCCTCATCCTCTTGCCCACCGCTACGCCCACGTTTACCTCAACGCCGACGGCGACGCCCACGAACACGCCCACGAATACGCCAACCAGCACGCCCACGAGCACACTCACGAGTACAGCGACATCGACGGTGACGATCACGCCGACACAAACGCCAACCAGCACCGCCACGTTTACGGCTACCCCGACCTCTACCGCGACGCCAACCGTTACGCTCACCAATACGCCGACGAGCACGCCGACAAACACAGCGACAAGCACGCCCACAGCTACGCTGACCAACACGCCCACGCCCACGCTCACGAGTACGTCGACGAACACGCCTACGGTGACGAACACGCCCACGATTACGCTCACGCCGGTGCTGCCCGATCTCACCGTCACCAAGACTGATTCGCCCGATCCGGTCGTTACCGGCCAGACGTTGACCTACACGCTCGTCGTCCAGAACATCGGTCTGCAGAGTGCCGCCTTCGTCCGCTTAGTGGATACGCCGCCCGCCAACTTCACGTATGCCAGCTTCAGCACCACAAACGGGACGTGCAACATCGTCGGCTCCTTGACAGGCGGCATTCTGGATTGCGACCTGAGTCCGATCGCGGCGACGTCAAGCGTCACGGTTACCATCACTGGCGCGATCTCCGTCACGTCGGATTCGACCGAAACGAACACTGCCGTGGTCGACCCGGACGACTTGGAGGCCGAGTCGGATGAGACCAACAACACCGATCAGGCCACGACCCTGGTGCTCGGACCCACACCCACGCCCACCGCTACAGGCACGGTCACGCCCACGCCGACGGCGACCGCGACACCGACCGCGACGCCGTGCCCAGACAGCGACGGCGATGGACTTACTGACTGTGAAGAGGCGATCCTAGGTACGGATCCGCTCAATGCCGATACCGACGCCGACGGCTGCAGCGATGGCGAGGAGCTGGGGTCAATCGTGCGCCTTGGCGGCTTACGTGACCCGCTGAACTTCTGGGACTTCTTCGATACGCCGCCGCGCGACAAGGCGGTCACCGTAGGCGACATCTTTGCCGTCGCCGGCCGTTTCGGCGCCACGGGCGACCCTGGGATCGACCCGTTGTCATCACCGCCACCTGCGCCTGCCTACCACACCGCCTTCGACCGCAGCTTTGTCGGACCGGAGAACTGGAAGCTCGGCCCGGCGAACGGCGCGATCTCCATCGACGACGTCTTCAGCGTGGCGAACCAGTTCGGTCATGCTTGTTCAGCGCTGCCGTAGCTGAACCTTTCGGGTACAATAGGCGTGCTGATGGTGAGGCGAGAGGCGAAGGCCGCTCAAAGGCGAGGAGACCCTCAGTGCGCCTGAACCGGACCCTGGTCGCGTTTGGCGGCATATTGATGGCGGCCATCCTGACTACGCTCGTGTGGCCCAGCGTTGGTCCGGCATCGGCTGTGGAGAGCCGCCCGGGGCTTCGTGAGAGCGCCGGATCTCAGGTGAGCGCTGCGCCGGCGGTGCCAGGGGAGCTCATCGTTCAGTTTGCTCTGCGAGTGCCGCTCGAAGCTCGAGAAGCGGCGCTCGCCAGCGTAGGGGGCCAACTCAAGCGACACCTGTTGCTGCCAGGATTTACGCTCGTTCGGGTACCTGAGGGGCAAGAGGACGCGTTCATCACCCGATTTCAAGTCCATCCTCTCGTGCAAGCCGTGGAGCGGAACCTGGTCGAAGAGATCACGTTCACGCCCAACGACTCGTTCTTCTCATTCCAGTGGCACTTCCCACAGGTGCAGGCGGAGCAGGCTTGGGACATTGCGGACGGTTCCGGCGTGGTCGTTGCCGTAGTCGATACTGGCGTCGCCTACGAGGATTTCGATAACTTTGCTCAAGCACCCGACTTCGCCGGAACCGCGTTCGCGCCGGGCTTCGACTTCGTGAACAACGACACACATCCCAACGACGATAACGGCCACGGTTCCCACGTCGCCGGCACGATAGCCCAGACGACCAATAACGGCCTCGGTGTCGCGGGTCTGGCCTTCGGCGCCACGATTATGCCGGTCAAGGTGCTCGACAAGCGAGGGAGCGGTTCAATCGCTAACACGGCAGACGGCTTCGTTTGGGCAACCGACAACGGCGCGGACGTCATCAACTATAGCGCGGGAGGCGGCCACTCCTCTACGAAGGAGACCGCCGTCAACTACGTGTTGAGCCACGGCGTGGTGCTGGTCGCCGCGGCCGGCAACGACAATACATCGAGCCTGGGCTGTCCGGCGTGCTATCCGGGAGTCCTTGCTGTCGGAGCGACTGACTTCGCTCAGAACCGCGCCCCCTACTCCACCTTCGGCTGCGGGCGCGACGGCCACTGCCTGGACGTCGTCGCCCCCGGCGGCAACACCGGCGCCGATCTCAACGACGATGGGTTTGCGGACGGCGTGCTTCAGCAGACGTTTGCCCGCGCATGTGGGCAGCCAGGCCCGCCAGACTTTACTGCGTTCGTCTACTGCTTCTTCCAGGGAACGTCCATGGCCACCCCACACGTGACCGCGGCCGCCGCCCTGTTGCTGGATCTCAACTCAGCACTGACCGTTCAGAACGTGGGCGATTGTCTCCGCATCACCGCTCTGGATCTAGGCACGACCGGCTACGATACGGAATATGGCCACGGCCTGATCCAGGTGAAGGATTCGCTGGACACCTGCGCCGGTGGGCCACCACCGTCACCCACACCCACGGGCAGCCCAACGAGCACCGCTACGCCAAGCACCCCGCCTTTCACGTCGACGCCCACGAGCACGGCGACGGCCACCGCGACGCTCACGCCTACGCCGACGGGTACGGCTACAGCTACGACCACAGCGACGCCCACGAGCACGGCTACGGCCACCGCGACGCTTACGCCTACGGCGACGAGCACAGCGACGCCCACGAGCACGGCTACGGCCACCGCGACGCTTACGCCTACGGCGACGAGCACAGCGACGCCTACGCGAACGGCCACGAACACGCCGACTGCTACGTCGACCGCGACGGCCACCCCGACGCTCACGCCTACGGCGACGAGCACAGTTACGGCTACGGCCACACCGACGGCTACGGCTACGGCTACGCCGACGAACACACCGACGCCTACGCCGACGAGCACGCCCACGAGTACGGCTACGACTGTGCCTACCAACACCGCGACGCCCACGCCGACTGCCACGCCGACGAGCACACCGACGCCTACGCCGACGCGAACGGTTGTCCAAGTGGCGAAACGCCGAGGTAGAGATGCTAGGTATGACTTGTATGATAATGAAGATCAGGTCGTCTAAGTTATTGATGCTTGGGCTGGTTGTTGCGATTGGCCTACTGGTCATCCCTGCGACCGCGCTGGCAACACATACCAATGAGGCCACGCCCCTCCTCACTGTCCAGAGCTTCCAGGTAACAGAGTTCGCGGTTTTTGCGAATACGGATTCTGAAAAAGACCCTTACGGGATTACCGTTGATCCGGCGGGATTCATTTACACCGTTCGATTAGGTAACGGTGTCGTAACCAAGATAAGCCCAGATGGTCTAACAAAGGTAGTATTAGTGGATCTGCCGGACGGTACTTGGTCCGCCATCTATTTCGATTCGTTCTCAGGGGATCTTTTCGCGGGTAACTGGCCTGCCGGACAGATATTTAGAATTGACGCGAACACACCC
>JADFPV010000113.1 GCA_022562155.1 Chloroflexota bacterium
AGGTGAGGACGTTGGTCTTGGCGCAGAGCGTCAGCTTCTTCTCGCGGTCGCGTTTGCGCGTCAGCTCGAAAGCGTAGCGGATCGCGCGCTCAGCGCCGAAGCGCGTCGTCATGTGGATCTGCGTCGAGACCTCCTGCGGTGTGCCCTTGTATTGGATGCCGCCCATGCCGCTGTAGAGGCCCTCGGTGTTCTCACGCACGACGACGAAGTCGATGTGCTCCGGGCCCTTGCCGGCGAGGGGGGTCTCGACGCCGGGGTAGAGCTTCACCGGGCGCAGGTTGATGTACTGGTCCAGCTCGAAGCGCAGGCGCAGCAGCAACCCCTTCTCGAGGATGCCGGGCGCGACCTCCGGGTGGCCGACGGCGCCCAGAAAGATCGCGTCGAAGCCGCGCAGTTCGTCGACCATGCCGTCTGGAAGCGCTTCTCCGGTGCGCAGATAGCGCTCGCCGCCGAGGTCGTAGTGCTCCAGTTCGTACGTGACGCCGGTCTTGGCCGTCGCCGCCTCGAGGACCTTCAGGCCCTCGGCGACGACCTCCGGGCCGATGCCATCGCCACCGATTACGGCAATCTTGTACATGGTTCCTCCGTCTTAACCTGTCATGCCACGCTGTCGATGCGCGGCCTGATTACATAACTGGGACTCGTAGTATAGCCAGACGGCAAGGGTGAGGTGAAGGAAGAACTACTCCGTGTGTATCCTCATCGTCGGTGCCGGTAGCGATGAGCCTATGCCGACGGCTGGATGCGGTTCTATGTGCTGGCAGCGCGCGCGTGCAGCTCTGATTTCAAGCCTCGAACTTCGCAAAGTCGGGCGCTCGCAGTAGGAGTTGACCTGACCATTTGCTCAAAGGAGGCCCGAGTTCTAGTGCGCAGTTGAAAGCGGCAAGAAGTTCGTATTCTCGCCCAAGCACAGTAATGCTTGTGACGCCACCCCTGTCGCTGCGTGTTCCAATACTTCGCTTTATCGAGTCGAAAGCGCGCTCGTATACCTCCGCGGCGATGGCTTCACCGCCAAGCGACTGCGATTTATGTTCTTGCCAGGTATCCATCTTCTTGCTCGCGTCCTGAACCGACATAGTTCCTGCCAGAACTTCGTCCCGGTGGGCGAGGGAATCTCTCAGATGAATGAGGCGCCCATTTCGCATGGCGCTCAGGAAACGGATGAGCGGATCGTTGACTTCTTTTGGAATGTCCTCTTCCTCGAAGTGTTTCACGAGCTCGAATATCTGATGGAGCGCCATCGCCAAGTCGTACCCTTGGAACCTCGACCGGTTGAAATGCACTTCCACCTCGACCAGCTTCTTTAGGTAGTCTGTATCGGGGGCGAGACTTATCTCCGGAATGGGCCGTCGCTTCAACTCGAGCACGGCGATCCATTTGACTGCTTCGCCAGCGATGTTTTGGATGCGGCCTGGGCCAAGCCGCTTCGCTGTACTCATAGCTGAATCAGCATAATCAATAGATCTTCTTACTCCGTGTGGATCCGCATGGTGGCGGTGCCGGTGGCGATCAGAGCACCATCAGGATCGGTGAGGGTCCCTTCGCCGAACGCAACTGACCGGCCGACGTGGACCAGCTTGCCTTCTGCCGCTATCGTGCCGGGCTGCGCGGCACCGATGAAGTTGACTTTCATCTCCAGCGTGGCGCGCGGAGTCTGGTTGGGCTTCATCGACGAACGGATGGCGGCCGAGATGATCATGTCGAGCATGGCGGCGAGGATGCCGCCCATGATCGGGCCCTTGGGATTGCGGAACTCTTCTTTGGCCTCGAACTCAGCGCGCACAAGGCCTGGCTCCTCGCTAACCAGTTTCCAGCCGAGGAGATCGGCGACGCTTGAGCCGGCCCACGTAGAATCAGCTGTCATACAACGGCAGAAGCCGTACCAGCGATGACTTTGGTGCCGTCTGCCTTCTCGGCCCAGATCTCGCAGTGGGCGCGGCGGGCGGACGACTCCGGGGTGAACTCACGAATGACGCCCTTGCAGGTGACGCCGCCATCCTCGCCCCAGAGGACGTTGACGAGGTTCACGGACATGCGGCCGCCGCTGTACCAGCCTTCGCCGAAGCGCAGTGTCATCAACTCTGACAGGAAGCAGACGGTCATCATGCCCTGAACGACGATGTCCGGGAAGCCAAGTTTCTTCGCGGCCTCGGCATCGTTGTGGTAGGTGACGCCCGGCGAAAACGTCTTGCACATGTCGATCGAAACCGGCTTCTCTAGCGGCGCGATCTCCTCTACGAAGTCGCCGCCGCCTGACTCTGCCGTGCGCTTCTTCTTCTCGCGGCTCTTGTCGACCGCGAATCCTTCGTTCGATTCGTCGAGCAGGAAGCTCTGGTGCGTGCGAGCACGGCTGAGTAACCTGCCTCCTTCGCCGTAGACCTGCACCTCGTTGACAACGTAGTCACGCCCGCGCTTGATATAGCGGTCGACGACGGTCGAGTGGGTGGTGACGTTGTCGCCGACCATCATCGGGGCGTAGAGGTCCCACTCCTGCTTGGCGTGAAGGTTCCCGAAGATGTTCTTCAGGTACCAGCCCCCGAATCGGTAGACCTCTGAGTGCAGAACGAGCGCCGGTGCGACCGCGGCCCCGCTGGGGCCGGCGTCGAACGGCGAGGGGCCGGTGTACCAGGGGTTCGGGTCGCCGGTGCCCGCCATGTACGTGGCGACGAACTCCGGCGTGATCGTGTACTCGTGCGCGCCTACGTCTTGCCCGACGAGGATGTCACCTTTAGCTATCGAAACCATGTTCTGGCCCTCCGGCTGAACCGTGGTTCAGCTTCTGCCCGCATCTGACTTTCGCGAATGGATCGTAGCACACCGCTCTGCCGCGGGGACTAGCCATTCGGCTCATCTTCATCGTCATCGTCGAACGGGCTGAGGAAGAGGTTGCGGACGGCGCGGCGCACGTTCTCGCGCAATGGCCGCGATGGGCCGCTGGGCAGGTCGTCGTAGTCGCCGCGCATGACGCGCGGGTACTCGGCGGCGAGTTCGGCGCCGATCAGCAGGATGTTCGACGTCAGGTACGTCCAGAGGAGGAAGAGCAGCAAGCCGCCGAGCGCGCCGTACGCGCCTGCGTAGTCATTGAAGTTCGCGATGTAGAGCGCAAAGAGGTTCTTCAGCAACTCGAACAAGACCGTCGCGAGCACGGCACCGGGCCAGATGTCGCGGAACGGCGTCGGCACGTTCGGCACGTACTGGTAGAGGATGACGAAAACGAGGAACGTGAAGATCGCCGGCAGAAAGAGCGGCAGCACCGACCAGAACAGGCCCGATCCTTCCGACAGCGGCCCCAAGGCGTCGTCGCTGAGCTTTTGCAGCGTGCGAAGCGCAGCCGTACCAGCCACGGATGCACCTAGCAGTACGCCCAGCCCCAACACGAGGCTGAGGTCGACCAGTTTTTGTTGGACGACCGGGCGATGGACGTCGGTGTCCCAGGCGATGTTGAGCGACTTGCGCACGGCGCCAAACATCGCCGAGGCCGCCCACGCCATGCCCACTAGGCCAACGACGGTCAGGGCACCACTTACGTTCGCGACGCCCTCGAGCGTGTCTGTGACGATGTTGTCGGCGCGAACACGTATCTCATCGGACGTCAGCTGGTTGCCGGCGAGCGTGATCGGCTCATCGGCCTCAAGCTGCGCTGCCAGCGCTTCAATAGTCGCGCCGGAGAATTCGTCTATCTCAGCCTGAATCTCTCCAATAGCCTCCACGCCGTAGAGGCGTTCGATCGCGTCTTCGTTCGGCTCCAGCAGTGGCACGCCTTCCTCGACGTTGAGGAACTCGACAATCTCCTCGGCGATATTCTGCTGCATGTCGTCGTCACGGACGATCAGCCCGAAGATCGAGACGGTGAAGATCGTGAGCGGGATGATAGAGAACAAGACGTAGTACGAGATTGCCGCCGCCATGTGGGAGCAGTTGTCGTCGCCGTACTCCTGCACCGTGCGCTTGGTCAGCAACCAGAGCCTAGCTAGCATGTCTGCATCCTGGCTGAACCTCCGGGTTCCACTTGGCAGAAGCGCTGACCTTCGGCCAGCTTCGCTTCTGCTCGTCTCATCGAGCTATCGAGAAGTGTAGCTCAGCGGCTGACCTTCAGTCAGCTTACACATCTGCCCGCTGCTCTACTCCGGCTAGCGCTGCGCGTTAGCCGGGCTGAACTTCGGTTCTCCGGGCTGGCTGGGCGGCGGTTAGGCAGGCCTCTTCACGAAGCGGATAGAAGCGCCCGCGCTGAGGAGCACCACGCCAGCAAGCGCGAGTAGCCCGAGAGCTGCGCGCGAGCCAGATCCGACCACGGCACCGCCACCCGTATCCGGCAACATGCCTGAGGCGAAGACCTGGGTTTCCACAACGTTCGAAGACGTGGTCATAGTCCCAGGCACATGGGCTCTACTAGTAATCGAGCCTCTGAATTCATCATCCGTACGAACAACCATTTCGATCTCGCCCACTGTCTCCGTGCTGCTTCCCAGGTCACTCCAACGGTAAGCCCTATCGCTGTGTTTACCCAATACGCCATCGGTTCCAGAGATTATCTGGGTCGAAACGAAGGTGGCAGTATAAGCCCTCCTAGTAACTCCCGTTTCCTCTGAAGCTAAGTCAAAGTCACGTAATGCCAAT
>JADFPV010000114.1 GCA_022562155.1 Chloroflexota bacterium
CGGCAGCCTCGGCCTCGACGAAGTAGGAGCGGTCGCCGTCGAGCAGCACGCGTTCGAGTGCTTTGGCGGCCTCGGCGCCTCGGCCGTTCACGTCGTCGCGGAAGTTGCCGAGCGCCGCGACGACGCCCCGTCGCGCACGGGGGTGCGCGACGTCGACGCAGTCGAGAAGCGCCGCAAGCGCTTCGGGCGTCGCGGCGGCGCCTAACGCTCGAGCGGCAGCGCCCTGCACGGCCCAGAAGGAATCCTTCTGGACGGCGACCTTGAGCGCGGCGACGGCTTCTTTTGTGGCGAGCTTGCCGAGTTCCCGAGCCGCGTCCATGCGACCGAGAACATCATCGTCGTTCTTGAGTTGGTAGGTGAGCAGCTCCGGAGTGCGCTTGAACTTGAGCGCCTTGAGCAGCCAGCCGCCCGGATCGAAGCGCACCATCTTGGGCCGCGATGACAGCGGGAAGTAGAAGGACTGTTCCCGCTCGTTGAGCTGGATGCGGAAGTCCTCGTTGCGGCGGCCGACCGCGAACGACACGTCAACCGGCGTGTCGAAGACCTCGCGGCCGCCGTGATCGGCCGACTGCGTCTGCTTCACGGTCAGCTTCGCCTGCTTCGCCTTGTCGTCCCATTCATATGAGACGGTGAGGCTCGGATGTCCGGCGCCGTAGACCCACTGCTCAAAGAAGGCATCCATGTTGCGTCCGGTCGACTCCTCGATCGCGCGCTGGAGGTCGGGCGTCGTCACGTTGCCGCCGCGATGTTTCGCGACGTAGTGACGGATCGCCTTCCAGAACAGCGCGTCGCCGAGCTGGTGGCGCAGCATGTGGAGGACACACGAGCCCTTCTCGTAGAGCTGGCGGTCGAAGATGTCGATCGGCTCGTTGTAGACGTTGCTGACGATCGACCGGCGGTACTGAGAGTTGTCCGCCTGGATGTACGCCTCTCCGTTCTGGCGCATCTGGAGACTGAACTCGTCCGTGCCGCGGTCGGACTCCGTGAAGAGTGCGTCGAAGTAGGTTGCGAAGCCTTCGTTGAGCCAGCCGTGGGACCAGTCGCGACACGTCAGCAGGTCGCCGAACCACTGGTGGGCCAGCTCGTGCGCGACGAGGCCGTCGCCGGCGTCCTTGAAGTCGGGATGCGAGCGCCGGTCTTGCAGGACGTTCTCGGTGAGCGTGGTCGCGCTGACGTTCTCCATGCCGCCGAAGATGAAGTCGGCGGCGACGACCTGCGCGTACTTCGCGTAGGGATACTTGACCCCGATCAACTCAGCGAAAAGCTTCATCATGCGGGGCGTGCGCCCCAACGCACGCTTGGCGTCGGCCTCGCGGCCCTTCTTGACGTAGTACTGAAGCGCGACGCCATCGACGCGGTCGCGGATCTCGGCGAAGTCGCCCGCCGCGACGCTGAGCAGATAGGCGACGTGCGGCTGGTCTTGCCGCCAGCGAAAGGTGCGGCGCCGGCCGCGGTCGCTTGTGCTGACGAGCTTGCCGTTCGAGACGGCCATCATCGGCTTGGGGACGGTCACGGCCATCTCGCTGGTCGCCATCTCGTTCGGGAAGTCGACGCAGGGGAACCAGTGGCGGGAGTCCTCGTCCTGACCCTGGCTCCAGACCTGAAGCGGCTTGTCCGGATAGCCCTCGTCCGGCGCGACGAAGTAGAGACCGCGCCGGGGACTGGCGGAGTAGCGCACGACCGTCGTGATGCGCTCGCCGGCCTTGCGGCCTCGGCCCAGCTCGATGCGCAGCTTGTTTCCGTCGTAGCTGTAGGTCGCCTTCGTCTTGCGGCCCTGGATGCGCACGTCTTCGATCTCCATTTCGACGGCGTCGAACTCAACGTGCGAGACACCGTCGTTAATCGGACGGAACGTCGTGCGCGCCGTGCCCTGGATCGACTTCGCTTCGGGATCGATCTCGATGTCCAGCTTGATGTGCTGGACGTCGACGAGACGATCGCGGGCATAGTGGGGCTCGTCGCCGGGCAGCGCGAACTCTGTTTGGGCGGCGAGTGCCGCATTGGAGATCCGGCCGCAGTACTCAAGGGTGTGTTCGCTCTCGCTCATCGTGATACCTCGCTGGAATCAGTCATGGATGGACAAAGATGCCGCGAGGTCACCAACCCCCGCAACGAGGGACAGCATAGCGAGGCGAGTGCAGTGGGGGAAGCTAGTTCTGGGACAGAGTCTATGCGTTGCTTTTCGCTTGGCGGACAGCGTAGAGATATGGTTGGTTCCTTTTGAAGAGGGCGGTTCGTGTCTCGCCTTCTAGGCCAAGCTCCCCTAAGAGACAGGCCTGGACGATGAAACTTAGCGTTCGGGACAAGTGGAATAGCTCTTCGCCTTGAGCGGCCTTCTCTCTCAGTTCTTCGTCAAAGTGGGTTAGATAGTGCCGTGTGTTGACCACATCATCGATGAACTTCTTCTTGCTGCCAGCGATTAGAGGTACAACGATCTCTTCCGCCTCGGAGACAAGCTCCTTCAGACGTGTGCGTAGACTTGGCTCGTTGGTATGATCCCCTATGTTCTGGCCTAGCCATTCTCTGTGTTCAGCGGATGCGTTGGCAACGATCTCTTCAACGCGTTTCTCGTGCGCTTCTGGCCTAAGGACATAATTCTGCTTTCTACGCCGGTGGTACGACTCGACCGCTTGAACCAATGGAAGGAAGCGATTCCGAAGGTATGTGGGTCCCCCATATTGAACGCCGAAGAAGAGGTTGCAGACGCTATCGAGTTCCTCCGCCACCTGCAGCCAATCGTTTATTACACGGCCCGCATGTTCACCAAGGTCCCCGAGCGTAAAGAGCATATCGTGTGGATACAGGCGTCCTGCCTTTCGATCATCTCCAAAGTCCTGGGTAAACAGCACCTCTAGCGGAGACATCCAATCACCCTTCGATGTGGATACGATGAGTTCGGGAGAGTAGACCCTAACGCCGGTGATCGCGTTCGGCCTGCCAGTAGCAAGGGTTAGGAGATTCTGAAGGGGCTCAACGTACTTTGAGAACCAGTTTACGAGATCAAGCGACTCCTCGAGCTCAATTCGCACATGCACGTTCTGCCGAAGTGTCGCATCGCTGAGGAGATCGCCGCCAGTCTCAAATCCGTAGCTGATAGCGAACTCCCCGCCAGGGATAGCTGTCGTGATCTCCTCAGGGTACTCATACGTGATTTGAACCCGTTTGAGCTGATCACCGTCCATTTCCAGCTTTCGATCGAAACCAGAAGCACCAACCCAATCCGGAAGGTATGAGTATTGAAATGTGGCCTTGGGAAACCTAAGAGCCTCTTCGTGCTCAAGATGTCCCCCTACCAAGGCAGCCCGCGGCATGAATACCTTGCTAACGAAACCTGGCATGCCGAGGTTCGCTCCGGTTTGAACGCAGTCGAGAAGTGTAATCTGCTTGGCACCTTTAGCCACCCCGAGAACCAGCGGATAACTCTCGGCAGTCATTACGTGCTGCATGTCAGTGAAGGAGCCCGTCAAGCTGAGTTTGAAATCGGTCACCGACTTAATTAGATTGCCAGCGACTCCTCTGGTAACATCACCGGGAATCCACCAGATACCTTCGAATGTAGCGTCATCCATGAGAACCCGCCTTTAGCGAGTCAGAGTAACCATTCGCTCTACCCATACAACCGCCGAGGGACAGCATACCGAGGCATGCGAGGTGGGGGAAGGAGTGGCGTTCAGCCGGCCGCCACTTACGGCGTGCCGACCTCCGGGTGCTCTATCTCGAGCAGGGCGAGGTAGTGGAAGATGTCGGCCCGGTGGTGGATATCGTGCTCCAGCAGGTGAAACGCGATCCAGTGGCCGTTCACCTCCGCGTCCTCCTGATACTTCGCCGCCAGCTTCGCCGGATCGACCAGGAAGCGTCGCACGCGGTCCCAGGTGCGCTCAAGTTCGAGCTTGATCTCGTCTCTCGACCGGGCCGTCTCGTATGCGCTCTTAGCCGGATCGCCATCCTTGACGATGCTGCCCATCCAATAGTCGCGCGTGCCGGCGATGTGGATCAGAATGCCACGGAAGTTCCAGAGGGCTTCGCGCGGACTCCAGTCGATCTTGTCGTCGGGAATGACATCGATGAGCGCGATGACGGATTCGTTTAGCCTGCCCCAGTGCGCCGCGATATCGAGCTTGGCGTAACTCTTCTCGGTCATCACCTAGGCCGGGAAGCCGTCCGCCGCCTTGATCTTTTCGATCTGGCCACCATGATCGCCATCGTGGACGCGCTGGAAGACGGCCCACTCGCGGCAGTTGAGCGCGCCGAACAGGAAGTGGTCATGCGTCACCTCGGTGTTCGATTCGTCGGAGACTTCGTTCACGAACGCCACCAACTCGTCGTGCGCACCGACCGCCCCTTCGACTGCGTCGGCGAGCGATGCGTACGTGCGGCCCGTGACACCGTCTTGCTTCTGCGTGTCTTCGCCCTCCCCGCCGATGCCACCCGGCTCCTCGCCGCGGGCTAGCGCCTCACAAAGACGCGCGACGCCCTTCTTCGCGGCGACGACGTGCTGCATGGTGTCGAGCACCGACCATTCTTCGGCGCTCGGCTTGAACGTGGCCTGCTCGTCGGACAGGCCCTCGACCAGGCCCATCAGTTGCTTGTGACCTGCCTGGA
>JADFPV010000070.1 GCA_022562155.1 Chloroflexota bacterium
GCACGATCTTCGTGACAATGGTCCCCTACTGGGCTGAGCGCCGTGGCGTGCCGCGGACGCTCGGCGTCGAATTCCCGTTCGGCCACACGCTGGGCAACGCCGGCGCAGCCGGCCAACAGCTGCGCGTCATAAGACGCGCGCTTGATGTCCTGCGCGACGCGAAGGAGCCAGGCTCGCTAGAGCACTTCGACGAAGTCTGGGAGGGCGATGAGCGCGAATGGCGCAAGCGCTGGCAACCGAGCGAGCCCTCCCCTATCATCGCGTTCATGCGGGAACGCGCACAGCAGCAAGCGAAGGATCGCAGGGCCTCAGAATAGGTTCCAGACGCGCTCCCTCAGACGCAACGCCAAGCCCTTTATCAAGCTCCTTTCATTGACAGAAGGCACTATGCTAAACTGAGCGTCGCGCTCAGGCCCAACCACCTGTTTTCGCTAAGCACACTGTTGGAATCGAGCGTTAACCGTACTAAGGAGGAACCGGCAGGTTGACAAGCGATCCAACAGATCAGACGGGCGGCACCGAAACATCCAGCGCTGAGCCCATGGACATGGCGACGCTCCTCGCAGAAGCCGAGGACTTCCGAACGCCACAACGCGGCGAAATTACCGAAGGCGTCATTATGGGCTGGGACCGAGACGGCGCCCTCGTCGACATTGGCGCGAAATCAGAAGGCGTCATTCTCCGGCATGAAATGCAGTCGCTCGGCTCCGACCCCGAAAGCCAGCTTCAGGAAGACACTAAGGTGATGGTATACATCGTCCACCCGGAAACGGCGGACGGCCAGATCCTTCTGTCATTGGACAAAGCTCGAGGTGAACAAGGCTGGCTGACGCTCCAGGAGCGATTCGACTCCGGCGAGGCGTTCGAAGCAGAGGTTTCGGGCTTCAACAAGGGCGGCCTCTTGGTGAACGTAGAAGGCGTGAACGCGTTCGTACCGCTGTCTCAGGTCGTGGGTGTCCGCCCCGATCGCAATCGCGAGGACGGTGAGAGTTCCCTAGGCGAGGTCGTAGGCAAGAGTCTCCGGCTCAAAGTGATCGAGATCAATCGCCGGCGGAACCGCGTCATCCTGTCAGAGCGCGCGGCGCTGCAGGAGTGGCGTATGGCACAGAAAGAGCGCCTGATCCAGGAGCTAAACGAAGGTGACATCCGCAAGGGTCGTATCAGCAGCGTGCGGAACTTTGGCGTCTTCGTAGACCTGGGAGGAGCCGACGGCCTCGCGCACCTCTCCGAGCTGTCCTGGGACCGCGACAAGTCCCCCACCGAGTTGTTCAAGGTCGGCGATGAAGTCGAAGTCTACATTACGAAGATCGACGCCGAGAACAAGAAAATCGCCCTCAGCGTCAGGCGGGCCAACCCCGAACAATGGGAGAACGTCGTCAACAAGTACGACGAGGGGCAGGTCGTCACCGGCCTCGTGACGAAGTTGGTAACGTTCGGCGCGTTCGCGCGAATCGAGGGCCCGGTCGAGGGCCTGATCCACGTTTCGGAGCTGGTGGACCGCCGCATCGGCCATCCACGCGACGTCGTCCGCGAAGGCGACCTGCTGCCGCTCAAGATCGTGCGTATTGAGCGCGATCGACATCGCCTTGGCCTGAGCCTGCGACGCGCTCGCGATGAGGGCGAGGCCATGGGCTACGTCTTCAGCGAAGGCGGAGAGGTCATTAACGTGCCGGAGGAGATACGGACCGAGTTCGTAGCTAGAGAAGGCCCTATTCCAGAGCCCACTCCTGAAGCCGGAGAGCAGATCGAAGACAGGGCCGGCACGACGGCCACCGCGGATGCACCCGCGTCCGGTGGGGACTCATCGGTCGAAAGTGACACCGCGGCCACGCTGGCTACAGCGGAGGAAGAGACAACAGCCGCCCCCGCAGAGGAGCCCGTAGCGGAGGCCGAGGCCGTCGCACCGGCAACGGAAACAGATACCGACGACGCACCGGCGGCCGAGGCAGAGGAAGCATCTGCTGCCGAAGAAGAATCAGCCGAGCAGCCGGAGGCAGCGGCAGCGGAAGAGCCGGCGGACGAACCGGAAGAACCGGCGGTCGAGGCAGAGGAAGCACCTGCCGCCGAAGAAGAATCAGCCAAGCAGCCGGAGGCTTCGATAGCCGAAGAGCCAACGGAGCAAGCGGACGAACCGGAAGAACCGGCGGTCGAGGCAGAGCAAGCACCTGCCGCCGAAGAAGAATCAGCCGAGCGGCCGGAGGCATCGATAGCGGAAGAGCAGCAGGACGAACCGGCGGAAGCAGAGGAACAAGCCGAGGAGGAAGACCAGACGGCTGAAGACGTCTCCCCTTCCCCGGACGCACCCTCGTCCCCAGATACAACCTCATCGTCAGACGAGACCTCGGCGGAAGGTGAGGAAGAAGAGGAAACTAGCTCCTAAAGATCAGCGTTAGCCCTATCTGGACTTCGCCAAAAGCCCGTGGTAAGGTGAATCTAGAGGTTAGTATGGCTGATCGATTTGACAAATTCACTGAACGCGCTCGCCGGGTCCTCACGCTAGCCCAAGAAGAAGCCCAGCGTTTTAACCACAACTACATCGGTACGGAGCACCTGCTGCTCGGCCTCGTCCGCGAGGGCGATGGCGTGGCCGCGAAGGTGCTTTCAAACCTTGGCGTCGAGCTGAGCAAGGTACGCTCAGCCGTCGAGTTCATCATCGGACGCGGCGACCGCGCTACCCAGGGCGAGATTGGCCTGACGCCGCGCGCGAAGAAGGTCATCGAACTGGCCGTTGACGAGGCGCGCCGCCTGAGCCACCACTACATCGGCACGGAGCACCTGCTGCTCGGCCTCGTCCGCGAGGGCGAAGGCATCGCCGCCAGCGTACTCGAGAGCCTGGGTGTGAACCTGGAGCGCGTACGCGCCGAGACGACGCGCATCCTCTCGCAGAGCATGCCACAGGGCGCCGGCGCCGGCGCGCGCTCATCGACGCGCACGCCTACGGTCGACCAACTCGGCATGGACCTGACGGCAGCTGCGCGACAGGACAAGCTGGACCCAATCATCGGTCGCAGCACTGAGATCGAGCGGATGATCCAGATCCTTTCCCGTCGTACCAAGAACAACCCAATCTTGATCGGCGAGCCTGGTGTTGGCAAGACGGCTATCGCCGAAGGCCTGGCCCACCGCATCGTGGCGGGCGACGTGCCGGAGACGCTGCAGGGCAAGCGCCTCGTCACGCTCGACATCGGCGGGCTCGTGGCTGGCACGAAGTACCGCGGCGAGTTCGAAGAGCGGCTGAAGAAAGTCATCGAAGAGCTGAAGAACGCCGGCAACTGCGTCCTCTTCATTGACGAGATGCACATGCTCGTGGGCGCGGGCGCCGCGGAAGGCGCCGTCGACGCCGCCAACATCCTCAAGCCGTCGCTCGCGCGCGGCGAATTGCAGTGTATAGGCGCGACAACGCTCGACGACTACCGCAAGTACATCGAGAAGGACGCCGCGCTGGAGCGCAGGCTCCAGCCCGTGCTCGTCGAAGAGCCCAGCATGGAGGACACGATCGAGATCCTGCGTGGCATCAAGCATAAATACGAAGAGCACCACAAACTGGAGATCAGCGACGAAGCGTTAAAGGCGGCTGCAGAGCTAGCCGCACGCTACGTTGGCGACCGCTTCCTGCCCGACAAGGCGATCGACCTAGTCGACGAAGCGTCGTCCCGCGTCCGCATCCGGCACTCCGCCACACCGCCGTCGCTGAAGGAAGCGCTCAAGGGCCTGGAGAGCCTTCGCAAGGAGAAGGACACGGCCATCAGCTCCCAGCAGTACGAGTACGCGGCCGAACTCCGCGACCGCGAGGTGAAGCTGCAGGAGAAGCTGGAGAATCTTGAAGAAGAGGTAGGCACCGAGGGCGAGGTTTCGCAGCCCGTCGTGACGGCGGAAGACATCGCGGATGTGGTCGCCATGTGGACCGGCATCCCGGTTACGCGCATCGCTAGCGAAGAGCAGGAGCGCCTCCTCAAGATGGAGGAAGTCCTCCACGGCAAAGTCATGGGTCAGGACGAAGCGATCACGGCCGTTTCCAAGGCCGTGCGCCGCTCCCGGGCCGGCCTGAAGGACCCCAGACGCCCGATTGGCGTCTTCATGTTCCTAGGGCCAACGGGAGTCGGTAAGACCTACCTACCGCGCATGCTCGCGGAGTTCATGTTCGGCAGCGAGGATTCGCTCCTCCGCCTCGACATGTCGGAGTTCATGGAGAAGCACAATGTATCGCGCCTCGTCGGCGCGCCTCCCGGCTACATCGGCTACGACGACGGCGGCCAGCTCACGGACCATGTCCGCCGCAAGTCCTACTCGCTTATCCTGCTCGACGAGATCGAGAAGGCGCACCCGGACGTGTTCAACACGTTGCTCCAGATCTTCGACGACGGCCACCTGACCGACGCGAAGGGCCGCAAGGTGGACTTCCGCAACACGATCATCATCATGACAAGCAACGTCGGCTCGGACCTGATCCGTAAGAATTCGACCCTTGGCTTCAGCATCAACCAGGATGATGCCAAAACCGAGGAAGACAAGTATAAGAAGATGAAAGAGAAGGTGCTGGAAGAGCTGAAGCAGGTCTTCCGGCCGGAGTTCCTCAACCGCATCGACGCGACCGTCGTCTTCCACACGCTCCAGAAGGAGCACATCCGTACGATCGTGGAATTGCAGATAAAGGACGTCGAAGAACAGTTGATGCTCAAGGGCGTCACCATGGAGATCACAACCGAGGCAAAGGACTGGTTGGGAGAGAAGGGCTACGACCCGGTCTTCGGCGCGCGCCCGCTGCGCCGCGTCATTCAAGACGAGATCGAGGATCGCCTCTCAGACGCGCTCCTGGAATCCCGCTTCGGGGCGGGGGACCGCGTGTTGATCGACGTCCAGAACGGCGAAGTCGTCCTGACCAAGGCTTCGGAGCCGGCCGCCGTCTAGCACCTACGGCAAGTCAGGCGTTTGCCTGAAGGAATCACAAATCAAGAGACAGGCCTCTGGCCTGTCTCTTTGGCTATGCAGAGATGTCCGCTATCCTAGGCCCAGGTGGGGCGGGAGGCGCGGAGTGCTCTGTGCAGCTAGATACGGTCAGAGCGACCGGCTTCCTTACTAGAGCTTCGATCCGCGAGCACGTTATGTTGCTCGCGGTCGTTGTCTCTCTCGGATTTGCGCTCAGGCTTGCCTGGATCGCATTCACTCAGTGGGAGCCACTTCCCGACGACGACGCGTTCCGCTACGAATTCGCTGCTAGGTCACTCGTCAACGGCGAGGGCTACGTCCACCTGAACGGCGCCGCAACGGCATTCTGGCCGCCCGGCTATCCCCTACTACTCGCAACGGCATATCGGTTCCTTGGCGAGAGCATCGCCGTTGCACAATTCATGAACGTCGTCTTCGGGACGGCCACAGTCGGTCTAACCTACCTGATCGGCCGGCGAACGCTGGGACCCGCGCCGGCTATTGTCGGCGCCAGCATCGTCGCGTTCTTCCCAAGTCTGATCTTCCTTACCGGCGTCACGCTCTCCGAGACCACGTTCACGTTCCTGTCGCTCCTGGGCATCTATCTGCTCATCATCGAAGCAAAGCAAGGCCGTGAACGCGACTTGCGTCTCCTCATCGGCGCGGGACTCGTGCTCGGCCTCGCGACACTCACACGGGGACAGGCGCTACTCCTGCCGTTGGTTATGGTGCCCTTTTGGCTGTGCTCGGGGCTTAGCCGTCCGCTTATGTTCGAACGGCTGGTGGCCATTACGCTCGGTATCGGGCTCGTCATTGCCCCATGGACGATCCGAAACGCCGCCGAGTTGGACGCCCCGGTCTTCATCTCGACGAACGCGGGCGTCAACTTCTGGATCGGACATAACGAAGGCGCCGACGGCAGCGGCGGCCAGTCGGCAGGCGCACAGCTCGTCTATAGCCATCCGGAACTGAGTAGCGTGGCACGCGAGGTGCGCGTGAACTCCGAAGGCTTCCGCAAAGGGATCGCCTATGCGCTTACCCACCCGCAAGAAGAGCTAAGACTCCCCTTCCAGAAGCTCTTCTGGCTCTTTTACAACGATGAGGAGGGCTTGAAATGGAACGACGGGCACGGCGCTCAGTCGTTCATGTCCGCCAGCCTTCGGCAAGGACTTGTAGCGGTCAGCAACATCTACTACTTCGCAATGCTCGGCATGGTTGCCTTGGGAGTACGGCTCTGGTACTCGACGAAGGATGCCGGGAAGGTCCTGCTGATATCGCTGGTGGCGTACTTGACGGCCGTTCAGCTCGTCTTCTTCGGCGACCCGAGGTTCCATGCCCCCATCATGCCGATCGCCGCGCTCTTGGCGGCGCCGGCACTTGTGGCGCTGTGGTCCGGCAAAGAACCATGGACGTCGCCGCGTGATCACGACCGCGCGTGATCGTGTGCACATTGAAGCTGAATAGGGCCTCTGCTATCATCGCCGTGATAGAGCTGGCTGGTAACCAAAGAGACGGAGCGCGAGAGTGAAGGGAAGCCATTCATGAACCGAGCGATCCTCGTCATTCTGGGAGTCATGGCCGCGCTGGTCATGGGCGTCGGCGTGCTCGTCGTCATCTTGGTCGCTACAGGCGGCGACGATGACGCCACAACGCAGTCGCAAGAGACTCCGGAAGACGACGGTGACGGCAATGGCGGCAGTAGCGGCGAACTGCGTCTGAGGGGCGCGGAGCCGATCACGCTCGACCCGCACGTCACCCAGGATGCAGGCTCAGCGCTCTATATCGTAGAGATCTTCGGCGGGCTGCTCACGCTTGATGTAGACCTGCAGATTCAGCCCGACCTGGCGGCTGAGATACCGACCGAGGAAAACGGCGGCAAGGTCGTCAACGACGACGGAACGGTCACCTACACATTCGAGCTACGCGAAGGGCTGCTCTTCCACGACCGCAAGCCAGTGTTCGCTGACACCGTCAAGGCCTCCTTCGAACGCGCCGCCGACCCGGCGACGCAGTCGCTCGTATCGGAATTCTTCCTTGGAGACATCGTCGGCGTCACCGAGAAGCTGCGCGGTGAATCGAACGAGATCACGGGCATTCAGGTCATCGACGATACGACGCTCACGATCACAATCGAACGGGACCTGCCATCGTTCCTGTTCAAGCTCACCTACCCTACTGCGTTCGTCATTGACCCCGCGCAGATCGAGAACGATCCAGATAACTGGACGAGGCGGCCCAACGGCACAGGGCCGTACAAGCTGGACGAGTGGCGCTTCGGCGAGCGCATCATCCTAAAGGCAAACGATCGCTACCACCTTGGCGCCCCGAAGGTCGAAACCGTGCGCTACCTGCTTGCCGGGAGCAGCATCACGCTCTACGAAGCCGGTGACCTCGACATCGCGGGCATCGCGTTGGACGACCTCGAACGCATCCAGGACCCGGCCGATCCGCTGAACGCCGAGTATCGCAGCGGACAGCGCCTCTCGCTCGACTATCTAGGCTTCAACACAAACACACCGCCGTTCGACGACCCGCTCGTGCGTCGAGCGTTCGCGATGGCGATCGACAAAGAGCAGATCACCCGCGCCGTCTATCAGAACGCCATTCCGGTGGCGAACAGCATTATCATGCCTGGGCTCTCCGCCTACAGCGAAACGGCGGCCGCGCCGGAGTTCGACCCTGAAGGAGCCCTTGCCCTGCTCGCGGAATCGTCCTACGGCGGGCCTGAGGGGCTGCCAGACATCACGCTGGCCGAATCCGGCACCGGAGCAACATCAGGCCCCGGCACGAGCGCGATGCTGGAGATGTGGCGTCAGAACCTTGGCGTAGAAGTTGCCATCCAGCAGGCAGAAACCGCGACGTTCTTCCAGGACGTTGACCAAGGACGCTACCAGCTGTTTACGCTCGGCTGGATCATGGACTACCCGGACGAAGAGGACATCCTCAATATCCACTTCGACAGCGAAAGCCCGAACAACAACACGGGCTACTCGAACCCCGAAGTCGATACGCTCCTCCGCCAGGCGCTCCTAGAGACGGACCAGTCGACGCGCATCGACCTGTACCGCCAGGTCGAGGACATCATCCTTGCCGATGTCCCGTGGTTCCCGCTCTTTTTCGACCAGTTCCACGCGCTCATCAAGCCGTATGTGAACGACTACTTGATCCCGGCCTCAATCGTGCCCCGATTGCGCTTCATCTCTCTAGACGAGTAGCCTGCGGCCGTCCCCGCCATGCAGGGCCTCCTTGCGTACACCTTCCAACGCCTACTCTGGGCGCCGGTCATCCTCCTGTTCGTCTCGTTCTTCGCGTTTTCCCTCACACGGCTCGGGCCAGTCGACGCGGTCGACGTGCTCGCGGGGCCACGCGCGGATGACGCCGCTAAGGAACGCGTGCGCCAAGAGCTCCACCTAGACGACTCGATCTTCGAACAGTACGGCATCTACATAAAGAACCTCCTCTGGGAGGGCGACTTCGGCAAGAGCGTCACGATCTATCGCGGCGTCGATGTGTGGGACATCATCTGGCCGAGAATCTTGGTCTCAATGCAGCCGGGCATGATCGCGCTCGTGTTCGCGTTCTCTGTTGGCACGCTCGTCGGCATCTTCGCGGCGTTGCGTCAAGGCACCTGGATGGATCCGCTTGCGATCGGCTCATTCCTGTTTTTCCAATCGATTCCCGTCCTGGTCAGCCTGCCCTTCCTGGTACTGATCTTTGTCGTGAGGCTGGGTTGGCTGCCGGCCGTCGGATGGGGCGGCCCTGAGGTCGATATCGGGCCGCAGGAGATCGCGCTAGGCATCTTCAGTAAGCACATCATCCTGCCCGCGCTGGTGCTCTCGCTCCCGGGCGTTGCTGGTGTCGCCCGCCTCGTGCGTGCGACAACGCTCTCGGTGCTGGGCGAGGACTACGTGCGCACGGCACGCGCCAAGGGCCTTCCTGAGGTGCAGGTTGTGGGCAGGCACGTTGTCCGAAACTCCTTGCTACCCCTCGTGACCGTGATCGGTCTCTCGCTCACAACGCTGCTGGAGGGTGCGTTCTTCGTCGAACTGATCCTCGGCATCCCTGGAATCGGCCAGCTGGGCTTCCAGGCGGCCCAGAGCCGCGACTATGACATCATCCTGGCCCTGGTACTCATCATCGCTACAGCATTCATCACGGCGAACATCATCACGGACATCGCGTACACCTTCATCGATCCTCGCATTCGCTTCGGCAGCCGGGAGAGCAACTGATGGGCAGCGCGCTAGCTGAGCCGCAGGTCGAGGACGAGGAAGGGCGACGGCCATCGATCGGCCCGTGGCGCCTGGCACTGCGCCGGCTCCTGCGCAAGAAGCTAGCCGTCGTCGCGCTGTTCTTGATCGGCGTCTTCTACTTCGTCGGCTTCTTCGCCCCGCTGGTTTCGCCCCAGGACTTCCGGTCGCAGGACCTCGAAAACACGCTTCTCGGCCCGAGCTTCGATCATCCATTCGGCACGGACAGGCTGGGCAGGGATCAACTCAGCCGTGTGATCTGGTCCGCTCGCACGACGATCATCGTCACCGTGGCGACAGTGGTTGCCGGCAGTCTGTTGCTGTCAGTCGGTTTGGGTATGCTCTCGGGCTATCTGGGCGGTAAGGTCGACACGGTGATCATGCGCACTGGAGAGGCATTCGGCTCCCTCCCTGCCCTACCAATGCTGATCCTCATCAACGCCACAATGCGGGACCGCGTCCGAGGCTGGGTCGATGGCCTTGAACGTAACATGTCAACAGGCGAACCCGCCTTCCTTGTGCTGTTCGGCATCTTGGCCCTGATCGCCATCATCGGAGTCGCGGCGTGGTTGTTGGAATCGAGACGTAACGGTGGCTGGATCGCGATCTCGATCGTCGCATCACTCTTCATCCTCGCCCTGTGGGGAATGCAGGCCGTGTTCGCCACGCCGGGAGCCTCCGACTACTTCCTCATCTTCGGCGCGCTTTCGCTCTTCTTCTGGGTCGGCAGCGCGCGTGTCATTCGCTCGCAGATACTGGCCTTGCGGGAGACAGAGTACGTGGTTGCGGCCCGTTCGATGGGCGCAGGCACATGGCGTATCCTGGCCAACCACCTGCTGCCGAACGTCAGCCCGATCATCATCGTAGGTATCTCGGCATCGCTCGGCGCTATCGCTGGCTCAGAGATCGCGCTGACGTTCTTAGGCGTAGGTGTCCACGACCCTACTCCTAGTTTCGGCGCATTGATTTTCGACGGCGGAACGAGCCAGCCGGTGATCCGAAACCACCCCCATTTGCTCATTTTCCCTGCCGTGGTCGTTGGGCTGTTGATCTTCTCCTTCAACCTGCTGGGAGATGCCCTCAACGACGTTCTCACCCCAAAGGCCCGCTAGGTCAACTAATCCGACGACTGGTATAATGCCCTTGGAGGTCCCACTTGCAGGTCATAAGGGAAGAGCTACCAGATAGTCAGATCGTCCTCGAAATCACCGTCGAGGACGAACGCTTGGAACAGGCGAAAGCAGCCGCATATCGCCGAGTTGCCTCGAAGGCGAAAATCCCGGGCTTCAGGCCCGGGAAGGCGCCTAGAGAGGTCGTCGAACGCCACTTCGGAGCGCAAACGTTCCTGCATGAGGCCATCGACAAACTGATGTCTGAGGTCTACCAGGAAGCGTTAGAACAGGAGCAGATCGACCCAATTGAACAAGCTTCCTTTGAAGTCGTAACCGAGGAGCCGCTGGTGGCCAAATTCACGGTGCCGGTGCGCCCAACGATCGACCTGGCCGAGCAGCTGGCAACGCTGCGAGTACCGCGTGAGACGGTCGAGGTGGACGCTGAGCGGGTTGATGAGGGGCTGGAGTCCCTCCGGCACCGTTACGCGACTCTGGAGCCCGTAGACAGGCCCACCAAGTGGGACGACATCGTCCGGGCTGACGTTAACGCCACCGTCAACAGCGCACCACTCTTTCAGGACGAGGACGCAGAGTTCCAGCTCGTCAAGGACAGAACGATCTCGCTGCCAGGGTTTGCCGAAGCATTAATCGGCAGGAAGAAGGGCGAAGAATTCCAGTTCAGCGTGACTGTGCCAGATGATGCGCCCAACGAGAAGATGCGTGGCGAGCAGGCACAATATCAGGTACACCTCAAAGAGCTCAAGGAGGAGATCCTCCCAGAGTTGGACGATGAGTTTGCTCGCGGCGTCGGTGAAGGCTTCGAGAGTCTCGAGGCGCTCCGCACTCGTGTAGAGAACGATCTACGGGAGGCGCTGGAGCAGGAGGAAGAGCAGCGATACAAGGACGAAGTTCTGGAGACGCTGACCGACGAAGTGCAGCCGCAGTTCCCTCCGATCCTGAGCGAGCGAGAGACTGAACGAATGCTGAAAGAACAGTTGGGCGCGGCCCAGCGAGGCAGGCGTGGTGGTAATGAAAAAGAGAACCTGGAGGGCTATCTCCAGCAGATCGGCAAGTCCGAGGACGAGCTGATGGCCGAGATGCGACCATTGGCAGAAGCACGAATCCGGCGGTCTCTGGTGTTGTCAGAGGTAGGAGAAGCCGAACATATAGAAGTGGGCGACGACGAAGTGGACACAGAGATCGAACGTCTCACCTCCGGCGTCGGCGACCAGGCTGATGAGTTGCGCCGCCTCTTCTCGCAAGAAGCAGCAAAGGAGAACCTGCGGCGCTCTCTCACGACAAAGAAAACACTGGACCGTCTGGTAGAAATCGCCTCGTCGGATGGGGCGGAGCCAGCGGACGAACAAGAAGAAGCTCAGGCGAGCGCCTCTCGGAACGGATAACCGATCGGCAAGCACGCCAGGCAGCGAGGGCCTGTAATGTTGAAGGAGCACGATACCCAATGACGAATGATCTGCCGCGCAACGCGATCATCCCATCAGTCATCGAAACAAGTCCGCGCGGGGAACGCGCGTTTGACATCTACTCCATGCTCCTCAAGGAGCGCATCGTCTTTCTGGGCACGCCGATCGACGACCAGATCGCGAACTTGATCATCGCCCAGCTGTTGTTCCTCGATCGTGAGGATCCAGACAAGGACATCCAGATGTACATCCAATCGCCGGGCGGCGTCATTCCCGCGGGCCTCGCGATCTACGACACGATGAACCTGGTACGGGCCGACGTTGCGACGTTCTGCGTCGGCGTTACGGCCAGCATGGCGACTATCATCCTCGCGGCCGGTACTAAAGGGAAGCGCTTCGCGATGCCGAACGCCACGGTCCACATGCATCAAGCGCTCGGCGGCGGTCGCGGACAAGCGGTCGACGTGGAGATCATGGCGAAGGAGCTGCTACGGGAGAACGAGCTGATCCGCCAGATCTTGGTGAAGCACACTGGTCAGAATGAGGATCAAATCCGCAAGGATTTTGACCGAGACTTCTTTATGACCCCTGGGCAGGCCAAAGATTACGGCATCATCGACGAAATCCTCACGAAGGTGGAACCGGAGCACGAAGAGAACGGCAAGTAATCGAATTGGTCGCGAAGCGTTGTACAGAGTAGAGAAAGCTAACAAGGGGGAGATGGCATGACGAGCAGCCGCGGCAGCAGAGTGCAGTACAACTGTTCCTTCTGTGGCAAGAACCAGGATCAGGTCAAACGCCTGATCGCTGGCCCCGGCGCCGTCTACATCTGCGATGAGTGCGTTGAACTGTGCCGCGAGATCATCGATGAAGAGGTCTCAGGCTCCATCCACCCGAAGTCCACGAGCCAGCGAGTACCCGCACCGAAGGAGATCCTCTCCCAGCTCAGCCAGTACGTAATCGGGCAGGAGCAGGCTAAGAAGGTCCTCTCCGTCGCCGTGTACAACCATTACAAGCGCATCAACGCCGGGTCCACCCACGACGACGTGGAGCTGGAAAAGAGCAACATCCTGCTGCTGGGCCCCACTGGCTGCGGCAAGACACACTTGGCGCGCACACTGGCGCGCATCCTGGACGTACCATTTACAATCGCCGACGCGACGGCCCTCACGGAAGCCGGCTACGTCGGCGAGGATGTCGAGAACATTCTCCTGCACCTGATCCAGTCCGCAGATTTCGACATCCAGCGGGCCGAGCGCGGCATCGTCTACATCGACGAGATCGACAAGATCGCGCGCAAGGGTGATAACCCATCGATCACGCGCGATGTCTCCGGCGAAGGCGTGCAGCAGGCGCTGCTCAAAATCATCGAGGGCACCGTCGCAAACGTGCCTCCGCAGGGCGGACGTAAGCATCCGCATCAGGATTTCATCCAGATCAACACCACCAGCATCCTCTTCATCTGCGGAGGCGCGTTCGAGGGTCTCGACAAGATTGTAGAGCGCAGACTAGCGCACAACCGACGCTCACTGGGCTTCAACGCGGACTACAACCGCAAGGCGGGCCAGGAACGCGTCGACGAGCTGTTCAAGCACGTCACCCACGACGACTTGCTCCAGTACGGCCTCATTCCGGAGTTCGTCGGCCGCCTGCCCATGGCCGTCAGCCTGGAGGCGCTGGGCAAGGAGGAGCTAAGACGGATCCTTACCGAGCCGAAGAACGCACTCCTCAAGCAGTTCCAACGCTTCTTCTCGATGGACGGCGTCGAGTTGACGTTCGAGGACGAGGCGCTGGATGCCTGCGCCGAAACATCGATCAGTCATAAAACCGGCGCCCGCGGCCTGCGCACCGTACTCGAGGACACGCTCCTAGACGTCATGTACGACATCCCTTCGCGGGGAGACGTCAAGAAGTGTATCGTCACCGTCGATTCAATCGAAGGCAAACAACGCCCGTTGCTGCTCACGGGCGCCGGCAAGCCGGTCCCGGAAGACCCCCCGGCAGACGCGGATGATGTGGTTGAGGAGGCCGAAGAAGCGTCGGCTTAGTCCAAACATCCTTAGCAAACCAAAAGAGAGCCGAGCGTAGTCGCTCGGCTCTCTTGCTTCCTACGCCTGTTAGTTACTGTTTGGGGTTCACCGGGTCCTGCAGCGGGTGCGGGTCGTCGCACGTGCTACCAAAGCGCCCATAGACGAACTGCAGGTCGTTGATGTCGATGTCATCGTCCGCCTGCGCGCCGGACGGCTCTAGGTTCAAGAAGTCCTTGTAAAGGAGACTGCCCTTCTCCACGCTCCAGCGGAAGGCGATGCTCTGCACGTCCGCGGCGTCCACCGTGCAGCTTGGGCTCACGTCGCCTTCCAGGTAGCGGAAGGTCACGTCCGAGTCGTCGCAGGACGCGATGGCTATCGCCTGGCCCTGGAGGTCCGACAGGTCGCAGTTCACGTTCGCGATCTGGACGACCACACCGTTGTCCTGGTTGGGCTTCGCCTGCGAGTAGATCTCCGGCTGCGGCCTGACGATGACGTTGGCCAGGTGGCGACCCTCATCCGTGTTCGTGTCCGGGAAGGCCGTCTTGCCGAACGTCACGCAACCAATCCGCGCGACGCCCTCTGACGCGGGCTTCGTCACGCTGTCTTCTATCGTGCAGATGACCTCAGGTGCCGTCGCCCAGAAGCCGGCGGGCTGAATCTCAATGCAGACCTTCTTGTTGTCGTAGTGCACTTCAAACTCGAACGCGCCTACCTGGCGCAGGGCCTCCGGGTCCTTCGGATCGGGTTCCGCCTCAATCGGCGCGCTCAGGCGTTCCTGAAGCACAGCCGCATCCGTGCCGGCCAAGCAGTCGGCGTTTGCTCAACTCCTCTGTGTGTTCCTGGTTATTGTATCGCTCCGGAGTGAAGAGGAAGGGCTCCCCGTCTCGTTCGCCGCCTTGAATCAAACCTGAGTGCGCTCGGAGAACAATCAGATCGTAGCCAAGCGTGGGGAGCTGACGGTAGAAGTCTACGGTGACCTCTTCTCCTGGGTAGTAGTCAACAGCGTAACCAGCGGCTTCGAGCTGGTCGGTGATGGAGTGAACTAACTAGCCAACCCAACGCCTTCTGGTGTACCACACCATGGCTCCAAGGGCGAAAGCCGCTATCAAGGTGCCTGCAAGCGTTGCCCATAGGGAAGCGTGACCGCTATCTGAAGTAGCCACGTCCAGCGGAGCGCTCGGCGGGTCAAGGAACGTGCCGACGCCACCGACCACCCGCGGCTGTGTGGGCGTCGGGGTCGGCGTGTCGCAACTGCTCGCGAGGGCGCACACCTTGGTCGGGGTGGCCGTCGCCGTCGCTGTGTTGGTCGCCGTATTGGTCGCGGTCGCCGTGTTAGTTGCCGTCGGCGTCGCCGCGCCCTTTGTGATGAAGTCGACGTGGCTTATAGCCGAGCACGGCCCCGCCTTCTGCGTAACCGTGACCGAGGAGGTTCCCATCCCAGCGACCGTGTAACAATCGTTTTTGCCGTACAGGCCGTTCGCGGTGATACAAGGACTGTGTTGCCTGGCATCGTTAGCACAGTCACCCGAACCCCCTAAAGCGAACGTATCAGTGCCGCTTTTGATGCAGATCGTGTTGATGACCTGGCCCGAAGGCGCCGTAGCCTCAACGCTGCCTTCCTCGGCCGGATTATCCACCGTACTTGCACCACTCGCCGTCAGGCACTCCGTGGGCGAACCCGTACCAGTATCAAGACCATCCGACGCCTCTGTCACTGTCAGCACCATAACCACTGCCACCACAAAAACGGTAACGAAGGCCGCACCCGCCACAGCGATATACAAAATCGATTGAATACGCTGCCCCCAAGCAGTAGCAATCATGCTCGGCTCCCTCAACTAAGGCGGGGTTGTTTCTAGGAAGCTCTGCACCGCAATTCGGGGCGCCGTGCGGAACCACCAGTCAGGGCTTTTTATACACTAGTTACGAGCAGTTGTCAAGGCTGTTATATCTGGTCCCAGGCGGATACCGTGACTGCCCCGGCGACACCGTACTCGGAATGCAGGTAGTCATGGTTTCAAGCACGCAAGAGACCGGAGATGGGCCTCTATCCAACCACACATGCTGGGCGTAATCGCCCAGCATGGCCAAGACTGCCAGTAGTCGACGCAGCTCCTCCGGCCACCCTCGCGGTCCAGACCCTAAGCTATGAGGCCTGCCTGCATTCGCATGATGAACGCAGCGTCGCGAGCGTCAACGTGACCATCCTCATTGACGTCCGCGCCGGCCTCGCAGGGCAGCTCCTGAATCAGGGCGGCGCTGAACTGCAAAACAAGGGCCGCATCGATGGACGTCACAATACGGTCGCAATCGACATCGCCCAGCGGGCCGAGCGGCGTCGCTGTTGCGGTAGGCGTCGGTGTTACGGTAGGCGTCGATGTTACGGTAGGCGTCGGCGATGGCGTCGCTGTTGGCGTGTTTGTCGGGGTCGGTGTCGGCTTCGGCATTCCAAGGTTCAGCAGGCCGCTGCCGGAGACATTGTCTGGCCCCGGCTCGTCTATGTCGATCGCCAGCGATAGGAGGAAGTCCTTGATCTGCTGACGATCCCACTCTGGGTGCCACTGCGTGACAAGAGCCGCGGCGCCCGAGGCGTGAGCGACGGAGGCTGAGGTCCCGAAGAACGAACCGAAAGTGACATTGCTCA
>JADFPV010000115.1 GCA_022562155.1 Chloroflexota bacterium
GGGCTGCGGAAGCCCACGGTCACCTCCCCGTTGGCGATGCCGATCGCCAGGTCGTTGGCCTGAGCGTCGATGAGGCTGCTCTGGCTGATATCGAGCAGCGTCAGCCCTTCGCCGTTGGGCTCGAAGGTGATGCTGGCCAGTAGCTGAGGCTCGCTGGTCTGGGCGCCGGGCCCGGACGAGATCTGGCTCGTGAAGCAGAAGTACTCCAGCCGCCCAGCTTCCCTGTCTATTCTGGTCTCCGGGCAGGTCGTCGGGCTTCCAGCGCTCGCTAGGAAGCCGCTGTCGGCGACGGCGAGCGCACGCACGACGCCGGGATCGTAACGCACGACCAGCGTGTAGCCGCTCAGCCTGAGATCCGCCGCTAGATCGTCGACCAGGATGCGCACCTCGAACACGCCAGCTTCTGGCTCGATCGTCTGGCTGGCCGGTTCGACAACGAGCGACGGCTCCTCCTGGGCTTCAACCGCTCCTGCCACCGCAAGCAGCAGGGCCAGTACGAGGAGAACAGGCCAGCGTTTCCGCACCCTAAAACCGCCGATCCATCCAGCGGTGCTCGATGTCCGCCTCGACGAAGATCTCCCCTCGGGCGGCGTAGCCGAGTCGTTCGTAGAAGGGAATGACCGGGAGCTGCGCCGCCAAGGTGATCCCCGGACAGCTACGTCGCCGAGCCTCTTGCTCCAAGGCGATCATCACCGACCGGCCGTAGCCGTACCCCCGATATTGGCGAAGCACGGCTACCCGTCCGATGCGCAGGTTCTCGCCGGGCCCGCCGACGAGCAGCAGGCGACCAGTCGCCACCGCTCGCCCGTCCAGGTAGGCGATGACGTGGAGGGCGTCCGTTACCTGCGCCGGGTCTTCGTCGAAGCCGTCGATCTCCTCGGCTTCGGAGACACCCTGCTCGGCGATAAACACGGCGCGTCGGACGGAGAGCGCATCCGCCATCTCGGTTTGAGTCCGCACTACGCGCAGCTCTATATCGCCCACGCTGCTCCCTTCTGGGCGCATCTTACAAGCACCGAAGCTCATGGTAACTCGTGGGTCGTGGGTGAGGGAATGGGAGGAACGAACGGCGTGAGGTTGGTCAGCCGGCGCGCTTCGCGGGCTCTCCGCTGCCGTCCCGCTTGTCCGTTAGCGGCTGGAGCTCTTCGCGAACAATGCCGACGTCGCTGGGCGCTTCGATGCCCAGCTTTACGCGGCCGGCACTGACGCTGAGCACATGGATGACGACATCGTCTCCGATGCGGATCGATTCCTTTAGCTTTCTGCTAAGGACCAACATCTGTGTCCCACCCCGTCTGCCGATGCGCTTGAGCGCGACGGCGGACTACTATCCAGCCTACTTTACATAGTACCATGTCCTTAGCAAGATCGAAAGACCCGCAACTTGAGATGTCGCAGCGGTATCGCCTTGCGCGGCGCTGTATACTAAGCTCCGCAGGAAGCCGGGCGGTTGGTCCTTGCGTAGGCGCTGCTTAGGCGATGATGTAACTGCTAGGAATTCGGCAGAAGAAAGGATGGCAGGGATGCCAAACAACGCATCTGGAGCGACCAAACGAGCGTTGATCACCGGCGCATCAGCCGGCATCGGCGAGGGATTCGCGCGGCATATGGCGCGACAGGGTTATGACCTTGTGCTCGTTGCCCGCCGTAAGGATCGCCTCGACGCGCTCGCCTCCGAGCTGTCTTCCGAACACAGCATCTCCGCTGACGCGGTCGAAGCGGACCTGGCCGGGGAGCACGGTCTCTCGCTTGTCGAGGAGCGGCTGCGGTCGGGCGAGATCGAGGTGTTGGTGAACAACGCCGGCTTCGGCACGATGGGCGAATTCGCAGAGCTTTCGCTGGAGCGGGAGGTGGAGGAGCTGGACGTGAACGTACGCGCTGTGCTGCGGCTCACCCACGCGGCGCTGGCCGCCATGGTGCCACGCGGGCGCGGGGCGATCATCAACGTCGCCTCGATGGCTGCGTTCCAGCCGATCCCGTACAACGCCACCTACGCCGCGACGAAGGCGTTCGTCCTCCACTTCTCGGAGGCGATTCATGAGGAGGTGAGGCGGCAAGGCGTAACGGTCACGTGCCTCTGCCCGGGGCCGGTGCGGACCGAGTTTCAGCAAGTCGCGGGCCTCGATGAGGACGGCATACCGGCCATCTCCTGGATGAGCGTCGACGCCGTCGTTCGGTCGGCCCTCTCCGCCATGCGAGGCGGCCGGGCGATTACCGTGCCGGGCGCGTTCAACGTCGCGGCGGTGGCGGGCACACGGATGGCGCCTCGCATTCTCGTCCGGCGAATCGTTGCTTCGATGTTCCGAAGCCGTGCCACCGCGACGAAAGCCGAGTAGCGCGGATGGAGCCGAAGCAAGTATTCAGGGCCTACGAGGGGGCTGAGGCCCAGCCAGCCGCGTTTTGCCTCAAGTGTGGCGCCGGGCTGAGCGACCGCGAGGACGGCGGAAGGACTCGTCGGGCCTGCGCCTCATGCGGCTTCGTGCACTACACTGGGCCGGCCGCTGCTGTGGCGGTTCTGGTCGTGGGCGGGAACCGCATTCTCTTGTGTCGCCGTCGAGCCGATGTCCTGGAGGGCGGCAAGTGGTGTTTACCCTGCGGCTACGTGGAATACGACGAAGACTACCTGACCGCAGCGCATCGGGAAGTCCAGGAGGAGACAGGGCTTGCCGTGGAGATCCGCGGCATCATCAGCGTCTGCTCGAACTTCCTCAGGCCCGATGTACACACCGTGGTCACGGTGTTGGTGGCTCAGCCCATTGGCGGGGAGCCAACCCCGGGAGACGACATCGAGCTTGTGCGCTGGTTCCCCTCGGCCGGAGCGCTGCCGGACATGGCGTTCGAGGCGGACAGGCACATCATCACACGGTTTTTCGCAAGCCGGCTCGAGGGTGCCCCGGTGGACAGGCAGCACGCGCGGCGGAACTGGAGCTAAAGACGGCGAATCGTTGCTTCGATGTTCCGAAACCGTGCCACCGCGACGAAAGCCGAGTAGCGCGTCTCAGACACGATCAGCTTGACTCCGCGAGCCGTCGTCGAGTACACGTTGTGTGGTCGAAGGTCGATTCGTGGTAGACTAACGCCGCACTCAAGTAGATTAGGTATTCGATTTTCGTTGCCATCGCCGCGTGCGTACGGTACGCGGTCGAAGCTAATGTGAGCCCTGGGAGCGAAGGGGCAGATGCTATCTATCGTACGGACGTACGAAGAGAGGTGAGCGCATGAAGTGCTTGATCCTTGCCGCTGGCGACGGGAGCCGATTAGTAGCCAAGGCTGACTCCAAGCCCCTTCTCAAGGTCATGGGACTGCCTCTCATCGAGAGGACAATCGCGACGGCGCAGGAGACGGGGATCACGGACTTTTACGTCGTGACGGGTTATCGCGCGGAGAAGGTCGAGGCTCTTCTGTCGGACTTGGCCCGCCGGCGACGCGTGAAGATCACGGCGATCAGGAATGACGAATGGGAGAAGGGGAACGGCACGTCGCTTCTTAAAGCGCGAGATTACCTCGGAGAAGCGTTCGTTCTGCTGATGGGGGACCATATCTTCGACGCGGGCATCCTCAGGGCGGTGTCCCAAGAGCGGCTGCAAGACGGCGAGGTGATCCTGGCTGCCGATTTCGGCGTGAGCAAGAACGGCTTGGTTGATTCCGATGATGTGACGAAGGTGCTGGCTGATGAACGTGGCATCGTCGAGATCGGCAAGGGCATCGAACGCTACAACGCGTACGACACGGGCGTCTTTCTCTGTTCGACGGCGATCTTTGCCGCAGTGGAGGAGAGCGCCAAGTCGGGCGACGATTCCCTGTCAGGGGCCGTCCGTTGCTTGGCGGAGCAGGGAAAGGCGAAAGTCGTGGACGTGGCGGGGTTGTACTGGATTGACGTGGATACCGCAAACGATGTGAAGAACGCAGAGCGCGTGCTGCGGGGCACGCTGGTGAAGCCGAACGACGGATTCATCGCGCGGGTCATCAACCGGAGGATATCGATAAGGATCGTGACACCGCTGCTGCTGCGGATATCGAGCAGGATCACTGCGAACCACGTCTCCGTATTGAGTTTTGCCGTCGCCTTGATCGCCAGCCTGTCGTTCTTCCTAGGGTATGCGCTGCCCGGCGGGTTGCTGATTCAGCTCGCAAGCGTTCTGGACGGGAGCGATGGCGAAGTGGCGCGCCTGAAGAAGATGCAATCGCCCTTCGGGAACTTTTTTGATGCCGTGCTCGATCGTTATTCGGACAGTTTCATCCTGTTCGGCATGTTTTACTTCTCGTTGACATCGGGGAGGAGCGCGGAGCTTTTCGGATCGTTCTGGACGCCTATGGTTATCATGGTGTCGATGCTGGCGATGTTCGGGAATCTGATGGTGAGCTATACCTCGGTGAAGTCGGTGACGGACTTCGGCTACCGGTATACGGGTCGCTGGACGGCTGCCGGCAGAGGGAGGGATCTGCGGCTGTTCGTGCTGTTCATCGGAGGGGTGACCGCGTGGATGCATCCGCTCACGGTGTTCGTGGCGATAGCTGTTGTGGCGGTGC
>JADFPV010000009.1 GCA_022562155.1 Chloroflexota bacterium
CAGGTAGGCCTGCGCGTCCGCGCTTGCACGCACAACGGTTTTCAAGACCGTCGCATTCGTCCGCTCTGCCACCCCTCCGGCACTGGGAGTATAGCAGTGCCCTTGTTAACGACCGTCCGGACGTATGCAGATACGATATGCCCGGATGCCGGGCCGTTTGGCTCTAGGCAAACGTAGGGGTAGGGCGTACGTTAGGGGCGCGAAGGACAGGGTCTCGCAACGAAGGCCGCCGCGCCCCTATCACGCCCGGAAGCTCATCGACGAGCTGGGCAACCCCAAGAGGCGGTTTGCAACCTCGGCGGATGCCGGACAACGCAAGAATCCTGCTCTTCCCTCTCTTTCTTCCACCCCGATCGTGTTGTTCCAGCCTCCAATCTACTGGGCGCGTGGGGTTGAATGACCTGGGGATGTGGCTCGGTTCTACGATACCGTCTGGCGGCCCCGCGCCTCCGGCAGCGTCTGAGAAGTTTATGGTATAGTAGCCGCGTTCATTAAGGAGGGCGGTTATGATCATCAATGGCTGGTTGGACTGGGCAACACACGTACCCGGACCAGCAAACAAGCAGTACCAGCAGGCGAATAGCGTTTCGGGCTACGTCGCGCACTCGGCCGTGGGTTTCTACGGTGGTTGGGCATCGCGGCTGTTCAGTGATGAGCGGGATCCAGATAACCCAGCCAGTTACTCGGGCTACGCTGCGGCGTCAGTCCACGGCTGGATCAACTACGATGGCTCAGTGATTCAGCACTATCCCTTTACAAGCTCTTGTTGGGCGTCCGGGAACATCCACGCCAACACCAACTTTATCGCGTTCGAGAATGAGGGAGGGCCGCCTGGAGATGAGAGCGAGCGGTTGACGGCTAAGCAGATCGCGGCCAACGTTCGGATCATACGCGAGCTGTCAGGGTGGAAAGGGTGGCAGCCATCGCGGCCAAGGAGCCCCTCCGACAAGACCGCGACGTTGTACGAGCACAACGAATGTGTGCGGATCTGGGGCGGCAACGCGACGGCATGCCCGTCCAAGCGTATTCCTTGGGATGACTTCCTCGCTCACCTGCGAGGAGATCCAGTTTTACTCATGGCAGGAGGTGAGACCATGTCGGCGGCTTTTATGAAGTCGAGGAACGACGCGTTTGTTTACCTGGTTACAGGGAACACGAAGCGCAAGATGCACGGCGAACGCACGGAACTCGCTGCGGCGCTCGGGATTTCTCCGGACGTCGTGACCGTGAAGAAGAGCACGCTGGAGCGCATCCCTGAGATCGAGCCAGAACTCGTTTCGTAAGCTAGCGGTCTGTTCGGGAAGCCAACTTGGCATCTCGCCCAGCCTCTACGTCTCGCCGCACGCCAGCTAAGTAGATGTGCCGCCCGCGCCCGGCCGGGCGTTATTCGCTGCTGCGGCTACGGTCGCACCCGGCAACCCCTACTGGGTGCCCGGTGATGGTTGAGCGAGGTTGCCCGCGGCATCACTGAGTGCCGTGTCAACAGTACTGGTCTGTTCGTCTCCTTCCTCGACCTTGACGTTGTTCTGAATGAGCTTGACAGCCGTCTCCATCGCGTCTCGAATTCCGTCATTCACCTTCTGAGTATTCTTCAGATTAGTACTCTTCGCATTATCCTTCTCCGGGTCGTATGCCAACAGCCGGCTGAGTTCGAAGGAGAACGCGGTAAGAATGACGCGGATCTGCGCATGGTTGGCGTTCGAGAGCCGAATGCCGCGCCTGACGAGCGAATAGATTGTTCCTAGCACGCCTGCTACACCGGTACCCGTAAACACGCTTGAGATCACTACCTCCTGGGTAGTGTCGTTGCCTGTGATGCCGAGGACTGTCCCCGTAATGATCAGCCCGATGCCGACGATAAACGTTGCGATGCTGGTGTTCAGAATCGTGTTGAAGCTGCGTTCCGGGTTTCGGATCGCGGCCGAGAAGAACTTATCCTGAATGCGGTCCGCCCGATTCGCCGCTGCCTCCATCGGCGCCTTGGAGTAAATGTCGTCGGGCACTCTCTGGAGGACGGCAACCTTGAGTTCTTCCCACTTCGCCGTTCCGGCGCGATCGAAGACAATAGGTTTTGGCGCGACTTTTGAGAACGCCTCAACCGCATCTCTGAAGTAGGTGGTTCTAAGGCCGGGTGACGTAGCGATCTGGTCGGCCAGTTGCGACGCCCTCGTATCAAGGTTGACCTTGTGCGAAACCTCTGATGCCACCGCCCGCTTTAGCTTCGCCCGATCAACCTGTCCATCTGTTGCGAACTGCTCGATCGTTCCGTCCGCGTCGTCAGAGAACTCTTTGACTTTCTCGGGATCGCTAGCGACTTGCTGCGCGATGAGTTCTACCTGTTCCGTAAATGCTTGGTCAGCCTTCTCAGCCATCTCGTCACCCTCCATTTCGAGATTTGTTTCCGCCTTAGGCACAGGCCGCAATTGGGCATAGGGTCGCCCACCAACGGTTTCTCTACCTTACCGCGCTCCCGTCATTTGTCAAGTTGCCGGCGAGCCTTGTCCAGCTACGGAACCATCGCTACCCTCAACAAAGCTATGGTCCCCGCAAGCGAGAAGCCCTCACCCTCGCTCAAGAACGTGTCGCCCCCTGGGCTGGAAGCGCCGCCTCCGAAGCTGGACGACAGGGCGCCGGAGAGGAGACGGCGCTGGTGGCTGGCGGTACCAGTCGCGCTTTCGGTGTACCTGTTCCTCGTCTTCTTCACGATCGTCCAGCCGATCTCGGCGCTCGGCCTGTCTCTGAACGTGCCGATTCCAGGTATCTCGACTGCCCAGATCTTCGGCCTGCCGGACCGGCCGTTCACGGTGATGATCGTCGGCCTCGATATCCGGCCGACGCAGGACGGGCCGTCCCGGACCGACTCCATCCTGCTGCTGCAGGTCGACGCGGACGGCAACCGGGCCGGCCTGCTCAGCATCCCGCGCGACTCCATGATGCTCGTCTCGTTAGGCGAAGATGGCTTCGTGCGCGATCGCGTGAACACCGCGTTTGTCTACAACTGGACGGCCGACGATGATGGCCAGGCGCCGGAAGCGCTCGCACAGACTATCGAACGAAACCTTGGTATCCACGTCGACTACCGCATCGTGTTCGACCAGCGGGACGCGGCTGACATCATTGATGCGGCTGGCGGCCTGACCGTCGATGTGCGCAGCGCCTTCGGCCAGGCCGACTACTCCGACGACGACGTGAACGTCGTGCCGCAGTTCTTCGAGGTCGGCAGGCAGCACCTCAACGGCTACGAGGCCGTCGCGTATGGCCGTATTCGCCAGGGCTCGAGCGACCTCGACCGCATTCGGCGCCAGCAGCAGGTCGCGGAAGGGCTCGTCGCGCAGCTCGGATCGCTCACTAGTATCACAAAGCTGCCCGGCGTCTGGCGCGCGTACAGCGGTGGTGTAGAGACGGACCTGGGGATGCGCCAGAGCGCGGGATTGTTTTCGATGCTCAAACGCATCGGCACGGGGCGGATCGTGACGCGATCGTTAGGGGATGCGGCGGTGTCGTGCGCGTCGTGCCAGGCGTCGATCTTGCAGTTGCTACCGAGTGAGACCGCTCGCGTGATCGCGGAGGCGTTTGACGACGCCGAGGCAGGGCGGACGGCCGCGGACTTGCTCGTGGCGGCCGGTGTGACGCCCTAGAAGTACTCTTTTAGCATGCTGTACGCCCACCAGGCGACGGCTATCACCAATACCAGGTACAGCACTTCACCCATAGTTACTTCCACGTAGGTTCATCCAATCCAGGCGGGGATGTTTCGCGGGGCTACCAACTACAATGCGGGAACGGGAAAAGCGTTGCGCCCAGATTGGACGAATTCGAAAGAAATCTACAGCGGTAGGTTGCCGTGCTTCTTCGCCGGCATCTGGTCGCTCTTCGACCGCAGCATGTTCAAGGCACGGATGATGCGGGGGCGCGTGTCACGCGGGTCGATCACGTCATCTATGAAACCGCGCGAGGCGGCGACGTACGGGTTCGCGAACTTGGCCTTGTAGTCGACGACGAATTCATCACGCGCTTTGTCGATGTCTTTCGCGCGTGCCAGCTCAGCCCGATGGATGATGTTCACCGCCGCGTCCGGCCCCATCACGGCGATTTCTGCCGTGGGCCAGGCCAGGTTCACGTCTGCGCGGAGGTGCTTGGACCCCATCGCGTCGTAGGCGCCACCGGTAGCCTTTCGGATGATGATGGTGATCTTGGGCACGGTCGCCTCCGCATACGCGTAGACGAGCTTCGCCCCGTGGCTGATGATGCCGCCGTACTCCTGCGATGTCCCCGGCAGGTAGCCCGGGACGTCGACAAGCGTGATGATCGGGATGTTAAACGCATCGCAGAAGCGCACAAAGCGCGCTGCCTTGCGCGACGCATCGATGTCCAGCACGCCGGCGTTGTAGAGCGGCTGGTTGCCGACGATGCCGATGGTTCTGCCCTCCATGCGACCGAAGCCGACGATCATATTCTGGGCGAAGTGCTCATGCACCTCCAGAAAATCGCCGGCGTCGACCAGGCGGTAGACGATCTCTCGCATATCGTAGGGACGGCCCACATCGTCTGGGAGGATGTGCAGCAGCTCTTCGTCGCGCCGGGCGGGGTCGTCGCCCGTTTCCATGAGCGGCGGCTCCTCCATGTTGTTCAGCGGCAAGAACGAGAACAGCCGTCGCACCTCCTGCAGGCAGGCCTCCTCGCCCTCGATCGCGAAGTGACAGACGCCGCTGCGCGTGGCGTGTGTCATCGCGCCGCCCAATTCCTCGTGGGTGACCACCTCGCCGGTCACCGTCTTCACCACGTCCGGGCCCGTGACGTACATGTAGGAGGCCTGGGTCATGAAGATGAAGTCGGTCAGCGCTGGGGAATAGACAGCGCCCCCCGCCGCAGGTCCCAGGATGACCGAAATCTGCGGTATGACGCCCGACGAGAGGACGTTGCGCAGAAAGATATCGCCGTAGCTGGCGAGCGAGTCGACGCCTTCCTGGATGCGCGCGCCCCCGCCGTCGTTCAGGCCGATGACAGGCACGCCGTTTTTCATCGCCAGGTCCATGATCTTAATGCACTTTTCGCCCATCCGCTGCGACAGCGAGCCGCCGACGACCGTGAAGTCCTGCGAGAAGACGTAGCAGCCGCGTCCTTCGATAGTGCCCCAGCCTGTGACGACCGCCTCCGCTTGTACCTTCTCGGGGTCGTACTCAGTACCGGCGAGGAGGACGAGCGGGTCGAACTCCTCGAAGCTGCCTTCGTCGAGCAGCAGATTAAGCCGCTCCCGCGCCGTGAGCTTGCCTTTGCCGTGCTGAGTTTCGATTCGCTTCTCGCCACCGCCCAGCTTGAGGCGCTCTCGGATTTGTTCCAGTTGGTCGAGCTTCTCTTCGTTTGTCGCCATGAACGTGTCCTCAGCGCTGGATGTTGGCTTGGGCCGCACGCGGCCCCAGCTTCCATGTTTCGGCCGTCAGATCGCATGGTACCCTTGCGACCATCGGCCCAGTAACCATACAGGAGAACAGGCTGAGACAGCTAGAAGGTACGTTCGAGGGCGGGGGCGGTCTGACGATATTCCATCAGCGCTGGCTGCCCGATGGCGATGCCCGGGCCGTGCTGCTGATCGCTCACGGTTACGGGGAGCATAGTGGCCGCTATTGCAACGTCGTCGATGAGTTCGTGCCACGAGGGTATGCGGTCTACGCGCTGGACCATCGAGGCCATGGCAAGTCTGAAGGCGAACGCGTCCACGTCGACCACTTCGATGACTACGTCGACGACCTGCGGACGTTCTACGATTACGTCCGCCGCGAGACCGGCGAACTACCAATTTACCTGCTGGGCCACAGCATGGGCAGCTTCATCGCGATCTCATACGCTGCGCGGTACCAGGACGGGCTGCGGGGCCTGATTCTCTCCGGCGGCGGGATGGGGCGAAAGCGTTCCAACGCGAGCGCATCTCCCGAGATGATGGCCGATCTTGCCGCGACGGTCAGCAAGGACCCAGCGGTTGTGCAGGCGTATCGTGACGACCCGCTCGTGTACCACCGCTCGCCGCCGGAGAGCCGTCGCGCGGCGATGGCCGTCCTGCGCGAAGATATGCCTGGCCTGGTCGCCGCGATCAAGCTACCGGTTCTCATCATCGCGGGCGGCGCGTCACCCCTTGGTGACGGCGAGGGCAGCAAGGAGCTGTACGAAACGGTTTCGTCTCAGGACAAGACGCTAAAGATCTACGAAGGGCTGATGCACGAGATCCATAACGAGCCGGAACGCGCCCGCGTCTTCGCGGACATGCTGGCGTGGTTGGAGAGCCACTAGTTAAGCGCGCGACTCCCAGTGCTCGACGTAATGGCGCAGCGTCCAGGCCGCGCGTTCGACGGTTGGAAAGACGGCCAGTCCGGCATCGACGAGGTGCGTGCGCGCGCCCTCGACGGCCCGCCAGCGCTCCTCGTCCGGCGAGTCGGCCGGGCCGAGCACGAACGCGATCGGCTTCTTGGACTGCTTCCCGATATCCGCGAAGCGTTTGACCAAATGCAGGAGCCGCTCGCCTGAGTCCGGCCTGCCCAGCACCCAGTCCTCGCCGACGTTCGCGATCAGCAGGTCGAACGCCGGGTCCGCCAGCATCATCTCGAGCACAGCCGCGCCGGAGACGCCGCCGCCGGCCAGGATCGACTGATCGACCGGGTTGCCGATCCAGTCCCAGAGCTGCGGCGCCCGCTCCTTGAGTTGGGCGCGGATGCCGTCCGTAAGCGGAGGCACGCTCAGCCCCTCTTCGGTGCAGGCGTCCGCGGCCTGGACGGCGCGACCGCCGCCCCCTCCGACCGCGCCGACGTTCCGGCCGGGCGTGGCTGCTGGCTTCGCGAACAGCTCGAACGCCACGAGCAGGTCGATCAACTCGTCCTGCGATCGCACCCCGATCGCGCCGGCCTGGCGGAGCGCACCGCCCCAAACTTCGCTGGAGCCCGCGAGCGCCGCGGTGTGCGAGACGGCGGAGCGCGCGCCCGCGCCGGTTCGGCCACCCTTGAAGATCACGACCGGCTTCGCCGCCGCCGCAGACGTGAGCGCCTTCAGGAAGTGGCGGCCGTCGCGGACGCCTTCGATGTACGCGCCGATCACGCCGACTTCATTCACGCCGCCGAGGTACTCCAGCAGATGAGCCTCGGTCACGTCGAGGGCGTTGCCGTAGCTAAGCGCCATGCGATAGCCGATGCCGCGCACGTCGCTGTGGATGAGGACCTCGGTCGTGTTGTTTCCGCTCTGCGAGATGAAGGCGACGCCCCCAGTGCGGCGCGGCAGGTCGGGCCGGAACGACATCCCCCAGCCGGGGTCGTGCAGCCCCATGCAGTTCGGCCCGATCAGGCTGACGTTGCCCTCGCGAGCGCGACGCAGCACCTCGCGCTCCAGCTCCGCGCCCTCCTCGCGGCCGGTCTCGCTGAAGCGGCCGGTGAAGAGCTGGATGGCACCGACGCCCTTCTCGGCGGCTTCGTCGATCATCTCCAGGATGCCGTCGGACGGGATGCAGGAGATGACGAATTCGACATCGCCGGGTACGGCCGACAGGCTCGGATAGGCCTTCAGCCCGAGTATCTCCGGTTCGCGTCGATGTACCGGATAGACGTCGCCCTTGAAGCCGAAGTCGATGAGGCACTTGACGTAGTCGTGGCCGGGGCTATCAGGGTTCGCGGACGCGCCAACGACCGCGATCGACTTCGGGCGCAGCAGGGCGTCGAGGTCGGGCGTGTTCTGCGTCATGGGCGCTGGGAGTGTATCGGAGGGGTGGGGAGGGGGCAATCTGACGTAGCAATGCAGCAGGCCCCCGGGCTGAGAGTACCGGCTACTGGTGGCTTTTCAGGACCCTGTGGGAGAGGTTCGGCGGGCCGCGCCCGGCGAGGTTCCGATGAATCGCTTGAATGCGCGGCTGAACGCGGCCTCGGACTGGTAACCGACGCGGTTCGCCAGTTCGCCGAGCGGTGCCCCGTCTTCCTTCAGCGAGGTCACGGCCATGTGCATTCGCCACCGCGTAACGTAGCGCATCGCCGGCTCGCCCACGAGCTCCGTGAAGCGCGCCGCGAAGGCCGAGCGGGACATAGCGACCTCGTCCGCGAGCGAGGCAACCGTCCAAGCCCGCCCTGCGTCGCGGTGGATGAGGGCCATCGCACGGCCTATCTGCTCGTCCTGTAGCGCGCCGAGCCAGCCTGACTGCGCAGCGGGGTCCTGTGCGATCCACGATCTGATGGCCTGGATCAACAGGATGTCGGCAAGGCGGGTCGTGACTGTCTCCCCTCCGGGCAGCAGGTCCCGGGCCTCGGCGCCCATAAGGCGCAACGTCGTCTGGATCCATTCCATCTCGGGCGAGTTGGATGCCTCGATGCGGATCATCTTGGGCAGGAGCTTGATGATCTGCTGTGCGGCCGGCTGCTCGATGCGAACCACGCAGCACACCATCCTTGTCGTCGCGCCGCCTCCGCCGTGCCGGATGATCTCGTAGTGTTCACTGACTTGCTCGCGCGGGATATCGAAGAGATGGGGTGCGACGGCCCCGGGTTCGCTTAGAAGCCGGTGGCCTTGGCCGTGGGGAACCAGCGCGAGATCACCCGGATGGAGGAGGCACGGTGCGGCGTCCTCGACCTCGAGCCAGCAACCGCCCGAGATCACAATGTGAAACATCAGGCAGTCCTCGATCGGCGGTAGTTCCAGCCCCCAGGGCGCGCTGAACTCACAGCGGCTGTACAGCACGCCGTTCATCCGGAGGAGATACAGCGCTTCGCCGAGCGGGTCCACTGAAGTCCGCGGGTCAGCCATATCTCAAGTATGCACACCTGGATACCCGTCGTCCAGTGACGTGGACGTATGAGCATTGATTAGCGACGTATAGTCATTGTAAGTCCACGGGCTGGACGTCATGATGGACGTGATGCAACACAAACGTGATGCAACGCTAACAAGGAGGTGTACACGATGAGCGAGAACAAAGACGGAAACGCTGGCGTCACCCTGATTGTCGGCGGCACGGGCAAGACGGGGCGCCGCGTCGCGCAGCGACTCACCGCGCGCGGCCTGCCTGTGAGGATCGGTTCGCGGTCTGGCGAACCGCCGTTCGATTGGGAAGACGCGACCACCTGGGCGCCTGCAGTGAGGGGTGTTGAGTCGGCGTACGTAACCTACTACCCGGACCTCGGATTCGCCGGAGCTGCAGAAAAGGTGCGTTCCTTCGCCCGTACCGCGGTGGAGAACGGTGTCCACCGCCTGGTCCTTCTGTCCGGTCGGAACGAGGCGGGTGCGCTGCTCGGCGAACAGGCAATTCAGGAGTCCGGCGCCGAGTGGACGCTCGTGCGGGCGAGCATGTTTGCACAGAATTTCAGCGAATACTTTCTACTCGAAGGTGTACTTGCTGGCGAGGTCGCTCTTCCAGCCGGGGACGTGAAGGAGCCATTTATTGATGTCGATGACATCGCCGACGTCGTGGTAGCGGCCCTGACCGGGCCGGGTCATACCGACAAGCTCTATGAGGTGACCGGCCCGCGCCTCCTGACATTCGCGGAGGCGGTCGCCGAGATCTCGCAGGCGACTGGGCGGGAGATTCGCTACGTGCCCGTCAGCCCGGAGGATTACCTGTCCGGGATGATCGCGGGCGGCGTACCCGCCGACTTTGCGAAGGACTTGACCGACTTGTTCAGCGAGGTCCTGGACGGCCGCAGCTCATACCTGTCGGACGGTGTGAAACGCGCTCTCGGACGCGAGCCCAAGGACTTCAGCGACTTCGCGCAGGAGACCGCGGCAAGCGCTATATGGGGACCGGCGGCTGACCGCGTCGGCGCCGTCTCGGGGAGTCAGAACAATGGATGATACGCTCCTCGTTTTGACGATCGTAGCAGCCATCGGCTGTGGGCTGCTGGCCGGAATTGTCTACGCATTCTCTAGCGCCATCATGAAGTCTTTGGGCCTCCTCCCGGCGACGCAGGGCATTGCCGCCATGCAGTCCATCAACGTCACGGTGATCAATCCATGGTTCATGGGAGCGTTCTTCGGTCCGGTGCCGATCTGTGTCGCTGTGGTCGTCTTATCGGTGCTCGAATGGGAAGAACCGGCGGTGTTCTATCAGCTCGCGGGCAGCGCCCTCTACCTGGTAGGTGCCGTCCTCGTGACGATTGCCTTCAACGTGCCGCGCAACGACGCGCTGGCGGCCGTCGACCCGGGAAGCGCCGACGGCGAGACTTACTGGCGCCGCTACCTCGCAGAGTGGACGCTATGGAACCATGTGCGGACCGCCGCGGCACTCGCGGCCGCCGCGCTGCTCACAATCGCTCTAACCCAAGGCTGACTGACAATCTGCGTGAAAGACGAACGCGGCAGACCCCGGTTCAACGGGGTCTGCCGTATCTGGAAGTTGGTAGCGCATGCGGGATTCGAACCCGCGATCTCTGCCTTGAGAGGGCAGTGTCCTGGGCCACTAGACGAATGCGCCACGGTTGTTCGGTCTGCTGCGAGACCGAGATACCCTTACGTACATGGCTGGGGATGGAGGACTCGAACCCCCACTTACGGAACCAGAATCCGCTGTCCTACCATTAGACGAATCCCCATGGTCGAAACGAGGATACCATAGGGCGTAGCTTCCAGCTACGCCTTGGAAGCTACGCACGCAGCTTCGGCTCCTCTTAAGGTTGCTACCGTTGCTTCTTGCCTGTCTTGGTTCGACTGCGGCCCCAGCCGCCGCCACCCGGCGTTTCGATGCGTAAGCGAGCGCCCTTCTGCACCGAGAACGAGCGTTTCGATGGCAACGCGCGCCGCTTGCCGCCAGGCTCGATGAGCGTGTCGCGGCCCGGTTTGCCGTCCGTGCCGGCGCGCAGGCCCCACGCGCCGCGCTTCCGGCGTTCGCCTACGATAGTCACCTGCGCTGGCGAGACGAACTCGTACTCGCGCACCAGGCCGTCGCCGCCGGCGTTGCGCCCGGAACCGCCGGAACGCCGGCGTATCGAGTACTCGCGGACGCGGAACGGGTAGCTCAGCTCCAGCGCCTCGACAGGCGTGTTCATCGTGTTCGTCATGTGCGTGTGCAGTGCGGAGAGCGCGTTGTCCGACGGGCCTGCACCTGCGCCTCCCCCGAGCGTCTCGTAGTAGGCGAACGGCCGGTCTCGTTCGTCGTCGTGGCCGCCGATGGTGACGTTGTTCATCGTACCCGCGCTTGCGGCCGGGATGCGGTCGGGTAGGGCCTTCGCCAGCGCGCCGAGCACGACGTCGACGATGCGCTGCGAAGTTTCGACGTTGCCGGCCGAGACGGCGCGCGGGGGCGTCGCGTTGACGACGCTCGCCTCGGGCAGCGTGAGCGAGATCGGGCGCAGGCAGCCGTCGTTGGTCGGCGCGTCTTCGTCGAGCAGGCAGCGCACAACGTAGTAGACGGCCGATCGCGTGACCGCCGCGACCGCGTTCACCGAGGTTGGCCGTTCCGGTGCGCTGCCGGTGAAGTCGAAGTGCAGCCTGCCGCCGCGCGACCTGAGCCGCAGCCGTATCGGGACCAGGTCATCGCTCTCGCCGTCGTCGTCGAGGAAGTCCTCGAATGCGTACTCACCGTTTGGAATCTGACGGATGGCCGCGCGCGTGAGCCGCTCCGCGTAGTCCTGCAGGGCCACCATCTGCCGCGCGACATCGCGCTGCCCGTAGCGGTCGACCAGCTCCAGCAGCCGCGCTTCTCCGGTGCGGTGCGCCGAGAGCTGCGCGTCGAGGTCGCCTAGGCGCTCGTCGGGCGTGCGCACGTTGCGTAGCAGCAGCGATAGCGCTTCCTCGTTGCGCTTGCCCCTGCGTAGGAGGTGCAGCGGCGGGATAATCAGGCCCTCCTGGTACAGCTCCGACGCCAGCGGCATCGAGCCCGGCGCCATCCCGCCGACGTCGGCGTGGTGGGCGCGGCTGACGAGGTACCCGACCAGTTGCGATTTCGCGAAGACGGGCGAGACCATCGTGATGTCCGGCAGGTGCGTACCGCCGAGGTAGGGGTCGTTGAGGATGATCACGTCGCCAGGCGCGAATGGCGCGAGCGGCATCGCTGCCTCGACCGACATCGGCATCGCGCCCAGATGCACCGGGATGTGCGCGGCCTGCGCGACGAGCTTGCCCTTAGCGTCGAACACGGCGCAGGAGTAGTCCTTGCGCTCCTTGATGTTCGGCGAGTGGGCCGTGCGGCCGAGCGTCACGCCCATCTCCTCAGCCACCGACGCGAACAGCGCGTCGAACACGGCTAGGGCGGTGGGGTCGCTATGCGCCGTCACTCCGCGTCCTCCAAGATTTCTGGCGCCTCCAGCGAGACGCCGTTGAAATCGGAGTAGTCGATCGTCATCGGCTCGGGGAGGCCGCCATCTTCGAACGGTCCGGTGATTGTGATTCGATGCAGGCGTCCATCCTCTGGCGAAATCCAGACATCGACGGTCGGAGGATTCTCGTCCTGAAAGGCCACGTTGTCTTGCCGTTCCAACGTCTCCTCGAAGCTCAGGTCGCGGCACGTGAAGGTGTCTCCTTCTACGTTCATGGGGACGCCTCCGGAGCTGCATTGCGTCGAAAAGGTTGTGATGCCGAGCGGCTCTAGCAGGCGACGCTGGTTCTCCAGCACGGCGCGTAGCAGGTTCAATTTGCCGCGAATGAGTACGGTCTCCACGCCCGCGATCCGCACAAGCTCTACAGACTCCGCGTCGTCGATCATCTTCAGCGCTACGATTGGCCACTGAGGCAGGTAGCTCGGTGACGGGCCGAACACGAGCAATTCGGGGCGCGCTTCTCGCTCCCAGTCGCCGCAGTGGTCTCCGTCGCCGTCGCATTCACGGCTGTACGCAAAATCCCCCACGTAGAGCCCTTCGAAGCGTGATCGCTTTGTGATCGACGTCAATACGATCGTACAGGTTCCACCGTGGCCGCGGGTTTCGCAGACCTCCTTCTCCGCGCCTTCCACGCTATGTAGTAAGACGCGATAGCTGTCGGGTCGCACGACGTCAAACTCCCAGACGTGTTCCTCACGCACGTCCTCAGGGTGCGCCGTGATCGTGAAGCGCACATGGTAGGAGTCGAGCTCGTTCATGACACCGGTCGATCTGTTCAAGACCTCCCCACCATCGAGATCCAGGTCGGCTAAGTCCCGCTTGGAGCCGCAAGCGATCGCGACCAGAGCCAAGGCCACGACAGCCATAGCGAGCCTCATCGCTCTTGCTCCAGGATCAGGTTGCCGATGCGATCGACGCGCCCGTGCCAGCCCGGCGGTATGACCGTCGTCGCGTCTAGCTGCAGCACCAGCGCCGGGCCGCGCAGGCGGTCGCCCGACTTCAGTTCGCTGCGTTCGTAGAGCCACGTCTGCCGTTCTCGATCGAATCGCACGGGCACGCGTTCGATGCGGGGCGTCCGGCCACTCCCAGGGAGTGGCTTGCTCTTTCCACCGGAAAGAGCCCGGTCCAGTTTCACTGGGGCGCCCGGCGCCTCACCCCGCACGCGCGCCGACACGACTTCTACGGCGCGCGACGGATCGCTGTGTCCGTAGCGACGGCGGTGCATCGCGTGAAACGCCCGCGAGTAGGTCGTGGCCTTCGTGCTCGCGATCGGGACGGTCAGCTCGTAGGACTGTCCGGCGTAACGTAGGTCGAGCGAGCGCGAGATACGCACGCGCCGCGTGTAGCCCTGCGACGCCAGTTCACGCTTCGCCTGCGACTCAAGCCTTTCGATCACCCGGTCGAGGCGACGCTGGAACGCGGCGCTCGTGTCGACTGTCGATAGCAGAGCCTGGACGTGGTCGGTCGTCACGGGCGCGGCAGCCATGCCGAAGGCCGAGAGCACGCCGGGGAAGGGCGGCACCAGCACGCGCGGGATGCCTAGCGACTCTGCGAGCTGGCAAGCGTGCAGCGGGCCGGCGCCGCCGAACGCGACGAGCGTGAAGCGTCGCGGGTCGTGGCCGCGCTCGACCGAGATCACGCGCAGCGCGCGCTCCATGCTCGCGTCGGCGACGCGCACGACGCTCCTTGCTGCCTCCTGCACATCGCCGCCGAATGAACGCGCCAGCGGCTTCAGGGAACGTCGTGCGGCCGCGACGGAAAGCTCCATCCTGCCCCCTAGGAAGCGATCTGGCCGCAGCCGCCCCAGCACCAGATGCGCGTCTGTCACGGTCGGCTGCGTGCCCTTGCCGTAGCAGGCGGGCCCCGGATCGGCGCCCGCGCTCTCAGGGCCGACGCGAAGCGCGCCCCCCGCGTCGATCCGCGCGATCGACCCGCCGCCCGCGCCCACGGTGTGCACGTCGACGGTCGGGATGCGCAACGGCATGCCGTCGATGGTCGACTCGGACGTGAACGGCACAGAGCCGTCGCAGAGGCAGACGTCGGTCGACGTGCCGCCCATGTCGAGCGTGATGATGCGGTCTTGGCCGGCGGCCTTCGCGACTTGGAACGCGCCGGCGACGCCGCCTGCCGGCCCCGAGAGAACAGTTCGCACGGCCAGCGAGGCGGTGGCGCCCGTTCGCGCGCTGCCGCCGTTCGATTGCATGATGCGCAGCCCGCCTACCCCGCGCGACGCCAACCCCTCGCTCAGCCGCGAAAGATAGCGCTCGACGACCGGCGCGACGTAGGCGTTCAGCACCGTCGTGCTCGTTCGCTCGTACTCGCGATGCTCTGGCAGCACCTCGAACGATGCCGAGCATGCGATGCCGCGCTTGCGGGCAGCGTCGAGCACCATGCGCTCGTGCGCCGGGTTGAGGAACGAGAAGAGGAAGCACACGGCGAGGGAATCGATGCCGCGCTTGACGAGCTTGTCGAGCAGTTGTTCGACGTCTCGCTTGGATAGCTTCTCCAGCGTTTCGCCGTGGTGGTCCAGCCTCTCGTTCAGCTCAAATCTGCGTGTATCGGGAATGAGCGGTGGCGGCCTGTTCGGCTCCAAGTCGTAGAGCTTCGGGCGGGTCTGGCGGCCGATCGCCAGCACGTCGCGGAAGCCCTTGGTCGTGATCAGCGCCGTCTTGGCGCCTTTGCGCTCGAGCACCGCGTTCGTCGCCACCGTCGAGCCGTGGACGACCTCGTCGGGCGAGAAGCCTGCCTCATCCAGGCCGGCGAGCACGCCTCGTGAGGGGTCGTCGGGCGTGGACGGCCGCTTGTACACCGACAGCTCGCCGTCCTCCCAGAGCAGGAAGTCGGTGAACGTCCCACCGACGTCCACGCCCAGTACGGATGTCATGACGAGGAGAGTATACGAGGCGCGCCAATTGGGCGCGCAATGGCGATTCCCCGTGGCGCTTGCGCCACGGCCCCTAGGCAGGCGAGCGCCGGTTCAGGAAGTCGATCACCGTCTCCTTGAACGCCGGCGCTGACACGGTCGTCAGGTGGTCGGTGCCGGGGATCTTCGCCAGTTCAGCCGTCGGAATCGCGGCCGCGAGGGCATCCGGCGGCCCCACGAGGTCGTCGTTCTCGCCGTTGACGACTAGCACCGGCAGCGTCACCTGGCCCAGCGCTTCGTCAGTAATCGTCTGCTGTGTCGACAGCATGTAGGCCGCCAGCGCTTCGTTGTCGTTGCCCAGTGCGTCCGCGAGTGTGCGAAAGCCGCGCGCGATCGGGCTCTCGATAGTCTCTGGGTCTTCGGCGAGCAGTGCCTCGGCGATTAGTGATCCGCCGCCGCCACCTCCGTCAGCTCCTCTGGCGAACTCGCCGATGCCGCCCAGCACGACCGATGAGAACCTGTCCGGGTTGTTGACGAGCAGGCGGAGCGAGATCCCCGCGCCCATGGAGTAGCCAAACAGGTCGGCTCGCTCGATGCCAAGGTGATCCATCAGTCCGATGACGTCGTTGGGCATCGCGTCGTTTGCGTACGCTTCCGGTTCGTGCGGCTTGCCGCTCTCACCATGGCCGCGAGCATCGAGGCCGACGACTTGGCGGATGGGCGTCAGCTCGTCCACCCAGCCCGATGCTACCCAGTTCAGCTGGAAGTTCACGCTGAAGCCGTGGACCAGCACGATTGGGTAGCCTTCGCTGAACACCTCGTAGTGGATCGGCACGCCGTTCGAGTCGAACGTGCCGCTCGGCGGCGGCATCGTAGCTGTCGCGGCCGGTGGCGACGTGGAATCGCTCTCACACCCAACGAGCGCTGCGGCCGTCAGGCCGCCCGCCGCGAACAGCGTCGACTGCAGCATGCGACGTCGCGAGAGTCGCGTCGCGAGGCTCGGCACGGCGCGCATTGTTATGCCGGAGAGCGCTCTTGCAGGAAGCGCACGACCGCATCTTTGAAGCGCTGGTCCGGCACAACGGTAAGGTGGTCCTTGTCTGGAACGGTAAGCAGCTCAGCACCTGGTATGGATGCCTGGAGGTCATCGGCGCTGCCCACTAGGTTGTCGTTCTCGCCGACGACGATCAGCACCGGCATGTCAACCTTCGCCAGGTCTTCGGCGCTCAGAGGCGTCCAGCTTCCCCGCGTCGACGCGGCGAGCGCCTTCAGGTCGGCCCCGGTCGCTTCGGCGAAGATGCGAAAGCCTTTCGCGATTCGGTCCTCGACCTGTGACTTGTCGTCGGCCAGCATCGCCTCCGCCAGGTGCGGTCGCCCGCCTCGTCGGGTGGCCAGTCGGTTACCGATGCCACCGAGGACAACCGAGCGGAACCGCTCAGGGTGCGTCGTCATGAGCCGGGTGCTGATCCGGCCGCCCATCGAGTAGCCGAACAGGTCCGCTTTCTCGATATCGAGGTGGTCCATCAGCCGGATCACATCTTTCGGAACGTTGTCGCCGTAAGCCTCAGGATTGTACGGCTTTTCGCTCTCTCCATGGCCCCGGCAGTCAATCGCGATCACCTGTCGCAGCGGCAGGAGCGTGTCTACCCAGCCCGGGCGTACCCAATTGCCGTCCAGGCTGCTCGCGAAGCCGTGCACGAGCAAAATCGGTCGCAGCTTCTCGTCGCCGAAGACTTCGTAGTGGATCTGGACGCCGCCGGAGTCGAACGTCGCCACGCTCTAGTCTCGCCCCACCTCGTGCAGCACCAACGTCTCGTTCATGCTGCCGGAGCGAAAGCCCGCCAGGTCCAGCGTGATGTATGAGTATCCCAGCTCCTTCAGGCGTTCAACGACGCGCTGGCGGGTGCCGTCTGCCATGAGAACGGGCACATCGTCCGGTTCCAGCTCGATGCGGGCGACATCATCGTGGTGACGCACGCGCAGCTGCCGGATGCCGAGCGATCGTAGGAACGCCTCCGCTGCCGCGATCCGCTCCAGGATCTCGACGGTCACCGGCGTCCCGTACGGGATGCGCGACGAGAGGCAGGCCATTGCGGGCTTGTCCCAGGTCGGCAGACCTCGCTCTTGGGAGAGAGAACGTATCTCGTCCTTCGTCAGCCCAGCCTCGATCAGCGGGCTGCGCACGCCGTGCTCCGCCGCAGCGATTCTGCCCGGCCGGTGGTCCCCGGTGTCATCGACGTTGCATCCGTCGATGACGAAGGCGTACTCCCGTTGCTTGGCGATGTCGGCTAGCAGACCGTACAGCTCGGTCTTGCAGTGGAAGCAGCGGTCAGGTGAGTTCTCAACGTAGCCCTCGCGCTCCATCTCGTGGGTCTCTAACAGCTCGTGGGCGATCCCGTTTTGCGCTGCCAGCTCCCGCGCCTCTTCCACCTCAGAATTTGGAATCGAAGGTGACACGCCCGTAACCGCGAGCGCGCGCTCCCCAAGCACGTCGCCCGCTACAGACATGAGGAAGGTGCTGTCCACGCCGCCGGAGAATGCGACGATGACAGAGCCCATCTCTCGGAGGATGGCTTCGAGCCTCTGGAGCTTGGCCTGCGACGTAGCTGCCATAGCTGACGCCATCGTATCACGTAGCGTACACCTCGCCAACGAACCGATTCTAAAGCGAGTGTAGTGGAGCGCCGATACCTAAGTGAGAGGGTCCGTCCTCATGTAGGTGCGCAGGCTTCCTCTCTGTCGGCGTGCGCACAAAGTCAAGGAGCCGGATGGCAAAACCCACACATAAGCTCTATTTTGTCTTTGCGGGTTGGACGTTCCTCGCGATAAGCATTGTCGCGGCGTCCGTCACCATCCTCCAGATCCAGGGGATCCGGTCGCAGGCCGAAGCCGACGCAACGGCCGCCGTCGACCGCACGGTGTTGCCCGTTCTCGATCTGGATGCGGAGGATGTTAGCGCTGGTGACTTCGAGGGCTTCTACGAGAGCGCGGGAGCGCTGCTCGGCCGGGAGGACGTGCAGGCGATTCGGGTCTGGAGTGGCGATGGCGAGCTGCTCGCGGAGGCCGGCCGCGGCCAGGGCGCGGCGGCCGACGTCGATGCTGTGTTGAGCGCTTCTCAGAGCGGCTCGGCAACGAGGAAGGCGGGCTCGCCTAACGGAGACGTCCTCGCGAACTACGTCCGCTTCGGTGACAGCACCGTAATCGAGATCCAGCAGGACTACGGACCGATCGCAGAATCCGTGGCGACAAGCCGTTGGCGGCTGGCCCTCATCGCCTTCGGGGGGACGATCGTAACGATGATCTTGCTCCAGACCATCCTCTGGGCCGCCGCGCGAGGTATGCGCGGAGAGTACAATAGGTTGGATTACCTGCACCGGTCGGGCCAGGCGATGCGTTCCACACTCGACGTGACTGGGGTGCTGGAGCGGCTGACGCGCGACACCGCCCGCTACGTGGGAGCGCATCTAGGGCTCGCCACGCTGCTGGAGGACGACGGCAACGAACTGATTCTGCGTGCGAGCTACGAGCAGCGGGACGGTTCGACGGTCCAGCACTACCGCGCGGTCGACGTGTGGTACATGCGCCGGTGCGCCGTCACGGGCGAAACCGTGTTCTCGGCGGATGAGGACTTCCCGTATCAGGAGGTGCTTGGCCACGAGATCGACGAGAACCGTCAGACATCCATCCTGAACGTTGCCATCCCCGGCAGAGACGGCGCAATTGGAGTGGTCACCCTGGTGCGAGGTGTGACGCGTCGCGCCTTTAGCAAGGCTGACGTCCAGATGATAGAGGAGCTGGCGACCCAAGGCGGCCTGGCTGTTGAGCAGGTTGCCCTGTTCACCAAAGTGCGTAACCACGCGGATGCATTGGAGTTGAGCTACGACAGCACATTGCGCGTGCTGATGGCGGCCCTCGACACGAAGGACGCCGTTACGCAGGGGCACTCGGAACGCGTAGGGCGTCTGACCGTAACGCTCGCGAAGGAAATGGGCGTGCCGGAAGAGCGCCTGTCTGACATGGAGCGTGGCGCGCTCCTCCACGACGTCGGCAAGATCGGCGTCCCGGACGCTGTGCTCCAGAAGCCTAGCTCGCTCGACGCGGCCGAATGGGAGGCGATGGAGAAGCACCCGCTGAACGCCGGCCTGATGCTCTCCAAGCTTAGTTTCCTGGAAGGCGCCATGCCCATCGTGCTCTACCACCACGAGCGTTACGACGGCACGGGCTATCCCTTCAAGCTTAAGCGGAACGCAATCCCATTCGAGGCTCGTATCTTCGCCGTTGTCGATGCCTATGATGCGATGACGTTCGACCGGCCCTATCGCAAGGCCATGTCCAGCGCGGATGCGCTACGTGAGCTCGAGAGGCACTCCGGGAAACAGTTCGACCCGGCAGTCGTTGAGGCGTTCGGCAAACTCATCCGCCGCATGCACGGCTCAGTCGAAGAAGCCGCCTAACTCCGGACCCAGGTTCCACGTTGCAGGCGTCGGAGTCTAGAAATGGACTTCGATTGACCGTTCGGTCAGCCGACGGCTATCATTCGGGCTGACGATAGCGCTTTAGAGGCGCGATAGTAGATAGGACGAAGATGGCTCCATCCACCTCGTTTCCGGGTGATATCGGATTCTACCTCGCTCTCATCGCATTCTCTTCGCTCTTTCTCTTCCTAGCCGGCATTCGCGCGGCCGTGATGCTGCGCGCCAAACCTGAGAACCGCCTCGGCACGCTCGACGACATCATCGAGCGCCTGATGACGCTGCCCAAGTACGTCCTCGGCACGCGACGCCTCAACCGCTCGCGTTACTGGTACGCCGGTCTTCTCCACACGATGATCTTCTGGGGCTTCATGGTGCTCCAGGTCCGCACGTTGAACTTCCTGCTGGACGGCTTTCATGAGGCCATCAGCTTCGAAAGCCTGCTGGGGTGGGTCTACATCGGCTTTCGCCCCGTGATGGAAATGTTCAACGTCATCGTTATCGTTGGCGTCGGTCTCGCTGCGTTCCAACGCATAATCACAAAGCCGGCCCGGCTGACCCTCAACTGGGACGCCTGGTTCATCCTCTTCCTGACCTGGTTCTTGATGGTAACGGACGTCTTCACCAACAGCTTCGCTATCTTCCTGGAGCGCGGCGACCACGACGCGTATTCGTTCTTGGCGTTCGGCCTCGCCAACTACTGGGACTCGATCGGCATGAGCCAGTCGGTCGCCGAGGGGCTCCACGCGAGCTGGTGGTACCTCCACCTGTTCGACTTCCTGATCTTCCTCGCCTACCTGCCGATCTCGAAACACTCGCACATCCTGACGGCGCCGATCAACGTCTTCTTCCGGCGGCTCACGCCGACGGGCGTGCTCCAACCGATCAAGGACATCGAGGAGCAGGAGGTCTTCGGCGTCGGCAAGGTGCAGGACTTCACGTGGAAGCAGAACATGGACTTCTACACCTGCACGGAGTGCGGGCGCTGCGAGATCAACTGTCCGGCCTCCCTGACCGGCAAGGACCTCTCGCCGAAGAAGATCATGCACGACATGCGCACCGTCGCGGAGGCGCAGGTGCATGGCGCGATGGGGCTCACAAGCAGCAGCGACGAGCCGATCAAGCTGATCGACGCCGTCGGGTTCGACACGATCTGGGACTGCGTCAACTGCGGCGCCTGCCAGTACGAGTGCCCCGTCTTTATCGAGCACGTCCCGGCGCTGATGGACATGCGGCGTTTCCTCGTCATGGACGAGGCGAACATGCCGGAGAGCGCCGCTTCGACGCTGAAGCAGCTCGAGCAGCGCGGCCACCCCTGGCCGGGCGCGGCGTTCACGCGCACGTCCTGGATGGACGAGCTGGACTTCGAGATACCGAAGTTCGACGGCAAACAGGAGTACCTCTTCTGGGTGGGCTGCACAGGAGCGCTGGTCGAACGCAACATGAAGGTCACGCAGGCCGTCGCAAGGCTGCTCAGAGAGGCCGGGGTGACGTTCGGCTGCCTCGGCGAGGAAGAGACGTGCTCAGGCGACCCGGCGCGGCGTCTGGGCAACGAGTATCTCTTCCAGATCCAGGCCAAGCAAAACATCGAGACCTGGCAGGGCAAGGACGTGCAGAAAGTCATCACGACCTGCCCGCACTGCTTCAACACGATGAAGAACGAGTACCCACAGTTGGATGGCCACTTCGAGGTGCAACACCACACAGAGGTCTTCGCTGCTCTCATCGCCGAGGGCAAGCTCCAGGTCACCGAAGAGCTCGCAGAAAAGATCACCTATCACGACTCATGCTTCCTCGGGCGTCACAACGACATCTACGAACCGCCGCGCGACATTATCAAGGCGATCCCGGGTGCGGAGCTTGTGGAGATACCCGGCCACAATCGAGAGCAAGGTTTCTGCTGCGGTGCCGGCGGCGCGCACATGTGGGTCGAGGAATCGAAGGGCCAGCGCATCAACCAGGTGCGCGCAACGCAAGCGCAGGACTGCGGACAGCAGTGCGGCTCAAACATCGTCGCCGCCAACTGCCCGTTCTGCATCCAGATGTTCGACGACGGCATCCCGTCCGTGGAGCCCGACGAGGGCAAGCGCATGAAGACCTATGACGTCGCGGAGCTGCTGGAGCAGGCGGTGTTCGGATCGAACGGCTCCGGTCATGCCGAGCCTGTCGAAGCAGCGGCCTCGACCGAAGGCGTCGCCGAGAGCGACGAAACGGAGTCTGAAGCATGACCGAGGAGCCCGAAGAAGGCACAGGCGAACCGCCAGCCATCGTCCTCTACGCCATCTACGCGACGCTCTTCGCCGTCCTCATCACCGTGCTCATCCTCGTCGGCGTCTACGTCTAGCTATCTACGCAAACAGCACAGGTTTGCGATTGTCTGAGAGTCAACATGGCGTCCGCGGATATGCTCCCCTACACGATACTTGGCCCGAAAGAGGGGTCGCGAAAGGTAGAACTTTGGTCAGTCCGACGACTTCCCTTTGAACCGACTGGCTGGATGAAGCAACTTCGCGGCGAACTGCGGGAAGCCATCCGCTCGCTTCCTGTACAAGCCGATGCCATTCTTCACGCGACGTATGCATCGAGTGAAGACAGGTTCGTCGACGTCGAGAATGTTCTCTTCTACAACGTGGGGACTGGATGCTTCGCGAGGGTCGGCAGTTTGGGTTTGCGCTTCGAGCGTGTTTTCGCATCAGCGCCGAAATCGCCAAGGGTCTTGGACGGATCAACGTTGCATCATCACCTTTACGAGACCGTGGCGCGGAATGGTGCATTCCATCATTGGGAGCGCCGTGAGACACTCGCGTCCTGGGCCGTACCGTCCATTCCCCTGCGGCCTCAGCCATCCGCCGCTTTGGTGTGGCTTCGCACGAAGATTGAGGGGAGCATAAAGACCTACGGTGAAAGTATTTCGTATGAAGGTTTCGGCATGACCCTGACTATCCACCAACCTCCCGGGAAAGCGCTGAACCTGACGGCAGTAATCAAGCCGCTGCTTGACGGCGTCATCGCTGCGTTGCATTCACATGATGGCTCGGCGCTTGAAGACGTATCCAACCGTTTAGCAGGCAAATTGGCAGCCAGCCGCAGAACGGTTGCGCGAGCGCTCATGGATACACGGAATGCCAGCTTGGGGCAGAGAAGGTTGGTTCACCCCTTTCAGCAATTTGTTCAGTGGAATCCGGCGGATGATCGACTGGTCGCAGCTGATATCGTGGTCGACCGGAATACGAGCGAGCGGCCTTGGAGTTTGTCGGGGGAACTCTTTATGGTCAAGAGCAAGAGTCCCATCTGGCTTAGCTAGCGAGAGGCGAACCGCCGGCCATCGTTCTCTATCCCATCTACGCGACGCTCTTCGCCGTCCTCATCGGCGTGCTGATCGTCGTCGGCATCTACGTCTAGGGCTGAGCTTCGCTCAGCTTGGCAGTTGCTATGCAACTGCCAAGCATCTACTGACTTTCGGCAAGGCGAAAGCTGATCCTCTACGGCTGGCGCCGCCTATTGACCATATGTCGGACTTGAGACGAAAGACGCGTAGAATTGAAACGATGGGTATCACAGAACGCCTAGCTCGGGCGAGCGCGCGCCGCCCGTGGCTGGTCGTCGCGGCGTGGGTGGTGCTGGTGGGCGCGGGAGGATTGTTCGCCCTCGGCATCGGCGATGTCCTCACTACGGAGTTCGTGCTGACGAACAGTCCGGAGTCCGCGCAGGCGGACGACCTGATCGAGGAGCGGCTGCGCGGGCCGGAGCGCGCGGAGGAGTTCCTCATCGTCCAATCGGAGACGCTCACAGTGGACGAAGGGGCGTTCCAAGACCACGTCGAAGCGCTCGTGGCGGAGCTGGCCGTGCTTGACGAAGCGGTCGAAGCTGTGACCAGCTACTACCAGGCACGAGACGAGCGCATGGTCTCCGCGGACCGGCACAAAACCATCGTCCCCGTTGTGCTCGCCGGCAAGCCGAGCGAAGCGGCGGACAACGTTGGTCCCGTCGTGGCGGTCGTCGAGGAAGCGAACGGGCAGGACGGGTTCGAAGTGCTAACCGTCGGCACGGGCAGCATCGCCCGCTTCTTCAACGAACAGTCGGAGAAGGACTTACTGCGGGGTGAGATGATCGGCATCCCGATCGCACTGATCATCCTGATTCTGGTGTTTGGAGCGCTGGCCGCCGCCGGTGTGCCTCTGCTACTCGCCGCCGCTTCCATCATCGTTGCGGTCGGCACGACCGCGCTGATCGGCCGGGCGTTCGATCTCAACTTCTTCGTCCTGAACATGATCACGATGGTTGGTCTGGCGGTCGGCATCGACTACTCACTGTTCGTGATCCATCGCTACCGCGAGGAGCGATCGCGGGGCCTCGAGAAGGAGGACGCGATTGCACGGACAGGGGCAACGGCGGGCCGGGCGGTGCTGTTTTCAGGCGGAGCGGTGATTGTGGGCCTGATGGGTCTGCTGATCGTGCCGATCAACGTCTACCGAAGCCTGGCGATCGGCGCCATTGCGGTTGCGGCGTTCGCAGTGATCGCCGCGCTGACGCTGCTGCCTGCCGTGCTGAGCATCGTCGGTGACAGGATCAACGCCGGACGCGTCCCGTTCCTGGGGCCGCGGGCCCAGCAGGAGGGCGGGGGTGGCTTCTGGTACTGGGTCGCTTCGACGGTCATGAGGCATCCGGTGATCAGTCTGCTAGCCTCCGCCGGACTGCTGATCGCACTGACGGTCCCGTACTTCAGCATCAACGTCGGTCTTCCGGGTGTGAGCACGTTTCCCGAAGATAACGAGGTGCGTCTGGCGTTTGAGACGCTTGACGGCGAGTTCTCGAGCGGGCTCCTCTCACCGGCCGAGATCGCGATCGACGCGCCTAACGTGCTCGTCCCCGAGGTTCTGGTAGCGATAGATAGGCTCCTGACGTCAATAGATGGCGACGAGCGGTTCGAAGGCGCGATCTATGAAACGAACGACGCAGGCGATCTGGCCGTCATCTCGGCGCTTGTCCGAGGAGACCCGGAGTCGCAGGAAGCACACGATGCGGTGTCGAGACTACGTGACGATTACGTCCCCGCCGCGTTCAATCGCGTCGCCGCGCGGGCGTTCGTCACAGGTGAGACGGCCAGCGAGCAGGACATGTTCGATACGATCGCGACCTATACGCCGATCGTGTTCGCGTTCGTGCTGGGCCTCAGTTTCATCTTGCTGCTGCTGGTGTTCCGTTCCATTGTGGTGCCGATAAAGGCGTTGATCATGAACCTGCTGTCGGTTGGCGCCGCCTATGGCTCGCTCGTGCTGGTATTCCAGCACGGGGTTGGCAACGAGATCTTCGGGTTCCAGCAATCGGACATCATCGCCGCATGGCTACCGCTGTTCTTGTTCGCGTTCCTGTTTGGCCTATCGATGGACTACCACGTCTTCCTGCTCAGCCGGATCAGGGAGCATTGGGACCGGACGGGGAACAACGCCGCGTCCGTAGCGTACGGACTGAGTTCCACGGCCGGTCTCATCACGGGCGCCGCCCTCATCATGGTCGCCGTGTTCTCCGGCTTCGCCATGGGCGAACTGATCGAGCTACAGCAGATGGGCTTTGGTCTCGCCGTAGCCGTGCTGATCGATGCGACGATAGTGCGCTCGATACTTGTGCCCGCGAGCATGGCGCTGTTGGGCGATTGGAACTGGTACCTGCCGAACTGGCTGCGGTGGCTTCCCAGCCTCCAAGTGGAAGGGCCGTCCCGGAGGGCGGGCGTGCCCGTAATCGTGCCGGTGTTCGGTAACGACTGACGGAGACGCGACAGCGTCCTCCTCCTGGTCCTTGTAGCGGCAAGAGCGTCTTGACAATCATCTCTACCACCCTATACTAGGGGTGCTTGGCTGGCCTGAGAAAGACATGCGTTCACTGACTACCGTCTCGTTCCTGATCCGCGGCGCCATCGTCGCGCTGCTGCTGTTCGTCGCCGCCGGGCTGCTGTTCGGCCCGGCTGCCTTCGGCTCGGGCGAGCCCAGCGCCAACGAGGTCATTGCAGGCGGCTGTACACCGGTACCGCTCACGCCGACGGAGACGGTGGAGGGCACGCTCGCCACAACGGACTGCTGGTCGTCGGGGCGGGGAGCCCTCTACTACGCCGACCAGTACTCCTTCACCGCCTCGGCCGGGGAGGAGGTGTCCATCGGGCTGAGCGCGTCCGGCTTCAACCCCTGGGTCTACCTAATCGGTCCCGACGGGACGGTGGTCGCCGAGAACGGAACCAATCTTTCCTCGACGCGGATACCGTCGGGGACCGGCTTCCTCACGCTGCCGTCCAGCGGGACGTACATCGTCGATGTGACCTCCTGGCGCGAGGGCCAGACCGGCACCTACATCCTGGAATGCGTCCAACCTGACGCGCCGTGCCGATCGGCAGACATGATAATTCTCCCCACGAAGGGCGGAAATACGGGCTCCGTCTCTACAGTGATCTACGGGGCGTTTGGGCAGTTTGCGGACGGTGCCACCGCAACGCTGACGCGGTCCGGGGAGCCCGACGTCGTAGGAGACCCAGTGGGCGTAGCATCGGACGGCAGTCGTATTGCCACTACGTTTGATTTATCTGGGAGCACGCTGGGGGCCTGGGATGTTGCTGTGATCAATGCGGATGGCACGACCTTCACGTTGCCCTCGGGCTTCACTATAGAGGAAGGTCGCGCCGCGCAGGTATGGGTCGACATCGTCGGGCGCGATGTCATCAGGGCGGATCGACAGCAGACGTACACCATCCTCTTCGGCAACCGCGGCAATGTGAACGCTTTAGGGGTTCCGCTCTGGATCGGCGGCATTCCGGAGGGCGCCACTTGGGACCTCGGCTTCGAGGTTACACCGCCGCCGCTATCAGATATTGACTGGACCCAGGTGCCCACTCAAATCGAGACCGAGGGAGAGATCCGGGTCCCGCTCTTCATTCCAGTCATTCCGCCGGACTTCACGGGCGCGCTCGAGATCTCGTTGGCGGTGTCAGCTGGTCAGGAGCCGTTCGAGCTCCACGCATGGTTAAACCCTTGCTACTTCGAATCGCCGCTCGACCCCGACGTAGTCCAGTGCGGCCTGGCGCTATTTGAGGAAGCATTAAACGTTGTCGGTTTCTTCGGTGTGCCTGTCCACTGCACTAGGGCAGCCGGGGAACTTCTAGGTCGCCAGGTTCTGTCGGCGGTCGACATGGGAGTGGACGCCTGGGCACAGGAGACGTCCTTAGGTAGTGTCCTATTCGACGTCACCCAGATGCATGTCGACATTTTGGAATTCGGCATTCTGTGCGCCGGGGAGGTTTCTCCAGGGGTTGCGCAATTGGTAAATGCTGTTCAGTTCGCCCTTCAGGCCGTGGAGGTCTACGAGGAATGTCGGGAATTCTTCAGTCCGGTGTTAGAGCGCTTCCTGCGGGTACTGCTGGTCCAGGCTTTCGACCCGAACGAAAAAGTGGGCTCCTCGGGCGCAGGGCCCCAGCAATACATCTCCGGTGAGGAGCCGCTCCGTTATTCCATTCTGTTTGAGAACCTGGAGACGGCCACGGCACCCGCCCAGGAGGTCGTCATCACCGATAGGCTGGATCCGGCGACGATGGATAATAGTACGTTTAGTCTGGGATCCATCAGCTTCGGAGACAGAACGATTACTCCGCCGTTTGGGCTGAGCTCGTTTGTCACCGAAGTAGATCTTCGCCCTGATAACAATCTCCTGGTGAAGATCGAGGCTGGCCTAGACGTTGCCAGCGGTGTCGCCACCTGGCGTTTCACTTCCCTCGATCCGCTGACAGGGGAACCTCCCGAGGACCCTCTGGCCGGCTTCCTGCCTCCGAACGTCACCCCGCCGCAAGGGGATGGCAGCGTCCTTTTCACGGTGAGGCCCAGAGATAGTCTCTCCACCGGCACTGAGGTTCGGAACCGGGCAGCGATCGTCTTCGATGTGAATGCGCCCATCGATACCTCAGAGTGGCTCAACACCCTGGACAACACCGGCCCGTCGAGCCAAGTCCTCCCGTTGCCCAGCACTCAGGACTCGACTACCTTCGAGGTACAGTGGTCGGGAGCGGATGTAGGTTCAGGGATCATGGACTACAGCGTGCTCGTCTCTGAAAATGGCGGTCCGTATGCTGCCTGGCTGACGAACACCGCCGATACGTCGGCAATCTTCGACGGAGAATCAGACAAGACCTACGCCTTCTACAGCATAGCTCGGGATTGGGCAGATAACACGGAGGAGCCTCCCACGGTCGCTGACATGACTACGACTACACTAGGAACTGTCAGCCCCACACCGACTCGCACGCTAACGCGTACCCCCACGTCGACGCCGACTATGCCGGTGGTGGCTGGCGACGTGAACTGCGACGGCACCATCGACGCAGTCGACGCCGCGTTCATCCTGCAGTTTAGTGCCGGTCTGCTCGGGTCACTTCCCTGCGCTGGAGGCGCGGACGTAAACCACGACGGCGTCACGAACCCGCTAGACGCCGCCCTCATCCTGCAGTTCGCCGCCGGCCTCATCCCGAGCCTGCCGCCCTAGGGCTGCAGGGAGCATATCGTGAGACGACATATTGGGCGTGATCCAGCAGTACATGCACAAATGCCAGTAGGCCAGGAAGATGGCCGACCCGCCTTGCGCTCAACTCCCGCGTTTGGCAGGATGTAGATCGCTGAAGACAGCGGGTGCCGGCCGTCCGCGGCCGGTAATAATGCGCAAGCGCCCGCCGAGGCAGATCGAGCGACACAGACCAGCGGCCCGAGGCCGCCTGCGTTCGTTGGTTCACGCCCTGTCTTCAGGCAGGGCGTTTTTGGTGCGCCCACGCATCCTAAGCAGGCTGGGAGAGAAGCATGCCGACAGAGAGAAAAGTCCAGCAGGTCGCCGAGCTGCGCGACCGCATCGAGCGCAGCGAAATCGTGATCGCGGCCGAGTATCGAGGCCTGCGAGTTGCCGAAATGGTCGAGCTTCATCGCGCGATGAAGGCGGCTGAAGGCGTCGAGATGCGCGTCGTCAAGAACCGCTTGTTCAAGATCGCGGTTGAGGAGGCAAAGCGTCCGGAGATGGCGGAGCTGGCCGATGGGCCGACGGCCATCATCTTCGGGTTCGAAGACGTCGCCGCGCCCGCCCGCGCCGCGGCCGAGTACATGAAGACGGCCGGCAACGACTTCGCGATGCGCCTCGGCGTGATGGGAACACAGCTGCTCAGCAAGGCCGACCTTGCGGAACTGGCGACACTGCCGCCGAAGCCGGAACTCATCGCGAGACTGGCAGGCGCCTTACAGGGACCGATCGCCAACCTGGCCGGTCTGTTCGGGAAGCTGATGCCCCATATGCCGGTGCGGCTCCTGGACGATAGCGTAACCACACTTGCCGGGCTGCTTGATGCCCGCGCCGAACAACTGGAAGGAGCGTAATCGTGGCTGACGAAGAAGCCTCGGCCGCTGAAGCTGCCGAGGGTGTAGAAGCCCCCGAAGAGGAAGCTGAGGCGGAGGCTCCGCCAAAGGCCGAAGAACAGAAAGAGCCGAAGGCCGAACAGGCCTCGCCGGCACCAGTCGGCGAGGATGCCGCCAAGGGAGGTAAGAAGGACGTGGCAGACAAGATCCAAGATGCGATGGAGCTGATCAAGGGTATGACGGTGATCGAGCTTCGCGACCTCAACAAGCTCATCGAAGAGGAGTTCGGCGTGACGGCAGCGGCACCTGTCGCGATGGCCGCGGCGCCGGCAGCAGGCGCCGCCGCGGACGGCGCTGCCGCCGAGGAGGAGAAGACCGAGTTCACGGTCACGCTCAAGGACTTCGGCGCCAACAAGATCAACGTCATCAAGGCCGTCCGAGAGGTCACGACACTTGGTCTGAAGGAGGCCAAGGACCTCGTCGAATCCGCGCCTGTCGCCGTCAAGGAGGACATCGGTAAGGACGACGCGGCAGAGGCCAAGAAGAAGCTGGAAGAAGCCGGCGCAACGGTCGAGCTCAGCTAAGGGCGTCTGCTGGGTAGCGCTGGCCCAGCACCCCGCACCCTGCTATAGTCCCGCCGATGGACTGCTACGCATGTAGCAATGAGGCTTCGCGGCAGTGCCGCCGCTGCTCGCGCTTGTACTGCGAAGTCCATGGCGGCGACCTCTGTGCCGAGTGTCTGAGCCCCACCAGCGCGCTTCCTTCCTTCAACCTCTATCGCGGCTCGCTGCTTGCGCTCCTCGTGGGCACCGCGATCGCGATCTGGCTGCTCGTCCGTCCGCCCGGGGCTGGCGACGGCCCCGACGTCATCATCACCGAACTCGGCACGCCCTCGCCCATCGTTACCGAGGTCGTTGATACGGCTACTCCCGGACCAAATGAGACCGAGAGTCCCGATGAGACGCCCGACGACGATGACACCCCCACGCCCGACGCGACTGCGACAGAAGGGGAAGACCCCACGGACACGCCGGAGCCGCAGATACGAGAGTACGTGGTGCAGTCGGGCGATACCCTGATCGGCATCGCCGAGCAGTTCGCTCCTGCGGGCGTCGACTCGTTCGAATACGCCGCGGACATCGCGGACGCCAGCGGCCTCAGTTCGGTCGAAGAACCGATCAACCCTGGCCAAGTCCTCACGCTGCCGTAGCATCATGCGTGGCCGATCGAAGGCCTGGAATAGCGTCCTCCGCAGCACGATCCTCTTCGTGCCGTTCCTGGCCATCACGCTGTTCGCGCTCGGCTTCATCGTCAGAGAGATCGCGACGGACGGCGCGAGCGCTGGCGTCATCGTCGGGCTGATCCTCGTCGGCTCGGTCGCACTGCTGTTGGGCTACCAGGTCACCCAGTCGATACGTGACTTGCTGTCCGAAACGGTTGAGACGGTCGGAGAAGTGGTGCGCAGTTGGACGCGCAACGATATGTTCCTCTTCCGCAACAGCTACGTGTTCGTCGACCGCAACGTCTATCGCGTCCCGCCGGACCAGTACATCGAGCTCTCCCCCGGCGACACGGTGCGCATCGTCCATACGCCACATACTGGTGCGGTGGAGACGATAGAGCGCGTCGAGAACGCAGATGAGGGTCGTGAATGAGGTCGATCGTCGAGAGTCGAATTCGCGGCTGGTTAGCCTGGCGATATATCGTCGTTGACTGACGCGTCTTCCGGCGTGAGTGGCTCGAACAGGCTCGGATCGATTTCCACGTCGATCTCCAGCCTCGTCATCTCCGTCTTCTCTAGCAGGAAACCTTCGTCCGTGTAGGTTTCGCGAGCCAGGGTGATGTGCGTCTCCACATCGACCCAATAGAGGTGCCTTCCTAGCTCGTGTTCCGAAGGGCTCAGCAGTCCGAGCCCCTTGGGAAGCACCTCGATAATGTGTGCTTCGCGGCCGATTAGAGACGTGGTGCCAAGAATCCTGAACGAGAGCCCCGGGTTCTCATCGCTGCCCGTCTCAAAGAGCCGGTCTGTAAAGAACGACGCGGGCTGAAACGGACCGTCCGACGCCCGGCCCTTGATCGTCAGCCGGTCTGCGTCTGCGTTGAAGTTCCACTGCGTGCTCTCGTTCGCGACCTCAATGACCTTACCGATGCACGTATTGTTTGATTCGAATCGCCACTGGGCTCTTTCGTCCCGCGCCCAGTACCGCCAGGTCGAGTTGCAACCGGCGGGTTCAAGCCTGGTTAGAGACATCTCTGCGATAAGGCTCTCTGGAACGATTGGGCGGCCGCTATCAACTACCGCTCGGTCGCCGCTTTCGACGAGGAACCAGACGGCGAGAGCCACTACACCCGCGGCAACTGCGAGAGCCGTCAGACCCGATCGGGTAGCCTGTTTCCTGAACAATCGTTGCCTCCTTGACCGCCCCAACCACCACGGCATCACTTGCTGGGAAGCATTTTACCACGAGCCAGTGCTGCCCCTTGACTTCGCTCATTAGTTCTAATAGAATGCACCCTATCGTGAATCTGGGCGTGGTGCCCAATCTTCCTGCCACCGGAGAGTGGGGCGGTACCGGAGATGACTCAGGAACCGAACACCGCATCTGTCAGCTATCGTGCCCGCATCCGCGATATGCCCAGCGGCGATCGTCCCCGCGAGCGCCTGCGCGACGCCGGACCCGGTGCGCTCTCCAACCAGGAGCTGCTCGCGATCTTGTTGCGCACCGGCGGGCGCGACGAGAGCGCCGTCGCGATGGCGTCGCGATTGCTGAGCAGGTTCGATGGCCTCGTCGGCCTCTCGCGTAGCGGCTTCGCCGAACTGTGCGCGGAGAAGGGCCTCGGTGAGGCGAAGGCGGCTCAGGTACAAGCGGCGCTCGAACTCGGCAAACGCCTAGTCGCGACGCAGCCGCAGGACCGTCCCGTCATCCGTGGACCTGAGGATGTGCACAACCTGCTCCAGGCGGACATGGCGCTGCTGGAGCAGGAGCAGATGCGCGTCATTTTGCTTAACACCCGCAACCAGGTGCTCGGCTCCAGCGACGTCTATCGCGGCAGCGTCCATACCGCCGTCGTCCGCATCGGCGAGCTGTTCCGCGACGCGCTGCGCCAGAACGCGCCGGCCATCATCCTCGCCCACAACCACCCGTCCGGGGACCCGACGCCGTCCGCGGAGGACATCGCGATGACTAAGCAGGCGATCGAAGCCGGCGAGCTGCTGGACGTCGACGTGCTCGACCACATCGTGCTCGCCCACGGCGGCTTCGAGAGCATGAAGACCCGCAAGCTCGCGTTTCGGTAACGGCTCTCCCTCACCCCATGTTAGGAAGCGCCACGATGCCGCGTACACGGACCGCCCCTCTCCCACGAGTGGGAGAGGGGAAGGCCTACGCCAAGCGCGGGCAGGGGTGAGGGGGTGACCCTTTACTTCCCGCCCGCCCTCCCCGCTCGCTAGACTGCGCCAGTCATGATCCGGCTCATCGCGCTAGACCTGGACGGCACCTTGCTCGGCCCCGATATGCGCATCAGCGCTGAGGACACAGAGGCCGTCGTCGCGGCGCGAGATCAGGGCATCCACATCGTGCTCAACACGTCGCGCTGGTACGGCCTCGCCCAGCGCACCGCCCGCAAGCTCGAGATCAAGGCTCCTATGATCTGCATGAGCGGCGCCCATGTCCAGGAGCCGGACAACGGCGCGGAGCTGCTGCACCTCAAGATCCCGACGGAGATAGCGCAGGAGATCGCGACGCTTTGCGATGAGAACCGCTATGAGACGTATACCACTGTGCACGGCGTTACGTACATGCGCACGCCCATGGCGGCCCAGATTGACCCGGCCCGATTGCCGAATGACATGAAGCTCGCGGAGACACACATCGAACACATCACCTCGCCGACGACGGGGTTTGTCGTCTTCGGCGAAGAGGCTGTGAACGCGCTGCTCGGCAAGATAGAAGAGAAGTACGCCGACCTGCTCGCGTTTCCGGTTGGCACCGGCGAACAGGTCTACGTCACCATCACAGGCGGGCCCGCCGACAAGGGCACTGCGCTCAGGCTGGTCTGCGAGTACCTGGAAGTGCCTCTGGAGGACGCGATGGCCGTCGGCGACGCGGAGCCGGACCTCGATATGTTCGCGGTCGCCGCGACCGGCGTCGCGATGGGCAACGCGGTCGATAGCGTGAAAGAGCAGGCGGATGCCGTCGCGCCTTCCAACACCGAGGCTGGCGTCGCGTGGGCGATCAGAAAGTTCGCGCTAGGAGACGGTTAGCTCGGCCTAGCCAGCGCGCACCACACCGGCGACGCGGTCCAGCCGCTCGATCTTCATCGTGGACGGGTCTGCCAGCGCAACGAAGTTTTCTCGCATTTTGGCCATGTGGTCGGTCTTCGCGTGCGAGGCAAACGCCTCGTCGTCCTTGTACACCTCGAAGAAGATGAACTCCGAAGGGTCTTCCTGGTTCTTGTGCAGGATGTACACCAGCGCTCCAGGTTCATTCGCTTCAACGGCGGCCACCATCTCCCCCAGCTTCTTCTCGGCCTCCGCTTCCTTGCCTTCCTTCACCTTGAATCGCGCGATGATCGTGTTCAAACCAACCTCCTAATGCTAAAGACAATGGATACGGACACAGAGCGTCTGCGCCCGGGTGCGCAAACGTCATGCGCCCGGCGCGCAGTATAGCAGAGGGGGCCGGCCCCAAACCAAGCTCTTCGTCGCGCGTGCTACCGAACGATCAGCGTTCCTTCCATGCCAGCCTCTCGGTGGCCGGGGACCGAACAGTAGAAAACGTACTCACCTGGCTCGTGGACCTTCATGTGCACGACACCAGTGCCAGGTTCTGTCAGGGCGAAATGGACATCGGCCTCCAGTTGGGACTCTGCATGTCCGTGCTGGCCTGTCCCAGCCAGGTAGGAGACATGCACATCAGCATCGATCTCATCGATTGTGAAGTCGTGCAGGACCCGCTCCGCGTTCTGGATGGCAACTTCGAGGACCTCTCCTGCATTCACCTCCAGAATGTCCGGCGTGAAGGCGAAGTTCGTCATCTCGACCAGGTACAACTGGTCCTTTGGAGCGGCCTCCAAGTAGGCGAACGCCTCCACGTCTGTGTCAGCATCATGATCGTCTGCGTCGGTGTCATGGTTATCTCCATCTACCGATGTGTCTGCGCTGTCCCCCGTCGGAACATCACTGTCCACACCATCGTCTCCGCCACAGGCGGCCAACGAGAAGGCCATTGCTACTACGAGGAACACCGTGGCGATGCCTGTTATCCATCGTCTGTTCGGCTTCATGTGCTACCTCCTTCGGCTCCAAGCACGTCATTTGTGAAGAAAACAGTTGGGCAGATTCTACTTCCATAAGTATCTTACTACACGTATAGTATCTAGCATAACGTAAAGTGTCAAGGTATACTATGAGCCATGAACCTGAGTCTCAGCAAGACGGGCGACTACGTTGTCCGGGCGGCCCTCTCGCTCGCACGAACACATAGTCGAACAGGGTATCGGAAGATCCGTGAGGTCGCGGCACAGATGGATCTCCCGCTGCGCTACACTCCGCAGATTCTTGGCATGCTGGCCAAAGCCGGGCTTGCGGAGTCGCGCGCCGGCCGGGACGGCGGCTATCGACTGACTCGTGATCCTGCGGACATCTCGCTGCTGGAGGTCGTCGAGGCCGCGGAAGGAGAACTCCGCGTTGGTCGCTGCACCCTCAGCGGGGGGCCGTGCCACTGGGAGGAGATGTGCGCTCTGCATCCGGCTTGGGAAGACGCGACGCAGGCGTTTCGTGAAACACTGGAGGCGGCCAGCCTGGCCGACGTCGCGAACGTTGACCGGCGCTTGGAAGCTGGAACAGAGGCAATTTCCGAGACCGCGCACCGACTGGCCAGGCTTTCGCGGCCCGAGCGTCCTGACTAGGCGTCGAGGCGTGCCTGCGCTTCGGCTTCGACGATGCGATACACCTCCGCCAGCGGCAGGCCGCGCTCGCGGGCGATGCGCGCGCATGCTTCGTACTCCGGCGCGGCGACCGGCGGCCGCCCCGGCAGGCGCTTCACCTTGACGGCGGCGGGCCCGAGACTCGATTCGAAATCGAGCGACTCGCGCCGCGCCTCGTGTCGTGACACTTCGTTCACGCGCACACCAAGCGTCGTCGTCTCGCGTAGCAGGATGTCGACAACCTTTTCCTCCAGTTCCGTTGAGCAGAGTACGGACAGCAGCATGCCGGGCCGGTTCTTCTTCATCTGGATCGCCATCACCCAGACGTCCGCCGCGCCCGCATCGAACAGGCGCTCCTGCGTGTAGCCAAACAGCTCCGGGCTCATGTCATCGATGTTCGTCTCGATGAGCAGCATGGTCGCTTGCGCCGTCTGCGCCTCGCCGAGCCATAGGCGCAGCACGTTCGGCCGCTCCTCAAGGTCGCGGCCACCGGCGCCGTAGCCGACGGCGCTCAGCGTCATCGCGGGGCGCTCGAAGCGCGCGAGCGTCGACACGATCGCGGCGCCGGTCGGGGTTACCAGCTCCATCTCGATGTCGGGGCCGGCTGCGAGCGGCGCGTTGGCCTTCGTCAGGAGCGCGAGCGTACCCGGTGCGGGCACTGGTAACTGGCCGTGCTGGGTTTCGACCCAGCCCGCTCCCATAGGGAGCGGCGAGCAGTAGACCTGCTCGACGGCCAGCAGCCGCAGTCCGGCCACCGCGCCCATCACGTCGACGATCGCGTCGACGGCGCCTACTTCGTGAAATTCGACGTCATCGGTTTGCGTACCATGCGCGGCAGCTTCCGCTCCGGCCAAGTTGCGGAAGATGTCCGTTCCGCGTTGCTTGTCGCTGTCCGGCAGGCTGCTCTTATCGATGAGCTGAACGATGTCTGCGAGCCGCCGATGTGGCTGTGGCGTCTCTTCTGGTGACACCGTGACCTGCGTAGCGGCGAGCCCGTGACGCTGCGTCTTCTTCGACTCGATTCGATAGCCTCCGAGGTCCAGCTTCGCAAGTTCGGCTCGCAGGCCGTCCGGCGAGAGCCCGGCGTCGACAAGCGCGCCGAGCAGCATGTCGCCGCTGATGCCGGAAAGACAGTCCAGATAGGCGATCGTCATACCGGCACTCGACTTCGATGCGCATCGCAGCGAGAGCAACTCTTGGTTGCTGCGCAGAGTAACGCCTCAGGATCGTCTTCGATCAGCCGGCGTGCCGTTTCGACGTAGGATTGCAGATCGTAGCAACGTAGCGTGGAACCGCCAACCTGGACTCGACGCTCAAGGTGCTGCACGTGCGGCTGCAGATCGTCGAACGGGTTGCCGCAGCCTCCGGACATGGCCATGCGCACACCGTCCGGCGTCATCGCATAGCGCACAAACTGCTCTCGGCCCGCCAGCTGCTCGGCGAGATGGATCGCCGTGCTGTTCGTGTGCGTCACGCCCAGCAGCAGCACCTGGCCCGCGGCCTCCATCAGCCGCCTGATAGGCTCCACTGCGTCGACGTCCGTGCCCGCCCCGCACAACTCGTCGGCGAGCGCGCCGTAGGCGACGAACGACATCATGGGGTTGGCGGAACGCGCGCCATCGTACTCGCGACGGAACGTCTCGTTGATGATGCCCATCGTTGGGTTGGCGGGCGTGTCGTAGGTGAATGGCTCAGCTTGGCTGATGTCCCAGCCTTCGGGGGGGGCCGCCGGATAGGCATTGTTCTCGAACAAGCCGCGCTCGTCCCAGACCGCGCTCCGGTGTGACGCGAACGCCGGCATCATCAGCGTTGCGAACGAGCCTGCCAGCGCTCGCGCGACTGTAGCGGGTCCGCCTTCGACGCCCCCGAATGCCTTGTACGACGAGTGGACCAGCACGTGGGAGTTCTGGCCAAGGCCAAGCTCGCGTAGCCCGCGCTCAATGTCTTCTTGGGTAACCGTCATGCTGCTCAGTCCGGGCGCTCGCTCAGCGCGAGCCGGTTGATCACAGCTGCCTGGTAGCCCGCGCCGAAGCCGTTATCGATGTTCACGACGCTGACGCCGGCCGCGCACGCGTTCAACATCGCCAGCAACGCCGCGATGCCGCCGAAGCTGGCGCCGTAGCCGACCGACGTCGGCACGGCGATCACCGGTACGGCAACGAGGCCGGCGACGACGCTCGGCAGCGCGCCCTCCATGCCGGCCACCACAACCAGTACTCGCGCTTCTTGCAAGGCTGGCAGGTGGTCCAGCAGCCTGTGGATGCCCGCGACGCCCACATCATGGATGCGCTCGACCTCGTTGCCCATGAGTTCGGCCGTCACGGCTGCCTCCTCCGCCACCGGCAGGTCGGCCGTGCCGCCGCAGAGGACCGTCACCCCGGGGTCCTTGCGCGTAGGCTCGCGCTCCAGCGTGATGGCGCGCGCGGTCTCGTGATAGATGGCTTTCGGCAGCGCGTTCAGGACGGCCTCCGCGCAGGGGGCGTCGGCTCGCGTGATCAGCAGCCGTGACGCCCGCTCCGCGATCCGCGTCGCTATCTCGGCAGTCTGGGCCGGCGTCTTGCCCTCGGCGAGAACCACCTCCGGCAGCGAGTCGCGTAGCGCGCGGTGGTGGTCGATCTTGGCGAAGCCGATGTCCTCGTAGGGAAGCAGGCGCAAGTCGGCGACGGCCGCCTCGATGCTCATCGTGCCCGCCGCGACGCTGTCCAGCAGGTCGCGAAGTCTCTGCTCGTCCATGATGGGTCTCCAGTGTCAGGAAGTATACCAGCGTCTGGTTCCGTGACACCTGCAATTGAGGCCGAGCGTTCGTCTCCGCTAGAATGGCCACCACTCGCATATGGCAGTAGACAGGGGGACTCCATGACCACGCAGCAGTTAGACGAGGCGAAACAGCGGGCTTTCACAGTCAAGATGACAGGCATACTCAACTACGGCCACCTGGCGTTGATGATCAGCATTGGCCACCGGACCGCCTTGTTCGACACGATGGCGGAACTTGTTCCGTCGACCAGCCAGGAGATCGCCGATGCCGCCGGCCTCAAGGAACGCTACGTGCGAGAGTGGCTCGGTGCTATGGTCACTGGCCGTATTGTTGAGTATGACCGCGAAACAGAACACTATTCACTCCCTCTCGAGCATGCCGCCTCGGTTACGCGCGGCGCCGGGCCGGGGAACCTGGCGAGCTGGACGCAGTTCGTGGGGTTCCTCGCCGCCGTGGAGGACCCGATCATCGAGAGCTTCCGCAATGGAGGTGGGGTACCGTACTCGTCGTATCCGAAATTCCAGGAGATGGCGGCGGAACAGAACAACCGCGTGTTCGACGCGACGCTGATTCAGCGGACGGTGCCGCTCGTGCAGGGGCTCGTCGATCGGCTAGAGGAGGGTATCGACGTTGCCGACGTGGGCTGCGGATCTGGCCATGCGATCAACCTGATGGCGAAGGCCTTCCCGAACAGCCGCTTCACCGGCTACGACTTCTCTGAGGAGGGTGTCCAGGCCGGGCAGGAGGAGGCATCGGCGATGGGCCTCACGAACGCCACGTTTGAGGCCAAGGACGCCGCAACATTGGGCGGGCCGGCGCAGTTCGACTTCATCACGACGTTCGATGCGATCCACGACCAGGCGTTCCCAGGCAGGGTGCTCCGGGGCATCGCAGATTCGCTGCGATCCGACGGCGTTTACCTCTGTGTCGACGTTCGAGCCGATAGCGATGTCGCGAACAACCTGGACCACCCAATGGGACCGTTCATGTATACGATCTCGACAATGCATTGCATGACGGTGTCGCTCGCGCTCGACGGCGAAGGCCTTGGAACAATGTGGGGCGAGCAGAAGGCGCTCGAAATGCTCGCTGAGGCGGGATTCTCCAGCGTCTCAGTCGAGAACGTGGAAGGCGACTTCATGAACAACTACTACGTCGCGCGCAAGAGCTAGCGGCTAGAGCCTGATCTCGCCCACGATCACCGTGACGGCGTGTCCGCCGATCTCCGCGCGGCCTGCGTCGTCGAGCACCCGGACGAAAACCCGGCCGTCGCGGCCCAGTTCTGGTCCCTGCGTCGACACGTACTCGCGTCCAACGTCGTCGAGTATTCCGGCCTGCGCGAGGTAGGCCGGTAGGGCGGCGTTCGCGCTACCGGTCACGGGGTCCTCAGGCACACCGAACGCCGGCGCGAAGCAGCGAATGTGGACTTTTGGGCCGTCGCCGTCCAGCAAGGCGAACGCGGCGATGCCCGTGAGGTCGTGCTCGCGGCTCAGCTTGGAGACGGCGGACATATCCGGCTTCAGCCCTGTGACGGCAGCGCCGCTCTCCATACGGACGAACAACCAGGTCGGGCCGTTGTTCATGGCGGCGGGCGATGGCTCAGGCGCGATCTGCGCTCCCAGCGCCGCCGAGATGGCGTTGGTTAGGTCGCCGCGGCCCCGCGCGGAGGTCGCCTCCGGTGCCTCGACCGCGATGCGGCGTCCGATGTCCGTTTCCGTCACGCTCATCGGTAGCACGCCCGCTCCGCACTCCTGACGGAACGCCGGGCCGGTGATCACGCCCGCCTCCAGCGCAGCGTGCGCGGAGCCGACCGTCGGATGCCCCGCGAACGGCAGCTCGTCGGCTGGCGTGAAGATGCGCAGGCGGTAGTCGGCCTCGGGGACGGTCGGTTTCAGCACGAACGTCGTCTCGGAGAGGTTTGTCCACGCCGCGATGCGCTGCATCTGCTCGGCCTCGATGCCGTCGGCGTCGAGCACGACCGCGACCGGGTTCCCGTAGAACGGCCGGTCCGTGAACACGTCGACCTGCTTGAATCTGTACGCGGACATGAGGGCAGTATAACGGCCTATCTGTAGACACATCTCTTACCCCCTTCGTATAATGAGCTTACGAATGTCCGCGGCAGTTTGGGAATGAGCCTTTGGTAGCTACAGATACGAGAGAGGAGCTAGTCGCGACTACGCGGCGCATCCGGCGTCACATCATCGAGATGACGGCTGAAGCCGGCAGCGGCCACCCCGGCGGCTCGCTGTCGTCGGTCGAGATTCTGACGGCGCTTTATTTCAGCGTGATGAACCACAAGCCGGACCAGCCGGATTGGCCGGACCGCGACCGATTCATACTCAGCAAGGGCCACTGTACGCCCGTCTATTACAGCACGCTCGCCGAAGCCGGTTACTTCCCGACGGACGAACTGATGACGTTCCGCCAGCTCAACAGCCGTCTCCAGGGCCACCCCAAGGTGAACACAGCGCCCGGCATCGAAATGTCGGGGGGTTCGCTCGGGCAGGGGCTCTCCTATTCCATCGGCCAGTGTCTGGCGGCCCGCCTTGATGGCAAGGACTACCGCCTCTACTGCCTGCTAGGCGACGGCGAATGCCAAGAGGGCCAGACGTGGGAGGCGCTCATGTGTGCCCCCTACTATGAGCTGGACAACCTGACGGCCATCATCGACCGCAACGGCGTCCAGAACGACTACTTCGTCAAGGACACGATGGAGCTGGAGCCGCTCGATATCAAGCTGAACGCCTTCGGCTGGCACGTGCTCACGGTCGATGGCCACGACCTCGATGAGCTGCTCAGCGCCTTCGACGACGCAAAGCGCATGAAGGGCCAGCCGACTGTGATCGTTGCCAAGACGACGAAGGGCAAGGGCGTGAGCTTCATGGAGAACACCGCCGATTGGCACGGCAAGGCGCCGAACGCCGAGCAGGTCGAGCAGGCGCTGGCGGAGATCGGCGCATGACTGATGGGGAGCCGCAGGCGAAGCTAAACCTAGCGAAAGAGCAACTGAATCGAGTTCAGACAGCCTCCTCGGAGCCGCAGGATCCAGAAGATGGTGTTATCTGGGCCTTCTATGCCTACGAGAATGCGGTTGTCGCCGGAGCTGAAAAAGCCGGCATCGTGTGGGCGAAGAACCATCCATCGAAGCAGCAGGCAGCGCGTGACTTGCATGCCGCCGGTCACGTGTCCGTAGACATCAGCGATGAACTTGACAGGCTAAATGAACTAAGGAAAGACGTGGCTTACGGCGAGCCTGGGAGCGATCTCAAAGACGAAGTACTTGGAAGATCTCGCTTCAGAGCTGGAAACATTCATCGACGAAATTGCCAAGTTCGTGGAGTCTGATGAATGAAAGAGACAGCTGCTGCGTGGAAATCCGCCGCCGCCGATACAGTAGCAGAACTCCGACGCGTTGATCTATTGGGACGTGCTACCGTCGTTCTAATTGGCTCCATGGCTCGAGAGGCCGCAACGGAGAAGAGCGACATCGATCTGTTGGTCGTGAGCCCAGAATCGCTGCCTCGATTCAAGATCACGCCGAGAGCACAGATATTCCGGATCACCAGGGCGGACTTCCTCGATCGCATGGAGTGCGGTGATGACTTCCCGCAGTGGGCAGTGCGCTATGGGAAGGTTATTTCGGACGAATCGCACTGGTGGGATGAGGTTAAGAACAACCCGGCGCTGCAGAAATGGCCCAACTGGCGGAGGAAACGTGATCAAGTGCGCGAACGCCTGCGTTTCGCCACGCCGCTGCGAGAATCTGGCGATCTCGAACACGCGCAAGAGGAACTGCTTCTCGCCGCTCGCCATCTCGCTCGTGCGATCTTGCTCAAGGAGTGCGTCTTTCCGCTTTCGCAGCCTGAGCTTCCAGCACAGCTACGTGAGATCGACTATTCGAACATCGCTGAATTGTTAGACTCGATGGTAGACGGTGACACACGGGAAGCCGCGCTTGAGGAGGCCGAGCGGGCTATCATTCAGATCATGGAGGAGCTTCCAGCATGACCACCGTTGCTGCGCCCCCTGCCGCGACGCGTGAGGCCCTCGGCCCTACGTTGATCAAGCTGGCGAAGGACGGTCTCGATGTCGTCGTCGTCGACGCCGACCTCGGCAAGTCGACCACGTCGCGGAAGTTCCGCGACGAGTACCCCGACCGATTCTTCAGCGTCGGCATCGCCGAAGCGAACATGATCGGCGTCTCCTGCGGCCTCGCCGCCGCGGGTAAGATCGCCTTCTGCAGCACGTTCGCCGTATTTCTGCCCGGACGCTGCTTCGACCAAATCCGCGTCAGCGTCGCGCAGACGGGCGCGAACGTGAAGATGGTTGCCAGCCACGCCGGCATTAGCGTCGGCCCGGACGGCATTTCGGCGCACGCGATCGAGGACCTCGCGCTGATGTGCTCGCTGCCCGGCGTCACCGTGATCTGCCCCGCCGATGTCGTCCAGGCGCGCCAGGCGATCGAGGTCGCCGCGAAGACGCAGGGGCCGTTCTACATCCGCACCGGACGCTCCAAAGTCCCCGTGATCTACGACGATGATTACGAATTCCAGCTCGGCAAAGCGGACCAGTTGCGAGATGGCTCGGACGCGACGGTGATCGCCGTCGGCCTGCTGGTCACCCCGGCTCTCGAAGCGGCGGAGACGCTCGCGAACGAGGGCATCGCGTGCCGCGTGCTGAACATGGCGACCGTCAGCCCGATGGACGAGGCCGCGATTGCGGCTGCCGCGCGCGAAACGGGCGCCATCGTGACCGCCGAGGAACACCTTGTGCGCACCGGCGTCTCCGCGATGGTCTCGCAGTTTGTCGGCGGCACCACGCCCGTACCGATGGGCGCCGTGGGCGTCACAGGCTATGCGGAGTCCGGCAGCGCCGACGAGCTGCTACAGAAGTACGGCCTCACTGTCGATGCCATTGTTGAGGAGGTCAAGTCCGTGGTCGCCCGCAAACGTGGCACGGACGGAGCATCATGACCAAGCCGAAAGTTGCCGTTCTTTTCACGAAGCCGGAGACCGCCCTCGACGACTATCATCGCCTCTATGAGTTGGGCGGCGCGAGCGAATACCTCGACGCTTCCGCTCACACCATCATCAAGGACAACATCTCCTGGCACTACCCGTTCCCGTCGGCGAACACGACGCCCTGGCAGCTTGAGGCCGCGATCACCGGCCTGCGAGGCATGGGCTACAACGACCTCACCTGCGTCCAGAACAAGACGGTCGTGACGGACGCCTTTAAGGGCGAAGACCTCAACCACTACGTCCCGATCTTCAAGCACCACGGCGTGCCCGTGCTGTTCAACTTCCGCGACGAGGACATGACGTGGGAGTTCTACAAGCCTAAGCGCAAGATGCTCGTGCTCGACCAGATCTTCCCCGAAGGCGTCAAAATCCCCGACTTCTTCCACGGCAAGAACATCGTCCACTTGCCGACCATCAAGTGCCACATCTACACGACCACCACCGGCGCGATGAAGAACGCGTTCGGCGGGCTGCTGAACACGAATCGCCACTACACGCACAGCCACATTCACGAGACGCTCGTCGACCTGCTCGGCATCCAGCAGGAGATCCACCCCGGCATCTTCGCGCTGATGGACGGCACCACTGCCGGTAACGGCCCCGGCCCGCGCACGATGGACCCGGTACGGAAGGACGTCATCCTCGGCTCTGGTGACCAGGTCGCGATCGACGCAGTCGCCGCGAAGATGATGGGCATGGACCCGCTCAGCATCCCCTACATCAAGATCGCGCACGAGCAGGGCCTCGGCGTCGGCGACCCGAGCGAAATCGAGCTTGTCGGCGACGACGTCTCCGGCGAATCGTGGGGCTTCAAGGTCGGCGGTTCGATCCACGCCGTGATGGGCTGGCTCGCCTGGTACGGCCCGACGCGCATCTTCCAGAAGGCCGTCCTCCACACGCCGTTGGTGCACGTCGCGAACTTCTGGTCGGAGGCCTACCACGACTACCTCCACTGGCCGCTGAAGGAGCGCAAGATCTACGAGCGCTGGTTAGAGGAATCGCCCTGGGGCCGGCTCTTCGCCCGCTACGCCGAAGAAGGCACGCTCTTACCGTCTACGGCGCCCGTCGCAACCTCCTAGCGAGAGTTCTCAGTCAGGCAGCCCCATGAGGAGCAAACGAGAAAGCTTGCTGGAAGAGCTATCTCGGCTGTTCTACAACAGGAGCGGTCCGGCCCTCCGCGCTGTCCAGCGCCGCATCAGCCAGCCCGGCGTCTGGTGGAAATTCGCCAACGTCTTCGGTCTCATCCTTGGCGGTCTGCTGATCGTTTCCTCAGGGCTCGTTCCCTGGTGGGAGATTGGTTCTCGTGAAGTGTATGGGCTCGACTTCATGCGTGGCCGGGCTGCGTTCAGCTTCGGAGCACTCCTGTTCCTAATGGGATTCTTCCGTGCCCTCTGGCCTCCAGATCGACTCCGCCTGCAGACGGTGTCTGTAGGAGTCTTGATAGCGCTCGCGGTGATCGGGCTGGCTATCCTCGAACGAGATCGGTCGGATCACGGGGGCTTCGGCGGCCTGGGCCTGTTCTCGATTTTCGCGCGTTACGCAGTTCGCGAGGGCTATTACCTCGCACTCTACGGCGGCATCATTGCCTTCGTCGGCTCGCTCTGCGGCCTCGCGCGGGATCCAGATCCCGTCGCCGACCCACCTCCAAGGTTCGCGCGCTACGTCTGATAGCAAGGCCCTGAGCGCTTGTCACGTTATAGTTGTGAAGCGCTGTGAACGTAAGAGACCTGCGCGGTAAGCTCCTCCTCTCGGTTCTGCTGGGCGTCGTCGTCTACGCCGGCGTCACCTTCTTCGTGGATTACAACGACGTTGCCAGCAGTCTGGCCGACTTCAATTGGGCGCTCCTTCCGCTGATCCTCGGCCTCACGACGATGAACTACATCTTCCGCTTCATAAAGTGGGAGTACTACCTGCGCGTCATTGGCGTGAAGGGCCTTAGCCGCGTCACCAGCTTCCTGATCTTCTTCTCCGGCCTGGGCATGGTGATCACACCGGGGAAGGTCGGCGAGTGGCTCAAGAGCTACCTGCTCCGCGAGGTCCACGGCACGCCGATCGCGCGCTCCGCGCCGATCTTGATCGCGGAGCGCCTCACGGACAGCATCGCGCTGCTGATCATCTGCGCGGCCGGTGTCTTCGTGTTCGGCGATTTCTGGCTGGCGTTCGTCGTCGTTGCGGTTGGCGCCGTGCTCTTCGTCGCGGTCTCGCGCCACCGTCCCACGGCGATGCGCATCATCCATCTGGGAGACCGCATTCCGATCGTCAAGCGCTTCGTCCCTCAGCTTGAGGAGTTTTACGAATCGACCTACGTTCTGATGTCGCCGCGGGCGGTGATTCTGATGGGCGCGCTCAGCACCTTTTCATGGTTTTTCGAAGTACTGGGCTTCTACTTCACGTTCATCGGCCTCGGCCTGGACGGCGGCAGCGACCTGCTGCTGAAGTCCGCCTTCATCCTGCCGATCGCCACGCTTGCCAGCGCGCTTCTACTTACGCCGGGTGGCCTCGGCGTCGCGGAGGGGGCGCTCGTCACGCTTTCCGTTGCGCTGTTGGACATCTCGCGTAGTGCGGCCGCTGTCGCGACGTTCATCATTCGATTCGGGACGCTCTGGTTCGGCGTCATCGTCGGCCTGATCGCGTTCGCGATCCTCAGCAGGCGGATTTCGCTGGACGAGGAGCCTGAGACGGCTGAGCCCGCTACAGCCGAATCGCCGCCCTAGCCCGTCATGTCCACCCCCGGCTTCCTCGCCTTCCGTTCAGACCTCGCTTCGAGAGCGGCAGCGCTCTCGTTTACGTCGAACTTCCTGCTGATGATCCTAAAGATCGTCGTCGGCATCATTAGCGGGAGCGTTGCGGTCCTCTCTGATGGCATCGACAGCGCCGAGGACAGCGTCGCATCGGTCTTCGCGTTCATTAGCATCCAGCTCGCGAGCGCTCCGGCAGATGAGGAGCATCCGTATGGCCACGGCAAAGCCGAGAGCGTCGCCGCCGCCGGCCAGGCGGTCCTCATCGCGGGTGCCGCCGGCTTCATCGTCTACCAGGGCGTTCAGCACCTGGTAGACCGCGATGTCGAGATCGATACTACGCCGGGCGTGATCGCGCTCGTCGTGACGGCGGTCGTGAACGTCGGCGTCGTGCTCTACGTCTCCCGTGCCGCTCGCCAGACGGGCTCGGTCGCCCTCCAGGCTGACGCCCGCCACCTCAGGACGAACATCGTTCAGGCGGCCGGTGTCCTCTTGGCGCTGGTGCTCGTCGCCACGACAGGCCACACGCTGTTCGACCCGATCATGGCGCTGCTGCTGGCGGGCTACCTGCTCTGGACGGCCAGCCAGGTGTTCATGACCGGCCTGGCCGAGATCATGGACATGCGCCTACCGGAAGACGAACAGAACATCGTCATCGCCTGCATTGACGAAGGCCGTGATCGGGGCGTCCGCGGTTATCACCACCTGCGCACGCGTAAGGCGGGCCGCCAGCGCTACATCGATTTCCACCTGCTCGTCGATCCTGAGGAGACGGTGGACAAGGCGCACACCGTCTGCGACGCGATCGAGCATGCGATTCAGGAGAAGCTGCCCGGCGCGGTCGTCGTCATGCACCTCGAGCCGGACGATGGACGCTATCGCGGCCCTGAGACCGAGGCCTAGGCAGTCGCGCTAACCGCCGGCGGGCTCGAGCACCCAGATCTCAGCCGCGCCTGGCTCCGGTAGCGCGTCGACGTCGAACCCGACAGTCGAACTGGCGATCTCACGGACGTCCTTGCCCTCTAGGAACGCCTCGACCGGGTCCAGGTCGAACGCCAGCACCGCCGTGCCGTAGTGCATCGGCACGACGATACGCGGGCCGATCTGACCGACGATGTCTGTTGCGCCCGCCGCATCGACCGTGAACACACCACCGACGGGGATCAAAAGCACGTCGATCTGGCCCAATGCGTCGAGCTGCTCCAGTGTCAGCTCGGCCTGACCTATGTCGCCTAAGTGCGCGATGCGGAGGCCGGCGGTCTCGATGACGAACATGGCGTTGCGGCCCCGCTCGGAACCCTCGCTGTCGTCGTGGAACGCATCGATCGAGAAGATACGCGTGTCGCTAAAGGTCTCGTCGTTCGACGCCCAGCCGTCAGCGGTGAGGCCACGCAGAACAGTGGCCTCACCGGCCAGGGTGACGTTGCTGTGATCGGGGTGATCGTGACTCACGGTCACGACGTCCGCCGCCAGCTCCTCTGCGGTGGGAACCCGATAGCCGATTTCGCCGTAGGGATCGAGCAAGACGCGCGTGCCGTCGGCGGTCGTCAGCACGAACATCGCCTGTCCCCACCACGTCAGCTCGACGGTGCCTCGGTTCTCAGTGACAGGCGAATCGAACGTCGGCGAACCGCCGTCGTCGCTTCCGCCACAAGCGAGCAGTACGATGCCCAGCGTGACTACAACAGGTAGGAGTAAAGCATGTAGTTTCACGGCCCTTACTCCACTATGGGCTTCTCTTCGGTGAAGAGCAGGATGCTGCGGCTGTGGTGGATGAAGTTCAGTTCGTCTTCACGCGCGGCATCGCATTCCGGCGAGGAGATGCTATCTCGGAACGCTTGCAGGTCGTCGTACCAGAGTTCCGCCGCGCCGTCGTAGGGTGGCGGCTCCTTCCCACCATACGTCTCCGGCAGCGTGTGGCATTGCACATAGCGACGGACGCCGGGGATCTTGGCGGCAATGGGGGCGTGCGTTTCGCGCCAGTACGTTTGGAACGCCTCGAAGGACATCCCTTCCTTGCGCGTAATCATGTAGATGAGCTTCATCATGGTTCCCTCCCGTTCCTCATGTGGGTGCTGACTTCGCCCACTGCGCCCCAACGCCTAACAGCACGATGGCCGCTATACGAAGGACGATCTCTACTGTCATCGTCGGATGTGCTAGACCGCGCGCAGCTCTCGCAGCGTGCGAGGTAGCTCAGGCAACAGATCGCCGGCTAGCATACCCGCATCGCCGAACTCTGGCTTCAGGCCTTGCGCGGCCGCGGCGTGCAGATAGGTCCCGCAGCAGGCCGCCTCAAACGGTGCGAGGCCCTGAGCCAGCAGCCCGGCGATTGTGCCAGCCAGCACATCGCCCGTTCCCGCCGACGCCAGCGCCGCGTTCGCGTACGGGTTGATGGCGGCACGGCCGTCCGGAGACGCGATGATGCTATAGGCGCCTTTCAGCACGAGGGTCTGCTTGAAATGCTCCGAAGCTTCGCGGGCGGAGGCCAGCCTGTCGCGTTGGATGGAGTCGATAGGCTGTCTCGTCAGCCGCGATTGTTCGCCTGGGTGAGGCGTCAGTATGCAGCGCGCTTCGATGCGCTCCCACCAGCGGGGTAGCTTCGCGAGGTTGTTCAGGCCGTCAGCGTCGATCAGCACCGGCGGGCCGTCTTCCGGAATCGACGTGAGGAGCTGGCGCACGAACGACTCCTGCGATGCGCCCTGTCCGAGACCGGGGCCTAGGAGCAGCGCATCGTAACGCTCTAGCGCGCTCGCGACCTCGGTTGCCGCCTCGGCCGCCACGGACCCCTGCTGGGGTCCGCCTGCGCTCAGGGGCAGGAACGTAGCTTCGGTCAGTCCGCTCGCGATCATTGGCTGTGCGCTGGCGGGGCACGCGACAGTCACCAGGCCCGCCCCTGAGCGCAGCGCGCCGAGCGCGGCCAATCGCGGCGCCCCGACGTACTGCCGCGACCCGGCGACGACCAGCAGCCGCCCGAATGTGCCCTTATTCGCGTCCGACGGTCGGTCGGGCAGGCGTTCGCGCACCCAGCGGGCGTTCAGCAGCTCTACCGGCAGCGCATCGACCGCGTCGGACGGCAGGCCGATATCGATCACCTCGATCTGGCCGGCGTATTCGGCGCCGGGCAGCGTATGCAGCCCGACCTTGGAGCAGCCCAGCGCGACCGTCACATCGGCGCGCAGGGCGTGCGGGTCAGCGGCGCCTGTGTCGCAGTCGACGCCTGTCGGCACATCGACCGCGAAGACCTTGGGGCCGGCGGGCTTCGTTCGGGCAGACGCCACCTTGTCGAGTGCCTCCGCGAGGATGCCTTCCAGGGGCCGCGCGCGTCCCGTGCCCAGAACGGCGTCGACGACGGCCTCGGTGCCGGCGAGCGCTTCGTCTAGCTTGGTTAAGTCATCCCACGCCGGTCGGGGGACCAGCCCCTTCTCGACGAGCTGCTTCAGGTTTGCGTCGTCTTCGCCGCGCTCCGC
>JADFPV010000116.1 GCA_022562155.1 Chloroflexota bacterium
CTCGCGCAAGGCGTTCGGCAGCACGCTGGCCGAGAAGCAGACGATCCAGAACTGGATCGCGGACTCGGCGGCGGAGATCCAGGCGGCGCGGCTGCTGACGATGCACGCGGCGGAAAAGATCGACCAGGGCGACGAGGCGCGGGTGGAGATATCGCTGATCAAGTTCTGGGGGGCGAAGGTGCTGCACGACGTCATCGACCGGGCGATCCAGGTGCACGGCGCGCTGGGCGTCTCGGAGGATACGCCGCTCGCCTCGATGTACCGCGACGCGCGCGCCGCCCGCATCTACGACGGCCCGGACGAGGTGCACCGCATGGTGGTGGCGCGACGCATCCTGCGCACGTTCAAGGACGGCGCGACGTGGGAGTTTGAGTAACGAGGGAACGGGGAACGAGGAACAGAGCTCAGGGTGACGGGTAAGGAAGGCTGATGGAGCCGAGCATCCAGTACGCGCAGACGAGCGATGGCGTGAACATCGCCTATATGACTATGGGCGAAGGGCCGCCGCTTGTTCACATGCCCTGGCCTACCTTCGGTCACTTACAACTTGAAATGGGCCTGCGGCGGTACGAGGAATGGTACCGGAGTCTAGCGGAAGGCCATACTCTGGTACGGTATGACAGGCGCGGCACCGGCATGTCTGACCGGGATGTCACGGATCATTCCTTGGAAGCACAGGTCGCTGACCTTGATGCGGTCGTCCGACGGCTCGGTCTCGATCGGTTCGCTCTTCTCGGTCTTCATTGGCTTGCTCCCGCCGCCATAGCGTACGCCGCTCAGAAGCCGGAAGCTGTATCGCATCTCGTCCTGTGGTGCGGACTGGTTCGTGGTTCGCAGTTCGGACTCAGTCCAAGGATTGAAAGGATGATGGACCAGATGGAGTCTGACTGGGACTTCTTCACAAAGACGTTCGTGCTTCAGATTCTGGGCTGGGAAGAGCCGGAGGCGCCACAAGTGGCCGCACTCATTCAGGAGAGCCTTTCCCCGGAGGTCTGGCGGCAGGGTGTGGATGCCTACCGCCAATACGACGTGGCTGATCGTCTGGCGGCAGTTCAAGCGCCGACCCTTGTTGTCCATCGCGATGCAGCACCAGCTCTCGACCTCTCGAGCGCCAGAGAGCTAACATCGGGCATCCCAGACGCTCGCCTGGCGGTGCTTGAAGGCAACTTGCCTCCTTGGCGAGGTGACGTCGAGGCCGCGCTGCGCCTGATCGACGATTTCCTGAACGACGGAGAGAGCATGCCAAGTCAGCCTGCGCCTGCTTCTGCGACAGGCCTTGTCACCATCCTCTTTACGGACATGGAGGCATCGACGGCGCTGACGCAGCGCCTGGGCGACGCGAAGGCGCAGGAGTTGGTGCGGGCGCACAACGCGATCGTGCGGGAGGCGCTGAAGAGCAACGGCGGCTCGGAGATTAAGCATACAGGGGACGGGATCATGGCGTCGTTTCCAACAGCCTCGGGCGCGCTTGAGTGCGCCGTGGCGATCCAGCGGGCGGTGGATGAATCGGACGTAGGGGCGCATGGCCATGCGCCCCTACGGGTACGCATCGGGCTGAACGCCGGGGAGCCGGTGGTGGAGGACGATGACCTGTTCGGCACGGCGGTGCAGCTCGCCGCTCGCGTTTGCGACAGCGCGGAGGCAGGGGAGATTTTCGCGTCGAACGTGGTGCGAGAGCTAGCTGCCGGAAAGGGGTTCCTGTTCGCTGATCGAGGCGATGCCGCGTTGCGCGGGTTCGAAGATCCGGTGCGGCTGTATGAGGTACGCTGGCGGGAAGCCTAGCTCTAGCGGAACGGGAAGAGCGGCAGGCCCTGGACGTCGAGGTCGAACGAGAGCACGCGCCCGCCCTGCGATTCGGTGACGAAGAGCGTCTTGCCGTCCGGCCCGCCGAAGCAGCAGTTGGTGGGCATCGAGCCTTCGCCGCATTCGAGACGGTCGATGCACCGGCCGTCGGTATCGATGAGCTGGATCTGCGCGCCTAACGTCGTCGCGACGTAGAGGCGACCATTCACATCGAAGCAGAAGCCGTCCGGGAAGCCGGGGTCGGTGCGGCAGAACTCGCGCGGCTCGCCCAGGTCGCCGTCCCGCATGGGGTAGACCAGCACCCGCTGTCCGGACGTCTCGGACACGTAGAGCAGCGACGGATCGGGCCCGAAGCCGATGCCGTTGGTGAAGGCGGGCCCTTCCGCGAGCAAGACGGGCGCGCCGTCGGTCGCCATGGCGTAGACGCGGCCGGGTTGCTGGTTGGTCAGTTCGGCTGAGCCGCGCGGGTCGGTGAAGTAGAGGCGGCCGTCCGGGCCGAAGCAGCAGTCGTTGGGCGCGTCCAGCCCTTCGGCGAGGTAGCGCACCGAATCGCCGACGATCGATTGGATGCCGGGCGTCGCCTGGTTGGATGACTTGTCGCCGATGCCGTAGAGGCCGCCGTTCTGGGTGAGGTAGAGGGTGCCATCGGCAGCCTCGGCCATGCCGTTTGGGCCGCCGCCTGTCTCAGCAAGGACGCTGGTGGTGTCGCCGTCAACTACGTAGATGACGCCGTGGCTGATGGAGGTGACCAGCAGCCGTCCGTCGGCTGTCCAGACGGGGCCCTCGGTGAAGCCGAGGTCGCTGGCGACGACGTTTAGCGACGGCATAGGTAGATGGTCTCCCTGTGCTGGTTCAGGACGCGGGCTGAGCAAGTTTCACGTCAGGCGCGGCGGTCATAGCATTGATGGTCAGTTCGGTTGCCCAGCGAAGGTAGCCGATGAAATGATCGTCTGCTTCCTCAACGCTGATATTCAGGAGCCGAGCGAACTCCTCCCGAGAGAAGGCCCAGGAGAGCTGGGTCAGGATCAGAGCGATGACCGGAAAAGCAGGGTTATATGGCGGTTCCGCGTGGCGCTTTTTTAGCAGTTGCTCCAAAGCAGCAGCCGTATCAGTTACTCGATCGTTCAGGCCCAGGAGGGGGCGGCCAGTAAGAAGCAACTGGAAGATAAAGCGGGCGATCTCCGGATGAGCGATGAACATGCGCGCACTGCTCTCCATTGCATCGGTGCCAATTTCGTCGTAGAACTTTTGGTTGCGCTCGATCATGTAGTTGATCGCTTCGGCGACGAGGTTGTCGCGGTTCTGGAAGTAGTGGTAGATGAGGGCGCGGTTGATCTGTGCCCGCTTCGCTATCTCGCTGATGGTGAAGGTATCGATGCCCTTCTCAGCGATGATCTGGCTGGCAGCGTCAAGGATGGCGTTGCACGCCACCTGTCGCTTGCGGGAAATTGCCGATGTAGCAGCCGTCATGGCGCGCTTGCCCCCTTCTTTAGACGTGCCCGTATTTTGACGCAGGCAGCGTGATTCGTCAATGGGGCGTGTTAGGGGGTTGTGGTGAAGCCGGCTGGGACGGTTAGCCGCCGGCGATGGCGTCGAGTTCGTCTCGTTTGACGACGGTGACGTTGAGACGGCCGAAGTCGATGTAGCCCTCGCTGCGAAACTCGTTCAGGATGCGCGTTACTGTCTCGCGATAGGTGCCTACCATGTCTGCCAGGTCTTGGTGTGAGACGCCAACGATCTGGCCTTCGCCTTGGTCGGCAAGCTGAAGGAGGAAGGCGGCCAAGCGGGCAGGAACGCTCTTAAAAGCCACGTTCTCCATCCTCGCCTCTACTTCGTGCAGCCGGCTGACGATGAGCTCCATGAAGCGCAGGGCCACGCGCGGCTTGCTAAGGAGCAGGTGCTCCACATCGACTCCGCTCATGACGCAGAGGGTGCATTCCTCCGCTGCTTCAGCGAAGGTATCGTGCATGCCCTGGCCGACGAGCGACATCTCACCAAAGACCGTGCCTGGGCCGATGGTGGCGGTGATCAGCTTCTTTCCGTCGGGGTTGATCCGGTAGAGGTTGACACGACCGCGCTTGAGGATGAAGAGCACCTCGCCCGTCTCGCCCGGCGTGTAGAAGACCTTGCCCTTGCGGCAGGTGCTCATGGCCGTGACGCGTTCGATCTCGGAGAGCTCTTGTGAGCTTAAGTCACGGAAGATATCCGTGTCGGAGAGGTAGCTCACCTTGGTAGTGAGGGACGGCCTGCCACTAGAGGCGGGTTGCTTCGCAGCAGATCTTCGGGAGATCCTAGACAGAATGCTCATGCCTCCAGTTTACACGGAATCCCGCTCGCGCAGTAGCGCTTCGATCTCTTGGCGGAGGTGGGTCTCCTGGGGGTTGCCTAGTGAGAAGACACGGCCGTTCAACATGAACGTCGGCACGGCGAAGACGTCGTCCGGACGGACAGCGCTTTCGCCTACGTCGATCACGCTCACGGCCAGCCGCGAGTAGCCGTTGTCGATCTCCTGCGCGAGCTGGACAGCTCGCTCGCACTGCTCGCAGCCCGTTTCGATATAGACATGCAACTCTACTCTTTTGCTGTTGTCATTCATTGTCTTCAGCATGACAGGAGACATTGGGGGTGTGGGTGACGGCGATCACCCCTGTCACAGGTAGAGGGCCATGTTAGAATTACATAG
>JADFPV010000117.1 GCA_022562155.1 Chloroflexota bacterium
CGCAGGCGCGCGTTACTGCCGCTTGCCAGTCAGATTCGGCACCAGCCACGCGACGAAGCTCTCCGGGTTGCGCGTCTGCAGGTAGAAACGGCCCGGCCCGGTTAGCTTGCAGACCAGCCCTTCGCCGCCGAGCAGTGTCGACTTCCAGCTCCCGACGCGGCCGACGTCGTACGTCACTGTGTCATCGAACGCGACCATGTGGCCCGTATCGACGACGTAACGCTGGCCAGCGTCGAGCTCGACGAGGTGAATGGCGCCGTAGCTGGAGAGGAAGAGCGTACCTGTACCGGTGCAACGGAGCAGGAAGAGACCCTCGCGCGAGAAGAAGGTCTTGCCGCCGCCCCACTTCGTATCGATTTCGATCTCCGGCGTTGCGGCCAGGAACGAGCCCGACTGCACGAGCACCGGCTGGCCCGTCAGCTCCAGCACCATGATATCGCCGGGAAGAGCGGGGGCGATCGTCACTTCGCCCGCCTGCTCCGCCTCGAACGTGTTCAGGAAGAAGCTCTCGCCGCCCAGCACGGAGCGCTTCAGCCCGCTCAGCAGGCCGCCCTTCATGCCGGTCTCGATCTTGATCGTGTCGGACATGCTGACCATGGCGCCCGTCTCCGCCTGGATCTTCTCGCCCGCCTCCAGCGAGACGATGCCGAGGGCGTAAGCGGGCCCGTACTTCACTTCGTAGTTCACAACAACGGCTCCTCTATTGCTATCCGGGGCTACGGTTGTCCAACTTAGCGATCGTACGCGCGGGCTGTCGCTGTGTCAAAACGGCGGCGCGGCATCTTGTCGCCGTTTCGCCCGCGCCGTAGACTGACAGAACGGGAGTGGATGGTGCCCGGTGGCGCCCGCGGTCTTCAAAACCGTTGTGGGGTGGCAGCCCCATCCCAGGTGGGTTCGACTCCCATGCACTCCCGCCAGTGTGAAATGCAATTGCCCGACGGGCGATTTGGCTGAGCGGGAGGAGAGTGACGGCCGACTAGAACACCGGCTTCATGCGCGGAACGAACGCTTCCACATGGAGGCGGCGATCGCGGCGCAGCCGCACGAAGGCCGAAGCGACGAGGAGCATGCCCGAGGCCGCCAGCAACGTTGCAGGCAGCAGGCCATTCATTCCAGACTGATCGCCGACACCAACGCCAGCGTCTGGCAGCGAAGCGGGTCCTGAAACGCCCGCGACTTCCAGCGTAATTACGACGGGGTCCAGATCGCCGCACTGAGCGGACACCTGGACAGCGCCAGGCGTGCTGCCCACGTGGAGCGTCGTCGACGCCTCGCCATCCGCGCCCGTTGTGATAATCATCGGGTCTACGCCGGCGTCCGTTCCCGGCTGGGATTGGACCTGGACGATGCAAGTCGTGTCGACCGCAATGGCGCTAGCCGTCTCGACGACGGCAACCATCAGCTTCACGTCGTCACCGACCGACGGGTTGAGGTTCTGCGCGATGACGACGACGAGCGCTTCGTGAGGGAAGGATGCGGGCGGTGATGCCGGCTCTTCCGTAGCCGTCGGCTCGCTCGTCCCGGTCGGCTCTGGCGTGGACGTACCATCGACGGTGCCGGTTGCGGTCGGCGTCACCGTGCTTGTAGCGGACGAAGGCGTAGCGCCGTCGGTCGCCGTCGGCGTCGCGCTCGGCGTATCCGTGGGCGCCGAGGTGGCCGTTGCCGTGCTGGCGGCCGTGCTGGTCGGCGTTGGGGTTTCAGTCGGTGTCGCGGTGTCCGTTGGCGTATTCGTTGGCGTATCAGTCGGCGTATTCGTTGGTGTGTCAGTGGGTGTGTTAGTGGCCGTCGGCGTCGCAGACGGCGTGTTCGTTGGCGTCGGGCCGAGGACGGTCGTGTCTTCGACGGCCGTGTTGTTGCTCTCGTTCTGCTCCGAAACGACGTCCACCGGATCGGCGACAGCCGTGTTGTCGACCGTCAGGTCAACGGCAGACGTCAGGTAGCCCGTGATGGTGATTGTGGCGAACGCGGCAGGCCCGGTGCCGAAGTCATCGAGGTCGCAGTCCAACTGGCCTCCGGTGGGCGAGCCGACGATGACGCAGCTACCGCGCGTGGTCGTGAAGCTCGCGATTGTGAACTCGGCGGGCACCGAATCGATCATGCGCACGAACGCAGCGCCTACCGGCCCTTCGTTCCGGATTTCGATCGTATAAGTAAACGTCTCCCCGGTGGCAACTGGGTCGGCCGAATCGGACTTCGTAATCGTTAGGTCCGGAGCGATGGGCGTGTTCGTAGCCGTTGCGGTCGCCGTCGGCGTGGCGGTGTCTGTAGCGGTCGCCGTGGTTGTCGCTGTGGTAGTCGCGGTAGCAGTTGCGGTCGCCGTGGCCGTGTTGGTTGCCGTAGCGGTCGCTGTTGGCGTGGCCGTCGCCGTGGCGGTTGCGGTAGCCGTCGGCGTCGCGGTCGGCGTGTCTGTCGGCGTCGACGTTGGCGTGGCCGTGGGTGTCGGCGTCGGTGTGTTCGTTGGCGTTGCCGTCGGTGTGTTCGTTGGCGTCGCCGTTGGGGTATCCGTCGGCGTTGGTGTTAGTGTTGGCGTTGATGTGTTGGTCGGCGTCGGTGTCACCGTCGGTGTGTCCGTGGGCGTCGGCGTCGGGCCAAGGACTGTCGTGCTCTCAATCGCAGTATTGTTACCTTCATTCGACTCCGCGATCGTGTTCAACGGATCCACGTCCGCAGAGTTGTCGACGCTCACATCGACGCCGGACGTTAGGTAGCCCGTAATCGTAATAGTCGCGAACGCGGCCGGGCCAGTGCCGAGCGAGCCGAGGTCGCAATCGATGTCGCCGCCGGTGGCGGGGCCAACGAGAACGCACGAGCCTCGCGTGGTCGCGAAGCCGATAATCGTGAAGATGGCCGGAGTGCTGTCGACCATGCGGACGAACTGGGCGCCGGCAGAGCCGTCGTTCCGTACCTCTATTGTGTATGTAAAGGACTCGCCCGTCACGACCGGGTCGGCGGAGTCGTTCTTGGTGATGGTGAGATCAGGCTGGCCCGGCGTGGGGGTTGGCACCTGCGCCGCGACTGGCGTTCCAGTGAGGTACGCAAGGAGCAATACGCCAAGCATGACCGCCAACAGGCGGCCAGCGTAAAACGCTACCTTGGTGGGTCCTCTCAACTTACTACTCTCGGTCTTCCGGCTATCGCCCGGAGGCTTACTCCTCTATGGAGTGTCGGCAAAGTGAGAGAGAGCCTTTAGTGAGAGAGGGCCTTTTAATGAGACGTGGCGCACCGCCGGGGCGCCTGGCGGAGCCGCCGCACGTCAGGAAACGGCTGGCGAGTACTACGCTGCCGGTGAAGGTTTCAGCGCCCGATGCGCTGGTGCGAATCGTTACCGAATGCGGCAGGACTCCTTCGCCCGCTCCGAGCGAGAAGCGCGCCCCGAACCCATTTTGACGGCAACGCTGACAGCAACCCCGGCGAACGGACGCGAACAGTCGAGGCGATTTTAGGGTGGAATTAGCTTCTCCGGCGGCCGCCTGTGGACGATCGTGGATGGCGCGGACCGAACTTCAACACCGTTGTGGGGTGGCAGCCCCATTGCAGGTGTGTTCGACTCCCATGCACTCCCGCCAGTACGATCTGCTACTGTGAGGACGCGACCGGCGAGAAGCGCCGACGTGGAGCGCAGGAGGAGAGACAGATGCCACTATTCGTCGTGCAAGCAAAGCACGCAGCCGAGAGTTGCCCCGCCGGTGACCCCCAGATGGGACCAATGCTGGTATCCCTCGTGTCGAAGGAGAGCGCCGCGAAGGCGGGCGTGACGCTGCACAGCGACGCCGTCATCGATGGCGGCCACACGATCTATCTCATCGTAGACGCGGAGAGCGAGGAGCCGATCAAGCAGTTCATGAAGCCCTTTGCACAGATGGGCACTGTGGAGATATGGCCATCCAGCTCCTGCGAGCGAGTGGTCGCGCGGGGCAAGTGCTAGGCCAACATTGAGTTCCGCTCAGGCGACGAGGAAGAGGAAGCCCGTCACCATGCTGGCTGTTGCGCCGAAGAACATAAAGGCCTGGAGCGGCTTATCGCTCATCGAAGGGCCCGGCCCCTGGGCGAAGGCGCCAAGGTAGAGCCCAAAGCCGATGCCGATGAGAACGAAGGCGAAGATGAACATAAATCGAACCTTTGCCAGCCTACGGCCAGCGGGGCGCAGGGGCAAGCCCGACCATATGAAAGGACCGCATGCCTGAACGCCGCCCTTCGCTGAACAGAGGCGACCTCATCCTCATCGTCTCCGCCCTGGCGCTCGGCCTGATGACGGCGGCTGCGTTCGGCGCCTATCAGGCCGTGAGCGCGGACGGCGTGAGCGCCGGCGGCCGCATGAGCGAGTTCGCGGCGAGCCTGCTCTGGCCCGGCGCGCTGATCTTCGCCGGCGTGGCTGCTGTTATCTTAGTCGGCTGGAAAGCGAACCTAGATTGACGATCAACATCCTCTATGGCAGGGACGACTTCAGCGCGACGGA
>JADFPV010000118.1 GCA_022562155.1 Chloroflexota bacterium
GCGAAGTGAACGAGGTCAACACCGAGAACGCCACGCCACCCGTCAGGACGGGGGAGAACAGGTCGCATAGGGCAAAGCCGCCGCTCACCGGCGACACCTTGAGCGCAGCCTCGCAGGCCGCCGTACCAAAGGCCCCATTGTAATTCACCTTCGAGTTCGGCTCGTCGACGATGACCTGGGCCGAAAAGCCCCCGATGTCCACGTTCGGCGTCAGGTCAGCCACGATGCTGACGTTGAACTTGCTTCCCACCTCTGCGTTCGCTGGAACTTGCAGCCGCATGGCGGTCGCCGAGCCCTGGCTGGCCGCCTCGGCCTGCTCAGGACCGGACTGGCTAAACGAGAAGAACATCACCATCGCCAAGATGGCGATGAGCGGGAGCGCCAGTACTCCCACGATCGTTCCCGTATGTACTTTGCTTGTTCTCACGAAAGATAACCTCCTACCGAGAAGTAAATGACTTCCCTACGCGATTAAGGTGCTTGTGCTTCGTGGGGCATCCCCCCTTTCCCGGCTCCAGGCGGAGGTAGGAGCAACTACTCACCGCTGCCAGAACCATCGGCCGGACGGGGGGTCGGCGATTGGTCCGCTGACGCAGCTTCGCTTATACTGCGGCGGGGTTAGTGTGGACTTTTCGTCCACCAGCACCGCTGTTATAGCACGATCTACATACGATGTCAAGCCCACCAGCCCTTCGCAGATCAGCCAAGATTTTATTCGCGCCGGTAGACAACAGTTTTCCCGATCTGAGCGCTCTCCGAACGCAACGAAACGGCTCTGTCCTTAGCAGAAGCATATGGTACTATCTCGTGCGACACCCACTGCAAGGAGGTATCCCTGTGAAGCCAGAGTTGAAGCCCGGCGTCAGCGACGAGCAGACCATCACCACCACAGCGGAGATGGGCATCGTCCATTTGGGACCCGATGCCCCCTCCATGTACTCCACCCCCGCGATGGTCTCGCTCATCGAAGGTACCTGTGTCCGTCTGCTCTCTCGCTACGTAGAGGCCGGCGAGCAGTCCGTCGGCTATCGAATAGACATCCGCCACCTCGCGCCGACGCCCGTCGGCAAGCAGGTGACAGCGAAGGTCGCGCTGCGCGAAGTGAACGGCCGTCGCTACATCTTCGACGTGGAGTGCTGGAACGAGGACGGCGTGAAGATCGGCGAAGGCCTCCACGAGCGCGCCCTGATCGATATCAACCGCTTCGCCAAATCAACCTCGTAAGCGAGGACACTCCGCCGCCGGCCGGCCGCGACGCTCAAGGCCGAACCGAACTTCGGCCAAGTAGCCCGCTCAAGTAAGGGAACGGCCGACTCTCTTCGGCGCTTCGACGAGCCGACTACATATTCAATGGACACCTACATAAAAAGCGTAGTTGAGCAGGCTGCGGCTATCCAGGCGCGCCGGCCTCCGATGAAGATCCTCTTGCCGCTAGACCAGTCGCGCCGAGACGGTATCGTCCTGCCGTATGCCGCCCAGATGGCAGCCGCCCTTAGCGCCACCATCGTCGTCGTTCGGGTTATCCCGCTCACGCGGTCGATCGTTCCCAAGGCGATGGGCCAGGCCGAAGCCTATCTAACCGCCATTGCGGCCGGCCTACGCGAGGACGGGCTGGTAGTGGAGACCAGCGTCCGCCGGGGCAATCCAGCGACCGTCATTGTCACGCTGGCCGAAGAGTTTGAGGCCGATCTGATCCTGATGACGACACGCGGCAGGAGCAGCTTGGGCAAATTCGTCCTCGGCAGCGTCGCCGATGCTGTCCTCGCCAGCAGCCCGAAGCCGGTGCTTCTGCTCAGCGAAGCCACAAACGGCGTACCGGCGAACGAGGAAAACCGCCTTGAGGCTGCCTACCTGGCGACCGTCATCTGGAACAAGGAGGCGCAAGGTCTCTATACCAAAGAAGAGGCTGAGCGTGAGCTGGAACGGCTGGTAGCGCTGGGCCTAGACCGAAGCGTGCTCTTCTCCATCTATCAGACACAAGAACACCAGGGCACGCCCTGTCCCTGGCTCGACATCGATTTCCAGATGAACACGCTCCGTAAATTCCTCCCCGAAAACGCCGCTTCAATCGGAGAGGAAGTGCCTGAACTGGTGCGGGTGAAGGCGACGATCACCGGCCTTACGAACCAATAATTACTGCTTCACAACACCTCTCCACCGCAATGTCAACGACGCGCCGGATACGATATCCGGATAAATTGGTCAGATCCCCTATTATGCGGAGGCCAACTCCTGATGAAACATACTTAGAGGATCGAATATCGTGTTCAAGCGCAAGCCAAAGATAGAGACGCCCGCCGATCAACCAAGCGCTAATGGGGCTAGCCCGGTTGATCACGCCCTCCGCGACGAACTGGGGCTGTATCACCTCTGGTACCTCGAGCTGCGGCTGGCCGAAGAACTAGACCGTGCTGCCCGCACAGAGAGCGTCTTCTCGCTCGTCGCGTGGCAGCTGCGCGTCCTCCCGGACGAGATCCCTCACTTCGATCTCCTCGAGCAGGCCGCCAAGCTCATCACGGGCAGCCTGCGCAACTACGATATCCCTTCGCGCATCGATACGGTGCGCTTCGTCGCCATCCTCTACGACGCCGATCTAGCCGACGCCTCCACCGTGGCTTTCCGGGTCAAGGGCGACCTGCAGATTCGCGCACCATCAGCAGGCAAATGGCAGGCCGGCGTCGCCACGTTCCAGCGCGACGGCCTCGACGGCGACGCGCTGATCAGCGCCACCCTCCGGCGATTGGAAGAGGACGCGCGGGCAGCGTAGGTGCTCTGTACCCAACCTTCGCCCGGCTATCGCCGCTCGAACCTACGCAAACCTTCTTGCCCCCCTCCCGCCACGCTCGTATCATGGATTGCGCAACGCATCACGATCATTCCAGGAGCGTATGGCCATCGATTTCCTTCGTCGCGCCGGGAGCGCCCACGCAGCGCATATGCGGGACAGGCTCGGACGGGCCAGCCTGCAAGCTAACCCGCAGGTGACGCTACTATGACGGCGCCGGCGATCTCCGTTCGCTTCGACGATCCCGTGAACGCCAACATCCTCGCGATCTCCGAGGACAAGATCGCGGGCTTCCAGCGAGACCCATTCGGCGAGATCAGCCGCCTCTCAGGCGTCGAACAACCTTTGCTCGTGGAGCGGGTGCAGGCGATGCTTCGGGCGGGCACGATCCGGCGCGTGCGACAGACGCTGCTCTCCACCAATCTCGCCGCCGGCGCGCTCATCGCCTGGCGCGTGCCCACGGCCAAGCTCAACGACGCCTTCGATTACCTTTTCCAGCAGGACCCGTTCTCCGGTCACGTCGTGATCCGCACGACGGACGCCGCCACGCCAGCTGCGGCCTACAAGCTCTGGACCACCCTGAAAGTCCCGCAAGGTTACTCCATTGAGAAGCACTGCGAATATCTGGCGGCGCGTACCGGCGCGGAAGGCTATCGCCGCATGCCGGCCAAGTGCCTGTTCGCTCTTGGGGTGGGCCACACCCGCCGGCGTGGCATGTCGCCGGGTAGCAAGTCGGATGCGCCCGCCGAGGTGACCGCAGTCGAAATCGTCCAGTTGGACGACGCCGAGTGGCGCGTACTTACGGCGCTGAAGCGGGAGTTCGCGCCCGAGGAGATCGTGCCGGACATCTGGCAGACTCGCGCCGACGAAGCAAGCGTCTCTTTAGAGACGTTCTACGACATCGCGGAGGCGCTCGACCGTCGCAAGGTTATTGGACGCTTCTCCACGTTCCTAGAGCACGTCAAGCCGGTCGCCGGCGGCCAGCGCGTCACGCGCTACAATGCGCTCTACCACTGGGCGGTGCCGCCCGGACGCGAGATCGAGGCCGGGCGGGAGGTGGGCCGCCACCACATACTCACGCACGCCTACTGGCGCGAGGCAGGAGCGGAGTTCCAAAACGTGAACATCATGGGCGTGGCGCATGGCACCGATAAGGCACTGCTGCTGGAGCACAAGGCCGCGATCGACGAGCACCTAGCGTCCGTCGGCATCCCGGTAGGCTACACGAACGTGTTCTGGGGCGGTCGCAGCGAGATCAAGCCTTCCGAGGTCTCTCCCATCGCCTACCACGAGTGGTGCGAGTCGGTCGGCCTCGATCCCGCGGCGATGCGCGGCTAGCGCACGGCCTTGGCATTCATGCGTCCAGATCGATCGCGACCATCACGCCGTCTTCCAGCCAGCGACGGTGCGCGTCGATAATCTTGCGCCGCGTGGGCCAGCCCCAGTGCAGGCTTACGTAGTCGACGTAATCGTACGGGAAGACCTCACTCACATACAACTCGCCTGCTGATTCGCGTTCCGCGGGATCGCTGAGCTGTCGGACGGTCGCGCTGTTGGTTTGTCGCCCAGCCCGGATCTTCACGCGCGGCTCCTTGCGCGCATTTCGCAGCCAGTCGGAACGCTCTCCGAGGATAGCGACGGCGTAGAATGTGTCCCCGCGACCCACGGCG
>JADFPV010000010.1 GCA_022562155.1 Chloroflexota bacterium
GCGTCGATGTCCCGTGGGCGCTGATGTAGCTGACGTCCTCTGGTGTGAGACCGGCCGATTTCAACGCCCGGATCATGGCGAGCGATTGCCCCGCCGAGTCCGGCGCCGTGTCGTTCGTCGCATCGAACGACCAGCCAGCGCCAGCGAACTCCGCCAGGATTGGCGCGCCACGCTCCTGCGCTCGTTCTTCCGTCTCCAACAGCAGCATCCCGGCGCCCTCCGCCAGCACGAATCCGGTCCGCGTCGCGTCGAAGGGGCGCGATGCTCGAGCCGGATCATCGTTGCCTTCCTTTGTGAGCGCACCAAGGACGCCCATCGTCGCCACGCCGACGGGTGTTACGATCGCCTCAGAGGCGCCCGCGAGCAGCACGTCCGTGACGCCGGTGCGGATCATATTAAGCGCCTGGCCGAGCGCGTCCGTGCCAGAGGCGCAGGCAGAGTTGATCGAGGAGTTCGGACCCCGCACGCCGAGCACTCTGCCCACGCGCGCGGCAGCCATATACGCGCCGTACTTAGGGATCAACAGCGGGTCGACTCGACGCGCGCCCCGCGTCTTGATGACCTCTTCCTGATTTCCCATCTCGAACGAGCCACCCGCGGACGCGACGAGGACGCCAATCTCGTCACGGTTCGACTCATCGATCTGGAGACCGCCGGAGCAGAGCGCCTGGACGCTCGCGGCGACAGCCATTTGCGCAAACCGGCCGGACCGGCGCGCCATCTTGTGGTCCATGTACTTCTTCGGATCAAAGTCCTTGAGCTCACCGGCGATCTTCACCTGCTGATTGGCCGTGTCAAAGCCCTGGATCCTGTCGATGCCGGGGGTACCTGCAAGCAGATTCTTCCAGGTGCTATCGACGTCCAACCCGACAGGGCTCACAACGCCTATTCCAGTAACAACGACTCGGGGGAAATTGGTCATTCTAGCCTCGCCCTATTCCGGCAGGAAGTCCCCAACCGATCGCGTATCTGATTGGGCTCCCAACATATGGGACGTCCTTTGCCCCTTCAGTAAAGGAGATTGCGCCGATCTGGTCAACGCCGGACAACATAAACCGCGGACATCCATGTCCGCGGCCTGCTAGCGAAATGAGGGGGCTTCAGGCGCCCAGCCGGCGGCGCCTGGTTATGGCACGCTCAATGGCGTTCTGTAGTAGGTCTTCAGACGATTCGCCATCTTGGGGCAGGCATGCGAACGCCGTCTCCCACACGGTGTTGCGGAGCGCGTGCGTTCGGAGTCGGAGGTCGGACTGCAACCGGTAGGCAAACACTCGCGCCAGATTTGGAGTCGTGCCACTGAGGCCTACCACGATGATTTCGCCATCGAGGAGTCCGACGACGTCCCCATCACGTACAAGATCGACCGCGCACCTGGCGCCCACCTGGATGACGTCCGAGATCTCTTCTCCCGGCAGACGCTGCGGAATACTGGCGATGATCGCATATGGCTCCTGTTCAGCGACGGCGCGTTCCACCTCCGCCATCAATCGTTCTTTGAGTTCGAGGCCCTCAGCCTGCTTCACTTCCAGTTCTACGGTCATGTCTCGCCTCCTAAAATAGATAACGCTTCCAAAGGGGAACCGTTTCTGTTATATGTTTCACGCTGAGGAGGCACTTCCATGTCAGGCGCTCTCGAAGGCATTCGCGTTCTCGATATGACTATTTGGCAGCAAGGCACGTCTGCCTCGGCCATGCTCGCTGACCTGGGCGCCGATGTGATCAAGATCGAGGAGGCATCAGGAGGCGACCCAGGGCGCGGCCTCCACGTCATCGAGCGCGTGGGCGGCCTGAGCGCCTACTTCCAGGCCCTGAACCGTGGCAAACGGTCCATCGCGCTCGACCTCAAGCAGCCGGAGGGCCGGAGTGTGTTCTTTCGCCTCGCGGAGGATGCCGACGTCTTCCTCACCAACTATCGCCCCGGCGTCACGGAGCGACTCGGGATCGGCTACAAGGAGACCGCGAAGGCGAACCCGGCCATCATCTACGCCCGCGCCTCCGGCTACGGTCGAGACGGCCCGGAGGCGCAGGAGGGCTCATTCGACATCCTAGGCCAGGCCAGGGGCGGCTTGATGGCTATCACAGGCGACCCAGACCGCACGCCGAAGAATGCCGGCGCGCCGATTGCCGACCAGGTCGGCGGCATGATGGCCGCCTTCGGCATCCTGGCGGCACTCATGCACCGCGAGCGTACCGGCGATGGCCAAGAGGTCGATGTCTCGCTGTTGGGCAGCGTCATGGCGCTCCAGTCCTTCAACATCACCAGCTACTTGTTCTCCGGCGAGCTACCGGAGCGCTTCCCGCGGGCAGGCCGCACGCCCTTCTGGAACGTCTACCAGGGAAGCGACGGCAAGTACTTCGCCATCGGCATGCTGCTGAACCGGGGCTGGGCTGATGTCTGCGACGTAATCGGCAGGCCGGAACTTGAGGAAGACGAGCGCTTCACCAGCTATCGGCTCCGCGTGCGCGATCACGCGGACGAGCTGATCCAGATCCTGGACGAGGAGTTCGCCAAGCGTCCGGCAGCGGAGTGGGTCAAGCTCCTCGGTACACGAGGCATATTCTGCGCGCACGTCCAGGACTACGCGGCGATCGCGAACGATCCGCAGGTCCTTGCCAACGACTACATCGTTGAGGTGCCTCGTCCCGATGGCGACCCGGTACGCATGGTTGCCACGCCGGTGCAGATGAGCAAGTCTCCTCTAGAGATCCGCAGCCTGGCGCCCGAGCACGGCCAGCACACTGAGGAAATTTTGCTCGAAGCGGGCTTCTCCTGGGACGAGATCGAGGCGCTGCGGAGTAATGGCGTCATCGGGACCAAGCACGAACCGGCACAATCGTAGGAGTCGAACATATGCAGATGCCGACCATCCTGATCCCCACTGGAGCGTGGAACATGCGCGCGGGCATCACCTCAGAAGAAGTGCTGGCCGCGGCGCGGAAGGCGGAAGAGGCCGGCATCGACGGCCTCTTCGCGGGCGACCACGTGACGTTTTACGGCAACGGCAACGACGGCCTCGTCAACCTCGCGGCGGTAGCGACGGTTACGGAGAGCGTCAAGCTGATGACAAGCGTCTTTCTGCTCGCGCTTCGCCACCCCACGCCCGTCGCGCTGCAGTGCGCCATGATCGACCAGCTCTCGAATGGCCGGCTCATCTTGGGCGTCGGTATCGGTGGCGAGGACAAGAACGAATGGCTCGCCTGTGGCATCGACCCGCGCACGCGTGCCCGGCGCACGGACGAAGCTCTCCAGATCCTGCGCTCGCTATGGACGCAAGAAGAGACGACGTTCGAAGGCAAGTACTATCAGCTCGACAAGGTACGCATGCAGCCCAAACCGATGAGCGACGACGGCATACCCATCCATATCGGCGGCCGCTCCGATGCCGCCCTGCGACGCACCGCCCGCTACGGTGACGCCTGGACGGCGATCTGGGTGTCGGCACGCCGCATGAAAGAAGCGCGCGAAAAGATCGACGAATGGGCGTCGGAAGAGGGCCGCGATCCCTCTAAGATCGGTCTCGGTCTCCAGCTCTGGCACGCCGTCGATGATGACCAAGACGAAGCTCGGCGGCGGCTCTCTAAGAGGATGCAGGGCTTCTACCAGATCCCGTACGAGAACTTCGAGAAGTACTGCCCGTACGGTAAGCCCGACGAAATCGCTGAGTTCCTCGGGCCCTACATAGAAGCAGGCATGGACCACGTCAACCTGCTCGCCGTGCAACCAAATCAGGAAGCCGTCGTCGAGGCTGCGGTCAGCGTGAAAGAAGCACTTAAGAACGTGGTGAACGCGTGATGGCCGAACTACGACAGGCCCGCGCCGAGGACGTTCATGAACTCGGCCGCATTTGTTACGAGGCGTTCAAGGACCTCTCGGATCGCCACGGCTTCCCCACCGACTTCGCCACCATAGAGTTCGCACAGCAGGTCGTCGGCATGCTTGTCGCGCAGGAGCAGGTCTACAGCGTCGCCGCGTACAACGGCGATACCGCGAAGGGTTCCAACTTCATCAACCTATGGGGCGAGGTCGCGGGCATCGGGCCAATATCTGTCGACATCGGGGCGCAGGGTGAGGGCCTTGGCCGCCGGCTGATGGATGACGTGATCGCCGCCGCGCGGAAGCAGGGCTACGAGATGATCCGCCTCTGTCAGGACTCCTTCAACATGCAATCGCTCGCACTCTATGCGTCGCTCGGCTTCGACACGAAGGAGCCGCTCGCCTATCTGGAGCTGGCCGCGAACGGCGAACCCGACCCTGGCTTTCGGCCGGCGACCGCCTCCGACTTCGACGCGATGGACGAGCTATGCCAGAGCATCTACCACGTCAGCCGCAAAGGTGACTACGAAGTGTTCTTGGCGCTTGGCTTCCCAATGTTCGTAATCGATCGGGGACAGATCGCGGGCTACCTGATCAGCTCAGCGCTGGGCCACGGCGTGGCGGAGACAACCGATGAGATGTTGGCCTTGTACGCAGGCTACGGCGCCAACGCACCGGGGGCGCATTCGTTCGTACCGATTCGAGACGGCGAACTGTATCGAGGGGCGCTCGCGGCCGGACACCGCAACATTAAGGTGATGAACCTGATGTCGCTTGGTCCCTACGAAGAGCCGCAGGGCACCTACGCGCCGTCGGCGATGTTCTAACTCTCGTATCATGATTCTATCGCTATGGATGCCGATACCCGCACCCAGTTCGAACTCATCTCGGAAATCACTGACCTGTTCAGGCGGGCCAGAATCCGTTTCTGGCTGCGCGGCGGCTGGGCACTCGACTTCCTGATCGGCCGGGTCACCAGGACACACTCAGATATCGACCTCGTCACCTGGAGACGCCATGCAGGCCGGATCCAGCGAATGCTACTAACGTCTGGCTATGAGGTCGCGGCAGTAACGGACCAGGCCGCTATCCACTTTGCCAAGAATGGTCAAGACATAGCATTCGCATTCATCAAGAGAAAAAAGCAAGGGCGGATAGTCACCCCGGGTCGCGAGTTCTGGCCATGGCCACCGTTTCCGGACACGGTTCGAACCCTCAAAGGCATTGCCTGCCGCACGATGAGCGTGGCGGCGTTGTTAGAGGAAAAAGAGAATTACGAGAAGCACAGCGGTCGTCCGTTGCGTTCAAAGGACAAGGCGAGCATCAGGGCACTCCGATCTTTGCGTTGAGCGCGCCGGCAAACGCCACCGGGTCCTCCAACGAGACGGCGAGGCGCGTGAAGTTCGCAACGCGCCAGACCCGCAGCGGCTCCCGGAGCCGCATCTCGACGACACCATCGTACGAGCCGATCAGGCCAAACCGCTGGCCGAAACCGAGGCGCCATCCAATGCCCATCCAGAATGGCCAATCGGCCTTCTCGACGCTCTCGATGTCCTGAATCTGCAGCGTGTCCTGGTAGAGCATCCCAAAGCGCACAGTCAGCGCTTCGTGTTCGATTTCTAGATACGAATTACTCTGCGTTGCCCCACCCAGTAGGAGCAGCGCTCGCCACCACGGGTCCAGCTTCATTGGAAAGCGCGTTCCACTCATGATCCTTCTGCCTCCAGCTTCCTTGCTTCTTCAAGAATCTCTCGAAAGTGCTCGATTACCACATCGCCGATGCGACGTAACTCTGCCACCGGGTCATCGTGCTGGTCAACGCGTATGTCTATTTTCGAAAGAGCGTCGTCATGCCGCAACGGCGCCACCAGCAGCGCTGCGGACGAACGCCCACGCTTGTCTCCACCCGCCGCCTGTCCGGCCTCCAGCGCTTGTATCAGGCGCTCACCCAGGAAGCCCTTCGACGACTCGAACGCTTGGGCCATCGCGGCGATCGTGTCTTCCCCGACAAGCATGTTACCTTGGACAGAGTAATGCTCGCCTTCGCTGGACCCGTACCAATCGACGCAGCCGTCTCCTGAGTACACGAACGGAGTATTATTCACATCGATGCCGGCCACCTGGCGTCGAGTCGCCTCCTCATCCTGCACGAGCAGCGATATCAGCGCAGCCTCCGAAGTAAGTCCCAGCTCAAGCAGCTTCAGGCCGTCGACGCCGAGCCTCACGTTCGTGAACGACTGCGTCGCGATCGCTCCGACGCCCGGCTTCACGTGCGGGACCATCGCGCCCACGCATGGCACAGCCGTCGAGACGGCCACGCCGAATTGCCCGGTCTCCGGATCACGCGCGACGATCGAGAAGGTCATGAACTCTATGCCGGCCTAAAGCGGATCAGCGTCGCTCCGTCGCTTACGTGATCGAAGACCGCTTCGACAGGCATGTCCGTCTTCAAGTCCTCCGGATCGCAGTTCACGATGTTGGTCACAATCCGCGGTCCTTCGTCTAGCTCGACGATCGCGTAGTTGTAAGGCGTCACGTCGGCGAATGCCGGGTGGTATTTCTGATGCATGATGCCGTACGTGTAGAGCTTGCCCTTGCCGGACGCTTGCGCCCACTCCGACTCGGTTGACCAGCAGTCCAGGCAGCGCTCGCGGCCCGGCAGCCGATGCGTCCCGCACTGCGAGCACTTCTGTAGCATCAGCTTTTCCTCGTTCGCGCCGTCGAAGAACTCTTGCGAGGCTTCGTCGGCGACCGGGATCGGCCGTGTGTATTCTTGATCAGCCATCAGACCTCCTATGCCGGATGCGGGCTGAGGATCAGCGTGCTGTGGTGGTCGAGGATGCCGCCGTTACCCGACACGAGTACAACGTCGTGCTTCTCGACCTGGCGATCGCCGCCCGTGCCGCGCGCCTGGATGATGCCCTCGGAGAGCGGCGTCATTCCCCACATGTAGTAGCCGGAGAGCTGCCCGCCGCCCGTGTTCGTCGGCAGAGCGCCGCCCGGGCCAAGCTTGCCGTCGGCGACGAACGGGCCACCCTCGCCTTTTTCGCAGAAGCCATAGTCCTCCAGCGTCACCAGCACCGTGTAGGTGTAGCAATCGTAGAGCTGGCAGACGTCCACGTCGTTCAACTCGATACCGGCCATGCTAAACGCGCGTTCCTTGGATAGCGACGCGCCGGTGTTCGTATCGACGTCCCAGCCAGCCCGCTTCAGGTCGCCCGGATGGCCCTGCCCTATCCCCCAGATGTACGCCGGCGGCTGCTTGAGGTCTTTAGCCGCATCAGCGGACGATACGATGACGGCAACGCCTCCATTCGAAACGAGGCAGCAATCCAGCAAGTGAAGCGGCTCCGCGATCCAGCGCGAGGCGTGATAGTCCTCAATGGTCATCGGGTCGCGCTGCTGCGCGTGAGGGCTCTTCTCAGCCCAGGCGCGTTGGGCGACGGCGATCGCGCCGAAGTCGTCGTTGGTCGTGCCGTACATGCCCATGTGGCGTCGCGCTGCCAGCGCGTACTGCGCGGTGATGCCAAACATCCCGAATGCGGTGTAGAGCCCCGACATGCCGGGCGGAACGTATCCGCCACCGCCGGTGCCGCTATAGGCGCCTCCCCCGCCTCGACTCTCACGCAACGGGGCGTCGGCGAAGACGCAGACGACGTGGTTCGCCATGCCGTTCGCGATCGCCATGGCGGCGTACTGCACCATGATCGCAGCCGTGGCGCCGCCGGCCTGCAGGCTCGTGAGGAGCCGGAGGTTCGTGAGCCCTAGGTGATTCTGGATGTCGAGGCCGCCCATGCCGGGCAACGGCGTCACGCCTGTATTCACTAGCAAGCCGTCGATGTCTTCCTTCTTCAGGCCCGCATCCTCGATCGCGAGGCGAATCGCCTCCGCGGCGAACCAGCCGGTGTTGTGGCCGTAGACCTTCCCCATCTCGGTGATGCCGATGCCGGAGATGGCCGTCTTGCCTTTGAGTTCCTGGACCATGCATGCCCTCCTTGCGGCCCACATACTATGCCGCACGGCTGTTATGTATCGCAAGATACGTCGACGGCGATGCCTGCGACGCCTATGATGGAGCTACGATGAGTACGCGCATCGCCATGGTCCCGGCCGTCGCAATGCTCATGTTGGTGGCGTGCCGACCCTCGCCGAGCGACCCAGTCGAATACCTCCATCGTGAAGACGCGATCATCATCCAGATGCTCTCGTTAGACGGTGGGTCATCAAAGATCGATCGCGCCTTGGCCGTTCCAGAGTTCACGCTCTACGGAGACGGCACGCTCATCTACCAGCACGAAACCACAGATGGCACGCGCTTGCTGCAAACACTGCTATCGGAGGATGCAGTTCAAGAGCTGCTTGAAGCCATCGTCGACGAAGGCTTCCTGAACTTCACTTACGACCAGCCAGCGCCAGAAGGAGCCTCTAGGGAGACGACGTTCTTATACGCCCACACACTCGATCGCGCGAACGCCGTGAGCATCCGAGGCGTGACTTCGACCCTGCCTGAGGGCGCCCTCGATGAGTTCGATCAGTACCGCAAGATACAGACGTTCGTCGAGATGCTGCGCGCGCTCGATCCCATCACCGTAGGCGGTGAAGTACCTAGCGTATATCTGGCAGATCTCTTTAAGCGGTACACACTCGCCGTGAATCGCACACCTGAGCCAGTAGCTCGCGTTCCAGAAGCAGAAGTTGTCGAGCTCCCCAGGGTGCTCGGGAGAGGACGCACGTTGGAAAAACTCCTAGGGATCCGAATGGGCGGGCCTGGGGACGGTTTGACTAGTCGTACGTTCAGCTACGCCCCACTGCTCCCCTACCACGAGAACTTCCCTGAGTTCGACCTGCAATAGAGGAGAGGCCCTTTCGGGCCTCTCCGTAGCCGGTGGCGCTTAGCAGCAGGCTGCTGCTGGCTTGAACGCGCTGATGTCGGCGCTCGCCCAGCCATTGCTCTCGCCCTGCTTCGTCACTTCGATCTTGATGTCCGTGAAACCCGCCGCGTTCAGCTTGGCCTCGACGTCCTTGATCTCAAGCGCGCCGGCGATGCAGCCGGCCCAGCTTGCGAGATCGGAGGTCTCCTGTTCGGTAGGTGTGCGCGTCCAGACGATGTCGGACACGCGTATGCGGCCGCCCGGCTTCAGTACGCGCGCCGACTCACGGAACACCGCGTCTTTGTCCGGCGACAGGTTGATCACGCAGTTCGAGATGATCACGTCGAACTGGCCGTCCGGGAGCGGCATCGACTCCATTTCGCCCTTCGTGAACTCGACGTTCTTGGCGCCGACCTTCCTGAGGTTTCGCGCGGCCAGCTCCAGCATGCTGTCCGTCATGTCGAGGCCGACGACGCTGCCCGTCTCACCGACCTGATTCGCGGCGAGGAAGCAATCCAGACCGCTGCCGCTACCGAGGTCGAGCACGGCTTCGCCAGGCTTCAAGTCAGCAATCGCCATCGGATTGCCGCAGCCAAGCGACATCTCCTGGACTTCCTCCGGCACAGTGCCCAACTCCTGGGCGCTGTACAGCTTGTCGGCCCAGCCTGATGATTCCTCCTGCGTCGCCTCCGAAGAACCGCAACAAGCGTCGTCCGTACAAGCGTTGTCGGACGTCGCAGCTTTCAGTTCTATCGTGTCCGTCTTGCCGAGCTGCGTCTTCGCACGAGACCCGTAATGCTCCATCACCGCGCCCTTGATCTCTTCTGCGGTTCGTTGGGTCGTCATACTAGGACCTCCTCTTTGCGTTCCACTGCTTCCAGCTTCATGCCCGCTTCGATCGCATCCTGCAGGGCTGGCACGACGGAACTCCAAACCTCCGCTGCCGCCCGATAGGCCGCTCGTCCTCTATCCGTAAGCTCACAGACCTTGCGTTGCCGCTGGCCCTGTGTCTCGGTGCGGCACGTGATGTAGCCTCCGTCGGTCAACTCACGGATGGTCGGGTAGATCATGGCGTCCGTCGGCTCGCAGCAGCCGTCACATGCCTCCGTGACGGCGCGGGCCAGTTCGTAGCCATGTCGAGGCCGCTCGTTCAGGGCCGCCAGCACCAGAAATCGTCCGGTCCCACGGCTCGCCAGCGTCTGCCAGTAACTCTTCTCCGTGAGGTCTCGACCTTCAGCCATACCTATCCTCCAGATACCTTTGTGCCATATACCTATGCACACTATATATCTCTAACAGAGGGATGTCAACACTCAGACGCGGCTAAGGCCACCAGATGTGGGCAAACGCTCGCTTCTGCGAAGCTGAAACCCCAGCTCAGCCAATATCTGCCAAGCTGAACCGAAGGCTCAGCCCTACTTGGATTTAGCCAGCAGCAGGTCCGTGCTGTGGCCATACTTCTTCAGGAAGCGGTAGAAGTTGCGCTTGCTGCGGCGGTCTCGCTCCTCTTGCGGCGTGCGCTCCCAGTCGGTGTGCGCGTAGCGGCAGACCCGACACGATCCAATTCCGATAACCACGCTGGCGCACGGGGGAGAAGTAGGGTGCACTTCAGTACGGTAGAACTCTCAGATAAGCACCACGCCGACCCAGTCCTCGGAAGCGTTTCTATCTCGACAAACTTCGTACCAAAGAACTCCTGTACGAAGGGGAGAGCTTACTTTCAGCCTTCAGAGACAGCGACGGCCGTCGCAGAGACGGCTCCCCGTTGAGCCATGATTCTTGAAGCGCTAGCCTTCTGCAGTTCCCTCATGACCAATTCCCGCTCGATATCCTCGCCATCGATAACAGACACAATCCTACGTCCACTGGCGGCTTCCAAGACCAGCCATTGGAATGCTGTCAAAGAAGCATTGAGTAGACTCGCGATATTGGGGGATCCTGTCGCTTTTCTCAACAGCTCGAGTTCTTCTTTTCGTTCTTCCGGGATGGAAAGTTGTGCTCTCATCATTACTAGAATCCACCTTTCTTGCGACCTCTATAATCATAGTCGGCACGACGATACACAAATATTACTCCATTATCATTGAAAAAGCAACCCAGACATACTCGGCTACCACTATATATATACTCTTTAACTACTCTCCACACACTGCAGCATCCCTCGCGTCAATGAAAACTGTCAAGTACTTTCTGACAATGAACTCATCTGATAGAATTGCCGCTGTGATGAGCGGTCAAAGTGAAGTCCTAGACAGATTGCTGCAAAAGGTCAATTCAAATACCCGTACCCACAAGCGACCTACTTCAACCAATAGAAAACGTGTAACGATTCACGTAGTTAGCCACAATTTTGTGCAGTTGAGGAGGAACTGAGGGCGGTGGCCAAAGAGCGCGCTGCTGAGACAGTTACCCGAAAGTTCGTGGACCTGAATGAGCAAAGGTACACAATGAGATGGGTTCTTCTCGTCTTCTTCTTGTTCGCCTATGCCATCGGATTTATCACGAGCCTAGTTTTTATCTCCCTAGTGGGCCTTGGCTTGCTGGAGTTACCGACCACAGTACTGGTCGGTCTCAGCACCGCCACAGTGGGAAATAGTTTCGCAGGTCTAGTCTCTATTCTTGGCTTCGCATTCGGAAAGATCCAAGAAGCCTAAGCTCCTCAAGCCAGGAACCTCCGCGCCTCTCCCGCGCAGGTTGGTTGCCAGAATCGAGAGCGACGCGCCAATTCTTAATTGATGGCGGTCTTTTCGATGTTTGCAGAACCTGGGCGTCTTCCTCTAGGGCCATGGCGGCCCCTCGCTCACGCTCGAGGTGACAGAGGCTTAGGTTACTTAGACTGAGCTAGCAGCAGGTCGGTGCTGTGGCCGTACTTCTTCAGGAAGCGGTAGAAGTTGCGCTTGCTGAGACGGTCCCGCTCCTCTTGCGGCGTGCGCTCCCAGTCGGTATGCGCGTGGCGGCGTAGCGGCAGACCCGACACGATCCAATTCCGATAACCGCGCTCCCGCACGGCCAGGCTGTAGTCGAGGTCCAGATGGCGGTAGAAACGGAACTTCTCGTCCATCAGGCCAACTTCGCGGACGCGAGTCCGGCGCAGCGCCATCAGATAACCCTCGACGGCGTCGACCTCAGGACCAGGCGCATCCTCGAACTCGCGCATGTCTTCGCTGATGACGCCAAACGGGCCAACGATGCCGGTCGAATTATCCTCCAGAGCTTCGTCTAGCGGACTGAGGAAATCGCCGGTCGGCTCGACGCTCGTGTCCAGCAGGACGATCACGCGACCGTGAGCGGCCCGCATGCCGCAGTTGCGCGCCGCGCCGATGCCGATGTTGTGGTCGCAAGTGATCGGCTGCACACGCTGGTCCCTAGTCGCCAACTCCTGCAGCCACTCCGCGGTTCCGTCCGATGAACCATTATCGACAACGATCAGCTCGACATCGTGGCCGCTGGTGTTAGCTAAAACGGCCTCGGCCGTACGACGGAGACCATCAAGATCATCGCGCCCCGTCAGGATGACGGTGAAGCCAGCCCCGTCCGGGTCATCCAGATGGGACGGCACGTCATCAGATGAATGCAGGACGCCCATATCGGTCGGAAGCGCCATCTCTTGTGGCACGACTTCTGAGCGCTCGTGGATGTCCCTGACGGCAAATCCAGCGGCCTCCACACGCTCCCGCAGTTTGTCGGCAGGGGTGAAGTCCGCCCGCGCGCGCAGCTCCTGGCGCTCATCGACCAGGGCGCGCACCGGCTCGGGCAGTCCGGCCGGCTCAGGCAGGAGATCGAGGCCAAGGACTTCGTCGAACTCGCGTAGCAGCTTGGCCTTCGCAGAGGGCGCCGTCTCCGATTTCACTAACCCCCAGAGCGCCGCGAGCGCGCGCGGGAGGTGCAAGTCGTCGGAAAGCGCTTCCCAGAAGGCGTCAGCCCACTCGTTATCCGTAACCTCACCCTCTTTCGGCTCTTCCGAACTATCGTCAGACTCCGTAGCGAGAAACGCTTCCTGCCTCAGCTTGCTCAGAGCCGCGGACGCCGCGCGCAGCGAATTGAACGTGAAGTTGAGCCGCTTCCGATAGTGGACAGTCGCGCAGAGGTAACGAAACGCCAGCGGATCATAACCTCGCTCAGTCAGCTGGGACAGCGTGTACACGTTCCCAGTGGACTTGGCCATCTTCAGGCCATCGACCAGCAAGTGCTGGCCGTGGACCCAATGGCCGACGACCTCATGGCCGAGCGCACCCTCGCTCTGCGCGATCTCATCTTCATGGTGCGGGAACACGTTGTCGACGCCGCCGGTATGAATGTCGAAACGATCCCCTAATAGTTGCGTGGACATCGCTGAGCACTCGATGTGCCAGCCGGGAAAGCCATCGCCCCAAGGGCTAGGCCACTTCGTCGTGCGCCCCTCCTCCGCCGCTTTCCAGAGCGCGAAGTCGCGGCTGTCGTTCTTCAGCGGGTCTACTTCAGCACGCACCCCTTCAAGGAGCGCCTCGCCCGTGTTGCCCGACAACTTGCCGTAATCCGGGAAGCCACCGACGCGGTAATACACGTTGCCCTCGACCTCATACGCGAGATCCTTGGCGACCAGTTGCTCGATCATCGCGATCATCTGACCGACGTAGGCGGTCGCGCGAGGGAACTCGTGAGCGGGCTTGATGTTGAGCGCCGCCTCGTCTTCGAAGAAAGACTCCGTGTAGTGCTGAGCGATCTCCTGTGGCGTCTTACCGGCCGCGATCGCCGCGGCGATCACCTTGTCTTCCCCGCGATCGAGCAGCTCCTGACGCATGTGGCCCACGTCGGTGATGTTCTTGACATGTTGGACCTGAGTGCCCTGCGCTTCCAGCGTGCGACGGAGCCAGTCGGCGAGCAGGTACGTGCGGAGGTTGCCGATATGTACGTCGCGATAGACGGTCGGCCCGCAGGAGTAGATGCTAGCCTTCCCGGACTGAAGCGGTTGGAAGAGCTTCTTGGAACGGCTTAGTGTGTCATAGAGTTGGAGCACCACCCCACCTCCGTGCTCCAGCGGTCATCCGCTCACTGAAAGAGACATCCACTATCTCCCCGCCACCCGATTTCCACGCGACTGTCCTCGTGGATGAAGATCGGGACCGTGACACCGATCTTCGCGGCCTCTCGGTACCACTCGTCGCTCGTGTGGACGTTGCGCTCTTCGAACTCGATGCCTTCGGCCTCCATTTCGCGCTTAGCCCGAGCGCAGGTCCCGCAGCCGGGTATCGAGTACATGATCAAAGCCATCGCATGTCACTCCTAATTCCGAAGCCGGGACAGTCTATTCTAGCACCTGTGCGCAATCAGTCCGTCGTGAGGCCGATCACGAAAAGACGCCCGCCGGTGGCGGGCGTCTTTCGCTGTCGCTAATTAAACCAGTTAGTCGACGATCGTCACTGACGCCTGCGACTGTAGCTCCCAGAGGTCGTTATTGAGATAGACGAACACACCTTCGCTGTTGTCGACGCCCGACTCTGGGTAGACCCAGGCGTGCATCATCCAGCGCAGGTCGCCGATGAAGTTGCCATTGTCAGCTGCGCAGCTCTCACTGCTGTTGTCCTCGGAGATCACTCCGGCGCGTGTGCAGAGACCGTGGTGCGTGTGCCACAGGTCTAGGCTGCCCGTAAAGCCGTCCGGCGGGCTGTCGAGCGTCGCGCCGCCTTGGCCGGGCAGGAGTAGGTACCAAACGCCGACCAGCGTCCAGTCGTTGTCGGGATCACCCAGCTTGCTGAAGAGGAGACCTTCCGGCTTTCCGGCGTCGAAGACGCCGTCCGTAAGGTACTGACTGTTAATAAAATGGGCTCCCATGAAGGGCACGTCGTTCGTGGTCTTGTAATAGCCGGCTTCGCGGGCCTTCTCGACCGTATTGAATTGCAACGCGAACTCGCGCGCTGCTCCGAGCTCGGAGCGAAGCGCTTCTAGCTCAGTAGGAAGCACCGTGCCGCCAGGAACGCTGCGCAGGATCTGCGCGTCATCGAACGAAAGGAACTGTTTAACAGTCGGCTGAATACCAATGTCGTGCGCGTAACCAGGCGGTTGGATCTCGTTGTTGGAGACCTGTTGGATAAGCGCGGCGCCTTCCTCTGACGTTTGGTTGGCCACGGCTGCACCGGAAATGCCGTCGTCTCCCATACCACCGATGTACGTGACGGCCGCAAGCGCAATAGCGCCGATGCCGACGATGGCGATTGAGATCGACGCAAGCGACATGCTCGTTCCGTTCGCCCAGCCCTGTCTGGTTCCAAGCATCACGGCAGCAGCCAAAACCGTCGCTACAATACCTGCGGCAGCGGCAATGTCGACCCAAACACCAGCACCATCCAGCGTGACGCTGAAGATGACGCTCATGACGGCCAGCGCGACGGCGCCGGCCAAGAACAAGACAGCTGCCACCCTGCCCGATGCCCCTAGCCGCCCAGCTGAAGAAGTTGCGTATGACTCTCGATTTGACGCTGCTGTGCTCATCCTAGTAGGCTCCTCATGCGAACTGAACGACGTTCAGAGACGCACCCATTGTCGTCGCTGCAAACGACGCTGTCAAGTGAGGGATGTAAGGCCGTGATAAGAGTGCGCATGTCCGCAACTTCGCTGCTTATGGCCGGCGGGCTAGCGCTCATGGCATTCGTCGCCTGGATCGCCTTCGCACACACTCCCAGCGCCCAAGCGCACGCCGTTCAGCTTGCCTCCAAGCCAGCACCGGACGAGCAGCTCCTAGAGTGGCCCCGGACGATCTCGATTAACTTCAGCGAGCCGCTGGAGCCATCCGTAACCACCGTTCAGCTTTGGGACACGAGCCCTGCCGAGTTGCCACTCTCCGCGCCCACCTACACGGCCCAGGATTCGCTGACGGCTGACGTTATCGATGAATTGACGCCGGGCATCTATACCGTGATCTGGAGAAACCTTTCGACGATCGACGGCCACACATGGGCGGGATCATTCTCGTTCACTGTACTCAACTCCGATGGCACGGCCCCTGAAGGAACGGTTCCGACATCGCTGCTCGATCTCGCCCAGGCGCCATCCAACACTCCGTCCACGCTCGACACCACCGCTCGCTGGATCGTCCTGCTCGGCAGCGCGATCATGCTCGGCGGCGTCGCGTACGTGATGCTCGTCGTGCTCCCAGCGTCGCGAGTCCTCTCCGGCGAATCGCAGGAAGCGCTTCGCAAGTTATCCATCGGCATCCTCGTCACCAGCACGGCCATCGCCGTCTTCTTCGTCCTGCAGGGCAGCCTGATCCAGCTGCTGACTCAGGCCGACAAGCTCGGCGGGCTCAGCAGCGTAGATGAACTGCTCACCGACACCCGATCAGGCAAGTTCCTGATCGCCAGGCAGGCGCTCCTCCTCGCGACGCTCGTCGCGGCCGTCTTCGCCTGGCGTGCTAAGGGCAGCGCCCTGGTCCCTGCGCTCAGTGTTCTACTCGTAGCCGCCTTCGGCGTGTTGTTCACACAATCGATGGTCGGTCACGCGGCCAGCGCCGACGGCAGTTTCTGGACGATCGCGACAGACGTGCTCCACCTCGTCGCGGCATCAATCTGGGTGGGCAGCCTGATCCACATCGGCCTCGCGATGCCACGCTGGCTGGACGAACTCTCGGGACCACCGCGGACCCTGTTTGCGGCCGCGTCCTTCAGAAACTTCTCGGTCCTCTCCGCGTTCTCCGTGCTCGTGCTGATGATCAGCGGGGTAGTCAGCGCCTTCGCGCAGTTTACGTCCTTCGGCCAGCTCTTCGACACGAACTATGGCCTGTCGCTCGTCGGCAAGATGGGCATCATGCTGCCGCTCCTTGCTGTCGCCGGGCTCAACGCGTTCTGGCTCCAGCCGCGCGTCGTCGAGGCCGGCCTTGAGATGCGCGGCGCCGCTATTGATGCCGGCGATGCCGGCGACGATAGCACGCCTTCTCCTATCGCCAACCTGCAACAGCGACTTGCAACGATGATCCGCCTGGAGGCTATCCTTGGCGTGCTCGTCCTCGTCGCCGTCGGCGTGCTCATCCAGTTAGAGCCCGCCCGCGCCGAAGCCGAAGCAGACGCCGCCGCCGGACAGGCCGACATCACGAGCGCCGACCCGCTGGCCGTAGAACGCGGCTACTTCCTGCGAGCAGCGCAGGTTGGTGGCCTCGTCGTCTCGCTAAAAGTCGACCCGGGACGGGTCGGCTCTAACAATTTCGAGGTCGGCCTTGGCTCCGAATTCGGAGGCGTCGGCGACGTCCTGCTCGTCCGGCTCGACTTCGACCACCCGGACCCGGAGATCGGCGGGTCGCGCCTGGAACTCCCGCTCAGTGGCAGCCAGCGGTATGGGATCGACGCGACCAACCTCGGTCTACCGGGCGAATGGAGCGTTAGCGCCACGATCCAACGGCGTGGCGAGGACGACATCACCGCGAACTTCACCGTGCCAGTGGGTGTCGAAACCGACAGCGAGTCCTCGATCTGGGACTGGCCGTTCGATGGCCTTCGCAGCACAGGCGCCATCATCGCCCTCGCCGTCGGCGCGGTTGGCGCCCTCGCGATCGGCTTATGGCAGCGGCGTAACCTCCGGTCCCCGGCCTAGCTCCGTCTTACAGAATCACGTCCGACTCACGCAGGCGGCTCAGCTCCGCGCTCTCGATCCCAAGTAGCTCTCGCAGCAGCTCATCGCTGTGCTGCCCTATCGCGGGCGACGGGCCCTTGATCCCGCCGGGCGTTCGCGAGAGCCTGACCGGTGTGTTCGAGAGAGACAGCGTACCCGCGACGGGGTGCTCGACCTCGACGAGCATCTCCCGCGCCCGCACCTGCGGGTGCTCCGCCGCCTGCGGGATGGTGTTCAACGGCCCGCACGGGATCCCGATGTTCGTAAACTCCTCCAGCCACTCCTGGGTCGGCCGCTCGCGCATCGCCTCGTTCAGGATCGGCTCCAGCTCAGCGTGGTTCTCCGTGCGTGCGGCGTTCGTCGCGAATCGTTCGTCATAGATCAGCTCCGGCGTGCCGAGTAGCGCGCACAGCATCTCCCACTGGTTCTCAGCGCCTCCCCAGAGCGCCAGCACCAGGTAGCCGTCCTTGGTCGGGAAGGCCTGGAACGGCGTCGCCAGCGGGTGCCGCGTGCCGATCGGTCCCGGGACGTTACCGGTGGCGAAGTAGCGCATGAATGCGTTCTCCAAGATCGCGATCTGGCAGTCCAGCATGCTGATATCGACCATCTGGCCTTCGCCGCTCCGCTCCCGCTCCTGCAGCGCCGCGAGGATGCCGACCGCGGTGAACAAGCCCGCCGCAATGTCGCCGAGAGAGAGGCCCGGCCTGGTCGGCGGGCCGCCCGGGTGGCCGGTGATGCTCATCACGCCACCCATCCCCTGCACGACGACGTCCAGGGCCGGCCGCAGCCGATCGGGTCCCGTCTGCCCGAAGCCGGACGTGGCTGAGTAGATGATGCGCGGGTTACGCGCGCGGAGCGCCTCGTAGCCCAGACCGAGCTTGTCCATGGCTCCGGGGGTGAAGTTCTCCATCACGACGTCGGCCTGCTCGACGAGGCGCAGGAACAGCTCCTTCCCCTCCTCCTTCGCCAGATCGATCGAGATGCTCTTCTTGCCGCGGTTGATGCTCATGAAGTAGCCGCTGACGCCGTTAATGTGTGGTCCGGTTGTTCGAGCCAGGTCGCCGTGGGGCGGGCGCTCTACCTTGATCACCTCGGCGCCGAGATCGCACAGCACCATCGCGCCGTACGGGCCTGACAATACCCACGTCAGGTCGAGAATCGTGATGCCTTCCAACGGTCCAGCCATAGTCTTCCTCCTCATCAGTTGGGTGGCGACCTAAAGGTCGCCGCTACATCAATCTATGCACCTGTTCTAGTCAGCTGACGACATCTCCACGGTCAGATGCTCCTCCCTGCGCGGCCGGATCGCCAGGTACACCCCGATCAGCACCAGCACGCCTCCGGCCATCTCAGCAATCGTCGGGTGTTCGTCCAGAATGACGGCAGCCAAGGCCGTCGTACCGATCGGCTCGAGCAGGATTGCCATCGCCACGACCACGGCAGACAGGTACGCGAGCGAGAAGTTGATCGACGAGTGGCCGATCAGTTGCGGCCCGAGCGCCAGCAGCCCGATCATCACGTATGTCTTGGTCGAATAGCCTGTGAAATCATCGCCCGCCACGAGCAGCGCGGCGAACAGGCACAGCGCCGAAACCGTATAGACGACGCCGATGTAGCGCGTCCATGACGTCGTCGGCCGCACACTGCGGCCTATCATCAGATAGGCGGCCGCGAACGCTCCTGCCAGCGTAGCGTAGAAGTCGCCCGCCAGCGTGCCGAAGCCGTCGCCCAGGTCTTCGGCGACCATCGTCACGGCTCCCGAGGCCGCGATCAGCAGCGCCACCCAAACGTATGGCTCCACCTTCTCGCGCAGCAGCAGCGGCGACGCGATCGCGACGTAGAGCGGCTGCGTCGCCACGAGCACGACCGACGTCACGATGGACGTGTGTTGGATCGAGCTGATCCAGAACGCGAAGTGCGCAGCCAGCAGCGCGCCTGACAGCAGCATCAGCAAGAACGTCTTTCCAACGAACGGCTCCGGCGAGCGCCGGCTCTGGATCAGCGCCATCGCGCCGACGGGCACCGAGGCGAGCGCCAGTCGGTAACACGCGATGACGAGGAATGGCGCCGTCGCTTCGCGGATCAAGATCGCCGACCACGACACCGCGGCCACGCCGACAAGCAGCACCGTATACGGCAACCAGGGTCGCTCAGCCATGGGCCAATGCTAGCAGTAGATCGAGTTCGCCAGCGCCTAGACCCAAGCCAGGTCGTCGTTCGTGCGCTCCATCTCGACCAGCAAGTCGAATCGCAGGCCCGTCACAGCGCCATCCGCGTCTCGCAGCAGCACAACGTGTGGCCGTTCTATCGCCTCTGTCTCAAGTTCGAAGAAGCCTAGATCGTCTTCGTCCGCTGGTAGCATGGGCGCGCCGTCCTTCCACGGCCCGCGACGCGCGTGCAGCATAAGGCCGCCGGCGTCTTCCGTGATTTGTATGCGTCCGATGCCCGTGATGATCCTCAGGTTCGTCAACGGACCCGGCATCGGCGCCTGATACACGCCTGGAGCGTTCGCCAGGACGTCCGAATCAACCGCTCGTTCTGTGGGTTTCGGTGCTGCCGCGTCGAAGAGCGCACGCATGATGCGCATGCTGATCGGCTTGTCTGTGTTCATGTTGCAATGTGTCAGCACTGCGAGATTCTCTTCGGGGAAGATCCACATGCCGGTGCCCCAGCCTCCCGCCACGCCACCACCGTGTTCAAAAGCCATGCGCCCGAAGCGCCGTTCGCGGAAGAAGGCATACCCGATGCTCTGCAGTCGCTCGTCGGGGCACCACTGCGGCGCAGTCATCTGGTCGAACGTGCCGGGCTTGACGATGCCCGCGCTTTTCCGCAGTAGCGCCGATGCGTACCTCGCCATGTCCGGGATCGTGGACTGCACAGCGCCCGCGCTGCGACCCTTCACGTACTGGTAGTGCCCGCGATAGTTGTGTCCGTCTACCAGCTCGCCTTCCACCTTCGGAAGTTCCGCACCCGCCTGCTTCGCCAGGTCGATCGCGTCCTGCGTAGGCGCTCGATGATAGCCGGTGGTAAGGTCAGCATGGGGCATGTCGTGGCAGTCGGTATTCTTCATGCCCAACGGTTCGAAGACACGCTTGCGCAGCACATCGTCGACGCTGTCCACGCGCTCGGCGCGCATCACGATCTCGCCGAGCAGCGCGAAGGCGTGGTTCGCGTAGGCCCACTTCGTTCCGGGCTCGACCTCGACCGCGATGCCCTCAGGGTACGCCTCAGCGATCGGCGGCGCGAACGGCTTCTCCGACCAGAGGGTCGGGTCGATATTGCGGATCTGCGCCGGGAGCGGCGCCTCGCCGATGCCGGACGTGTGGGTCAGTATGTGCCTGATCGTGATCGCATCGGCCGGGCCGTGGAACTTCACGTCTGGAATGTGGTCGACGAGCCGGTCAGTCAGCGAGAGCTTGCCCTCCTCGACGAGCGCCATCGTGGAGAGCGCGACCATCGTCTTCGTAATCGACCCGATGCGCTGACGGTGCTCCGGTTCCTGCTTCTTGCCGCTCTCGATGTCCGCGAAACCGAAGCCTTCAGAGAACACCAGGTCGTCGCCGGAAACGACGCCCACGCCGATGCCCGGCAGATGGTACTCGCCGACGGCCGCCTGCGCCTCCGCGCGAATGCGGTCGAAATCGGCGTTATTTAGGCTAGCCATTGCTCATGACTCCAGACCACATAGATCGTAGAGGACGTTCCCCGCAAGAAGTTTGTTTTGCAGAAACGCCCTCTGAAAACAGTGTTATGTCTGGTATCGAGTCTGGGTTCTCGAATTTGGTTGCCATAAGACATCTAGATATGTCAACTAGTTTCGGCCCTCCGAAGGCGCTTCTGCTCGCAGCGATCACATCAGCGTACGCAGGCGGAGCGAGAACGGCAAGGGGCGGGTGACACCGCCCTCCTACCCCTTCCCCGGGCCGTAGAGCGCCCGGCCGGGGAACACCCCGGTGTGCTCGCCATCGCGCAGCGCAACTTGTCCGTTCACGATCACGTCGCGGACGCCGATCGAGTACTGATGTGGCTCCTCGAACGTCGCGTGGTCCTTGATGGTCTCTGGATCGAAAATGACGAGATCGGCGAAGTAGCCCTCCTCGACGCGCCCGCGATGGTCCAGCTCCAGGTTGTCGGCGGGCAGCCGCGTCAGCTTCCGGATTGCCTCCGCCAGCGTGAGGGCTTGCTCGTCGCGCACGTACTTGCCAAGCAGCCGCGCGAAGTTGCCGTACGCTCGCGGGTGCGTCGAGCGATTCAGAAACGCCCCCTCTGCCGCGATGGACTGTGCGTCGGACCCGAAGGACATCCACGGCAGCGCGACCTGCCGCTTCACGTTCGTCTCCGACATCATGAAATAGGCGGTGTCGACGCGCGACCGATCGCGCACCACGAGGTCCATCAGGGCGTCGATCTCGTCCGCGCCCTCCATCTCGGCGATCTGCGCCAGCGTTTTCCCCTGATACTTGCGGTTCTCTTCCTTTCGCACACCCAGTATCAGCACACCCTCGCCGCCGCCCGCGCCCTTATATAGGTTTTCCCAGCCGTCGTCCGTCTCCTCGATCGCCTTGCGGATCTCCTTTCGCACGCCGTCGTCCTCGAGTCGCTTCAGTAGCTCCCGAGGCCCGCCGTCGTGGAACCACGGCGGGATGGCGTTCGAGAGCCCGGTTGCGCCCGCCGTGTACGTGTACATGTCGGCCGTCACGCGCTCCCCCGCCGATCGGGCCGACTCGATCATGTCGATCGCTTGCTCCATCTTCGACCAGTTCGCCTGCCCGCCCGCCTTGAGGTGGTAGACCTCGGCAGGCACCCCGCCCTCGCGGCCGATGCGGATCAACTCTTCGATGCCTTCGAGCAGTTCGTTGCCCTCGTTGCGCATGTGGGAGATGTACTTACCTCGATACGGGGCAGCCGCCTTGCACAGCTCGATCAGCTCTTCGGTCGAAGCGAAGAACGCCGGCGGGTAGATCAGCGACGACCCGATGCCGAGCGCACCCGCCGACATCTCGTCGCGCACCAGGCCGCGCATCACGTCCAGCTCGGCGTCTGTGGCCGGGCGGTCGTCAAGCCCCACGGCATACATGCGTAGCGTCGTCGCGCCGATGTACGACGCGACGTTCTGCGACACGCCGAAGCTCTCAGCGTGCGCGAGGTATTCCGCGAGGGACTTCCACGACGCTTCGACCTTCGGCTCGACCTGGTTCTCGCGCATGCGGTTGTGCATCTCGTCGGTCAGCGGACCCATCGAGTTGCCCTCGCCGAAGATCTGCGTCGTGACACCCTGCTTCAGTTCGCCCAGCGATCGTGGGTCCTGGAGGATGCTGAAGTAGGAGTGGCTGAGCATGTTGATGAAGCCCGGCGCGACCGCCAGCCCCGTCGCGCCGATCACGGTACCAGCCTGCGCGTCAGCGCTCGTTCCGATAACGGCCACGAGGTCGCCGTCGACAGCGACATCGCCCACGAATGGCTCGCCGCCGCTGCCGTCGTAGACAGTCCCGCCGCGGATGATCAGGTCGAAGGTCTGGTTCGTCACTCCCCGACGGCCTCGCGCTCCAGGTTCAGCGCCAGAAGCCGGGCCAGAATCTCCGCGTCGTCGGGGCTGTCGTCCCAGCCATATGCAGCGAAGACCGCTTCGTCTAGCGCCTTGTGCGCGTTCGCCAGCCACGTCGGGCGCTCGTTGTAAAGATTCGTCAGCGTGCGCTTCTTCAGCGCCTTCTCGCCGATGTCCTCCTTGGGATTCAGCCATGTCCCGCGGAGCTTGTCTAACTCCTTGGCCGCGTCCGCGATCGTACCCTCTAGGTCATCGCTGGCCTGTGGGAAAGGGAACGTCTCGAATGTTGTCGTAGGCGTGTAACGGAAACCACTCGAAACTTCCCTGAGCTGTGTGCCCATCCCGCGCGCCCAGTGATCATGGACGCGTGACTGCAAGACGCCGAAGAAGTAGTCACTACTTCTAGCGAAAGCGATGACGACGTTCTCGACTAGAGTCCCGCCAGGGAGCCATGAGAACATCCGATGTTTCGCGACCATCGTGGTGGCGATGAATCGGGAAAGGGAGCTCAACGCAACCCGCATTGCGGGCCGCGGGCGGTGATGTATCCACCAGGGAGACCGCGTGATGTCACCAGTACGCGCTTTGGCCCGGAAAGGCTTTACGTGCTCCTTCGCGTACTCGTATGGGGTTTCATATTGAGCCGCCTCCTGTTCAGGCATCCCGGGTGGGAAATCGATGATCCACATGTTCCGTGGACGGCGGGTGATATCCAGCCCGTTGACCCACGGTCTAACCACATCAGTGTTGGGTTTACCATTTGGGTTCGGAGAAGCCAGAAACTTCTTTGCCACAGCTTCTGAAACCTCGAAGGGGCCGACCTTCGTGTCGCCCATGAACGAGATCCCCAGGTTTTCTTTGAGCCGGCGGGCCTTGGTCAGGTCGGTACGGCCGGTTAAGTTGGCGTTGATGCCTTCTACCGGCCGGGCACGCTGCAGGCCGTGTTCTGGATCGTCATCAGGGATCTCGTTGAGGAACCGGCGCGTTTCGCTGCCATCGTCGAAGCCCACCATCGAGACCCTGACCGCAATGCCGTCCTGAATCCATTTCCGATCCGACTGAGCGTAGAAGATGTCACCAGTCTCCTTGATGTGCTCCAAGACACGGCGGTTCTTGCCACCGCGTATGGCCTGGGTCGCGAGCAGACCAACACGCTTTGCTGTCCCGCCTTCGATCGCCGCGCGGGCCTTCTCGAACCAGTAGCAGCAGAAGTCCGCCTCACGCGGCACTCGCCCGTCCCATACTGAAAACAGCTTGTCCACATATTCGTCGCCCAGCGCCGTCCGGAGCTTCTTGCCGCCTACGAAGGGCGGGTTGCCAACGATGATGTCTAATTCCGGCCATTCCGGTTCTTTTGGCTTCTTCCCATCCAGATCAAGTACGGAGTCCTTGTGCTCGATCTGATCCAGCGGCTCCAGGATCGGCTCTTCGTCGTCTAGCTGCATGGCATTCTGCCGCTTCCATTGCAAATAGCCGATCCAAATGACGATTGCGGCCAGTTCGTGCGCATAGGGATTCGTCTCAATCCCGTACAGTTGCCGAGGGTGTACCACTGGGCTGAGGGAGATTCCGTGGAGGCCGGAGAAGGCCATGACTTCCTTCTCCAGCGCCTTCAGTAGCGCGAGGGAAACGTAGAGGAAGTTGCCAGAACCGCAGGCAGGATCGAGAATGCGGATTTGCCCTAGCCGTTCGTGAAACTCGTCCAGTATCTTGGCTGCCTTCTTGGGAGTCTTGAGGAAGAGTGCTTGGGCCTGCGACCGCACCTCCTCCCATTCACGCTCCAGCGGCGCCATCAGAACCGGCTTTACGATCAACTCGATATCGGTCCGGGACGTATACACCGCACCCAACTTACGGCGGTCATCTGGGTCGAGGATGCGAACGAACAGCGTTCCAAAAATGGATGGCTCCACGTCAGACCAGTTCATGCGATCCAGCTCGTTTAGCCACAAGATCTCCTGAGTTGAGATCTTGTCCGGAACGTCGGTGTCCTCGAACAAGCGCCCGTTGAAGTGCGGGATGTGGCGCATGTTGAACTCTCCACCATCTTGCATGACGGCGAACAGATCAGAGAGATGCTTTCTGAACCCCTCGTTGTCCCCGCTCTTCTTGTGAACGTCGATAATGTCGGAGAACGACTCACGGGGAAGGAGGCCAACGTCCGTCGCGAACATACAGAAGATCATGCGCGTCACGAAGCGCGCGACCCGCATGTCTTCAACGTCCCACTTCCGCAGTTCCTTCGCTAACTTCTCAAAGAGCTGGGCCGCCTCATACGTGATCTGATCAGTCGTGCGCCCAGGCTTGAGCTGGTCTGGGTCCTCGAACATCTTCTTGAGGACCTGCAGCGCCGTGAACTTCGGTGCGTCCTTCGGCGGCTCGCCGGAGAGCGTGGTTATCTCAACCCGGTCACCTGAGTTGATGTCGGCGTTGCGGAATCGGTAAATCCAGCTTTCGGTGTTCGTCCAGTTCGTGTGGACTTCGAAGCGCTCAAAGTCGGAAACGACGAGCAGTGGAGGGTTTTCGAGCGCCTCACGGTAAGTCTGCACCTGCTTGTAGGCGGCCTCCAGCGTTGGGTGCTTCCCTTTCGTCTTGTATTCCCAAGCAAAGTGATTCTTCTGCCAAACGTCCGCAAAGCCGTTTCCGTCTAACTTCGTCGCGCCCTTCTGGAACGCGTAGAAGACGCCTTCGGGATCAGCCTCGTTCGGCGTCTGTTCGCCGACCAGCCTACAGAGGTCATTGAAGTGCTCTACGTAGGACGCCGCCTCTTTACCGGCTGAGGCCTCCCACTTGCTAACAAACTCTCCCGCCTTCATGCCGCCAATTATAGGACACGAACGCCTACATCGTATCGTTTCGTCCGCTTGTAGCCCCGGGAGGCTTTCTCGTTCGCCCTGCGGCACCTGCCGCATCCCCCTCAGACCTACCTCCCCCAACCCGTATCATGAGTTCATGCTATCCCTATGCCAAGGCCAACTGAGCACGAAAACAATGCCGTATCTGACGGCGAATTCAATCAACAACGCGGCACCCGAAATGCCACTCGCGGAATCTGTTTCGGCACCCGCAACCAGTCATTTTCGCGAATTCAATCAAACAATCAAACACACTTCCAGCCTCGGCCAAGACACCCTCCTTGGCCCACCAAACGGGCGTCGGCTACAATGCCTCGCCATGACTGAGTACGACATCGACTGGGACAAGGTGACTGACGAGGCCACCGACATCCTCTCCCGCTACATCGCGATCGACACGACGAACCCGCCGGGCAACGAAGAGCCCGCCGTCCGCTTCCTGGAGGAGATCCTCCGCAAGGACGGCATCGAAGACCTCACGTTCTACGACGCCTCCGATGAGACGTCGAAGGGCCGCCTCAACATGCTCGCCCGCCTGCCCGGAGATGGCACGGCGAAGCCGATCGTCCTCCTCAACCACACAGACGTTGTGCCCGTCGAACGCGGCGGCTGGGACGAGGACCCGTTCGCCGGCCTGATTAAGGACGGCGTCATCTGGGGCCGCGGCGCCGTCGACATGAAAGGCATGGGCGTCATCGAGTTGATCGCGATGCTGCTGATCAAGCGGCTCGGCATTCCCCTCAAGCGCGACATCGTCTTCCTGGCCGTCGCCGATGAGGAGGCCGGCAGCGAGTACGGCGCCGAGTTCCTCGCGCGCGAGCATCCAGAAATCCTCAACGCGGAGTACGTCCTCAACGAGGGCGGCTGGGGGACCACCGCCGCGATGGGCACTGACCGCCCCGCGTTCAACTGCGCCGTGAGCGAGAAGGGCCCCTGCTGGCTGACACTGAGCACCGAAGGCCGGCCCGGCCACGGCTCCGTGCCGCATCACGACAACGCCCTCGATAGACTGTTGCGCGCACTCCAGCGCATCCAGGAGTGGGAGCGGCCGCGCACCGTCGGACCCGAACTCTCCGCGTTCTTCGCGGAGGCTCACCGCGGCGGCTACCTAGAGGAAAAACCTACCGACGATTCGATCAAGGCCATGGCCGAAGAGAATCCTCTGATCAGCGCGCTCACGACCAACACGATCAGCCTGACGACGCTCAATGCCGGCGTAAAGCACAACGTCATCCCTGCTTCCGCCGAGGCGACGATCGACTGCCGCCTCCTGCCAGGCACGGATGCCGAGGCCTTCATCGAAGAACTGCGCGCCGTCATCGACGACCCGAAGGTGAAGATCGAACGGGCGCTCGTATCGAGCACGCCGGCATCGCCCATCGACACCGAGCTGATGAGCGTGATCAAGGATGTCACCCGCGAGCACGTAGAGGACGCATCAGTGCTCCCCAGCGTTTCGACCGGGTTTACCGACTCACGCGTCTTCCGTAACGCCGGCGTGACGGCCTACGGCCTCATCCCGGTGCTGCTGGAGCCGGCCGAAGCGGTCACGATCCACGGCCACAACGAGCGCGTGTCAATCGAGAATCTTCGCCTCGGCTGCCAAATGATGTTCGAGATCGTTCGTCGCATCAGCTCCTAACGGCCCTATCGGCGCGGCGAATATCCTGGTACGATCTGCCCGCACCGAGTCGAATCGAGGAGGAATCACATGAACGTAGACGACGTAAAACTGATCGGCGTGATGGGCGGCGGGGTAATGGGCGGAGGCATCGCCCAGAGCTGCGTAGTCGCCGGGTTCAACGTGCGCATACGCGATCTGACCGACGAACTAAACGAGAAGACGCGCGAGACGATGATCGAGGGTCGCTTCGGCCTGCGCGGCGCCGTCGAGCGCGACAAGCTCACTCAGGAGCAGCTCGACACCGCGCTCGAACGGCTCTCGTTCACGACGACTATCGACGACCTGCGCAACGCCGACCTGATCATCGAAGCCGTGCCTGAGGACCGCGACCTCAAGAAGAAGGTTTACGCGGAGTTGGACGGCGCCATCAAGCCAGAGGCCGTCTTTGCGTCGAATACGTCCGGTTTCGCCATCTCCGACCTCAACCAGGCCGTGTCTCGCAAAGCGCAGTTCATCGGCATGCACTGGTTCAGCCCGGCTTTCGTCATGCGCCTCATCGAGATCGTCTACGCGCCGGAGACAAGCGAGGACACGATCAAGCTGCTGGAGGGCGTAGGCGAGAAGCTCAAGAAGGAGACGATCCGCGTGAAGGACGCGCCGGACGCCTACGGCTTCGTCGCAAACCGCATCTACTTCGCCGCGGTCGCTGAAGCTCGCAAGGTGATGGACGAGGAGATCGCCTCCGTCGACGACATCAACAAGGCGATGCGCTTCGGCTTCAACTGGCCTGCCGGCCCGCTGGAGATGATCGCGGGCGCCCGCAAGGGCTGGCAGTAGCCCCAGGCAAGAAGCATAATTGCCACCTGTCTTCCAATAACCATCCTTTATGTTTGCATAGCGATTGACAATTCATGCCGGCAGGCGTAACGTAGGGTCTGTAACAGCTTTATGCCCCGCTGCCGAATCCCAAAGTGAGGCGAAGCCTCACACGGGAACGGGGGAACCACGTTAACTGGGGTGAATTTCTCCGGAGCACGGAGAGAGGGCCAGACTCCTTCAGGCCCAACCCGTCAGCTAACCTCGTAGGCATCTGGAGGAGGTGACGACCAGCGCTAGCAGCGCGAGGGTTAACCTTGGCCTGCTTTCATTGCCTGCGATTGGCGGCTTGACGAAGGCCTGACATCTCGACGACGTGACACTAGTTTAGCCTTGGCGTACGCAAGGAGGTGCAGCCATGGCAGAAGTGAGGACAGAGGCTATCCCCACGAAACCCCGCGCTACGCTCAAAGGACTCCTCATCACGGGCGACCCATCGCTCGCTCGTTCGTTCAGGCGAGAGTTGGCCAACTGTGCGGAGTGTTCGATCTCGTTCGACTTGCAGGCGAACTTCGACGAGGCGATCCGAGCCGGAGGTGGCCCCTACCAGTTGGTGACCATCGACCTCGATGGCGCCGTAGCGCCACAGGAGGCTGTCAAGCTCGCTCGGAGCGCCTGGCCTCTCGCTCGCGTTGCGGTGCTGAGCTTCTGGTGGAGCGAACAGTCGGAGATCGCTCGCGACGAAGCGGAGGTCGTGATTCACAAACCGCTGCGCTCCGCCGAGTTACGAGCATTCCTGCGATCGCCTACGGGTGCTCCCAAAACCCAAGAGGCACCGGAGCGCCAAGACCACGCCGCTGTAACCGCAGCCCGCTAGCGGCAAGCCGCCTGTGGAACGGCGGCACCTGTCCGCCTCCGGCGGAGCCTGTCGGCCCAGAACTGCCAGCGTACTGGTCGGCCCGCCTATACGGCAGGCTGCATGCCATTGGCAGAGCCTTCCCGCTCCGGCCAACCTTCTCGCTCTGCGATCAACGGCACGAACCGGCACTCTCCCAACTGTTCCAGAGAGACGCCGCGATCGGATTTCGTTGCACGCACGAGTTGCTGAACTCTACGGTCGCCTACGGGCACGACGAGCCGGCCGCCCAGCGCGAGCTGATCGAGCAGCGACCGCGGAACGCGGGGCGCTCCCGCCGTCACGATGATCGCATCGAACGGAGCATTCTCGGGTCTGCCCAGTGTTTCGCCGGACTCGTGCACCCTGACATTCGACGCGCCGACCTCTTCGAGCCGGCGGGATGCGGCTTGAGCAAGGTCGGGCAGCCGTTCGACGCTCACGACTTCGCGGGCCAGCTTCGAAAGCAACGCAGCCTGGTAGCCAGACCCAGTTCCGACCTCCAGCACCTTCTCATCTCCCTTGAGCTTCAGTGCTTGGGTCATAATCGCCACCATGAGAGGCTGCGATATCGTCTGGTCGCGGCCGATGGGAATGGCTCGATCGTCGTAGGCATACCGGCGGAGGTGCTCCGGCACGAAGTGCTCTCGAGGCACGCTGCCGAACGCCTTCAGCACGCGTTCGTCCCGGATACCGCGTCTCAGCGAGCGCACGAGCGCCTCGCGGGCGAGCACATAATCGACGGTCATGGGGGCTCTGCTGGCTACGAGCTGGAGGCCTTAGCTAGCAGCGGATCGAGCGCGGTATAGGACCGCTCGATGTGCGAGTCCTCCTCGATGCGTTGCATGATCTCCGCCCGCACCGTCAGCACGTGCTGCGTGTTCGCGGCGTGGTCGGCCTGCTCCTCCGACTCCCACAGCGTGATGCGGCCTACCCGGCCCTGCGGGTCCCCATCTAGCAACGCGTAGCCCCGTACGTAGCCGGCCTGCTCTGCGAAGAATTCCAGCAGGTTGTCCATAAGGCCGGCGACGAGCTTCTCCTCGCCAGACTTGGGATTCATCAGCGAGAGCCTAACGTAGAGTGTGGCGCTTGCGGGGTAGTCCATAAGCCCTCCTTATTCCGCCTCATGGTACCACGCGGGTCAGCAAACGTAACGACGGCTGGATACCTCCGTTCTGCAAGTAGCGGCTGTTGTTTTGACAGACCTAGCCAGAAAGCGTTAAGATTCGTCTATCCTCGCAAACTGACCCTCCAGAAACAGCACAGAGGAGAACATCATGAGCCTAACCCGAACAGCTTTTATCAGTATGATCACCTTCGGCGTAGTGCTGGCTATCGCCGCCATCGCACTCTTTTCGGCACGCGACACCGCTGAGGCCGATGACGTAGGGGACATCCTCGACGTCTGCTGCGCCTGGAATGGCGAGCTGACGGACGGCGACCTCACGTACTCGATAGCCGGAGGAGACTCCGACGTCCAAGCTGTCGTTCGCGCTGCCGTCGAAGACTGGGAGACGCAGGTGGCGGGCCTCACACTGACTGAGACCGGCGACACGTCGGCCTCAAATATCGAGATAAAGTTTAGAAACGGAGGCGGCCAGATCCAGGGCCAGGCCCGCCGCAAGTTCGACGACGCCGGCTTGGTACGTGAGGTCGACATCGTCGTATCAGGCAAGGCGTTCGGCGACCCGAACGAAGCTGACACGGTCGGCCAGATCGCAAAGCACGAGGTCGGTCACGGCCTCGGTATAAACCACACGAATTTCAATGGCGACTTGATGTCTCCAACAGTAAGCGGTGGCTCCGGCACAATCTCGGATTGTGATGTAGACGGCGTCCTCGCGGCCAACGAGTGGTTCTTCCCCGGCGGTAGTGGAACGCCCACACAGACGAGCGTCAGCCACGTACACTGCGGCCCGGCGCCGACGCCGGGGCCGACGCCGGACCCCGGCGATGTTGAGATCGTGACCGTCGATTCCATTGCCTGCGCGGTCGAGAGGAACCGCCTGATTTACACAATCAAGATCGTTGACAGCAGTTCACAGCCGGTCGAAGCCGCCGTCGTCTCAGGCACACGCCTGGACCCGCGCGGGCGCCTCTTTACCTTCGAGGGACCTACTGACGCCGACGGCGAAGTCACGTTCCGCGCCGGCCGGCCCGGGGGCGGTGACCATCTCATTACCGTCCAGGACGTCACCGGCGACGGGCTGGACTTCGGTGACCCGTTTGTCCAGATCTGCTCTATCTAGCCAGGTCACACGCAAGACACACAAGAGGCGGGCCGGATGGCCCGCCTCTTTCCGTCTCCATTCGAAGCGATACTACATCGAGCAGATCGCCGAACTAAGCGTCATGCGCTATCCACTTTCCGGCGCCGCCAGCGCGCGCCAGGCTGCATAGCCGAGCTTGCCGAGCAGCACGTTGCCTTCGGACTCGCGGCCCGTGCCTCCGGCCTCGGTGCCACTGGCAGCGCTACCACCTTCACAGAAGACCGACATCACGAAATAGCCCCGCTCGCTGTGGAAGATCGCGCCTGACGTGCGGATGCCTCCAGGCGAAGCGCCGCCCTTCTCCGCGACCCAGTTCTGCTTGTAGTTCCGCAGCGTATTCATCTCGCTCCAGGGCAGTTCGCGAGACAGCTCGTGGCGATAGTCGTTGCGCCGCATGATGCGCAGCATGTCCTCGGAAGCGGCTTCAGACACGGCTTCATGTTTGGCGATGGCTTCGAGATTTCGTGCCATCTCCGCCGCCGTGCTCACCCACGTCTTGCGGACGTCCATCCCCACCAGCTTCTCGCTCCAGCGCTCATAGATCGTCGTCTTCTCAAGGCCCATGCGCCGCTGCTGCTCGTTGATGAAGTCATGACCGACAAGGTCCGCCACCATGTTCGTCGCCACGTTGTCAGAGATGATGATCATCAGCACGGCCGCGTCGCGCACCGACATCTCCACGCCTGTCGACATGCGTTGCAGCACGCCGGAGCCGGGAAAGCGATGCTCGTCGCCGAACGTGATGCGATCATCCAGCGAGATGCGTCCATCCTCGACGGCCTGATAGAGCGCGATGAGGATCGGCACCTTGATGAGCGACGCCGTCGGCATCAGGTCGTCCTCGTCGAAACCGATACGGTCGCCCGACTCGATATCTGTCAGAGAGTACGTCCACTTGCCCGTGTACGCGTTTCCGATCGTTTGGAGCTGTGAGCGCAGAGAGGAGATGACTGTCACGGTTGTGACCTGATAGAGCGAATGTCGACCTTGGAGCCCATCTTTAAGGGTCTACATTCGCAAAGCTTTATCAACGTCTCGTCTTAGACTCTCCATCTTCCGAATCTGATCCCCTTCCGGGCCTGCCCTGCTAGCCGCGATGGGATCCGGGAGTTGCCGCTCTTGTTGCACCGGCCTACTTGGCTGCTTCGTTGAATTACTCTTCTCTTGACTAAGAAGTTTCTCGATCTTGGGACCTTCCCATATCCGAACGCGATAGGCTAAGCTCTCCTTTTCCAGATACCGACGAAGTTGATCCTTGCATGGATTCGTGAGATGGGAGCTCACCACCAACAACAGAACATCGGGCTTGCCAACTTTGGCTCCGTAGAATGCACTCTGCAGTTCAGACCAACTAACCGCGCGAACGTGGTGTTTGACCTGGACGGCCCACTTCTCAAAGTATTCGTCTCCGTCTGGGTCTTTCCTCTTTAGCTGCGCTTCGATATCGATGCCTGAATCGGGGCTGGTTGAGTCGGCCGCCGTTCCCTTTCGCCAATCCACGTCTTGATAGCCCAAGTCGCCGAGAAGGTCATAAACGAGCTTCTCGAACTCTACTCCGGTGAGGTTCTTCCAGTTCGCTGCCTTAGACATACAGTCACTCCACATCCTGGGCTAGCACACACGTTCGCCATCAATCAACGTACAGCGCCAGCTGCTGCTACGCAATGTCTGCGCACGCACATTGCCTGAACCTCCAGCGTTACTTCCGAGGCTCCCAAGAGAAGAAGCGCATCGCGACGAGCACGCCGCCGACACCCCAGGCCGCGATCACGGCCAGCGCGCCCCACTCGAAGCCCGCGCCGGTCTCAAACGGATTGAACGCCGTGCCGAGCGCCTCCGAGAAGTGCTTCACCGGGAAGATCGCGCCAAACGTCTTCAGCCAGTCGGGCGCGTCCTGCAGCGGGATGAAGATGTCCGAGATGAAGAGCAGCGGCAGGATCGAGCCGTTGACGACGGCGGGCGCGGCGTCCGCGTTGCTGATCAGGCCCGTCATTGCCAGCCCCAGGGCGCAGAAGCTCGCCGCGCCGATCACGAGCGTCAGTATGAACGCCGGCATCGTGTTTGTCGGGATGTCCACGTCGTAGAAGATCGCGCCCACCGCGACGACGATCACGACCAGCAGGACGGCGACGAGCGTCGCGTGCACGATCTTCCCGAAGAGGAACGCCCACGGCGGTAGCGGCGTCCCTCGCGTGCGCTTGAGCAGTCCGTTGTCTCTCGCGATCGACACCATCATCGCGATGTTCGTGTATGCCGCGCTGATCACCGCGAGGGCCGCGATGCCCGGAACATAGAACGTCGCGCCGCTGACCTCCTCAGCAAAACCGCGGTCGATCTGATTGTCGCCGAAGAGCAGGTTGAAGATCACCAGGAACGTCAGCGGCAGCGCGACCGTGAAGAAGACGGCAGGCGGGTTACGCCAGAACGTCCGGTTCTCGTAGGCAACCTGCCGTAACGCGAGCTGGAGGTCGTTCACTCCGCAATCTCTTCTTTCTCTAGTCCACCCGCGCGGGCCTCCGCCTCGCCCGTCAACTTGAGGTAGACGTCCTCCAGCGACAGTGGCGCAACCGTCAGCCCCTCCAGTTCAAGCGATTGCTCGGACGCCCAGCCCGTCAGTTCGTGCAGCAGCTTCGTCGGCTCGGTCGTCTCGATGACGACCCTGCCATTGTTGACGACCGCGACGTCGCGGTACGGATGCGCCACGCCGGGGTCGGCGAACGAGACCGTCGTCTTCGCCTCCCGCCCGATCAGATCGATGGGCGCGCCCTCCGCGACGATCTTCCCTTTCGCAATGATCGCGACGCGGTCGGCCAGGTACTGGGCCTCCTCCATGTAGTGCGTTGTCAGGAACACAGTCTTACCGGCGGCGTTCAGGTTCTTGATCATCTCCCAGGCGTTGCGGCGCGCCGCCGGGTCGAAGCCCGTCGTCGGTTCATCCAGGAACAGCAGGTCGGGGTCGCCTGCCAGCCCGATCGCGACGTCGAGGCGGCGCTGCTGTCCGCTCGAGAGCCTGCGCACCAGGCTCGTGCGCTTCTCCTCCAGCCCCACCAGTTCGATAATCTCGTCGCGCGGCCGTGGGTGAGGGTAGTAACCGCGGAAGAGGTCGATCGCCTCCTCGACGGTCAGGTAGCGCTCGACGCCCGTCTCCTGCAGCACGATGCCGATGCGGTCCTTGAAGTCGCGATCGTTCCGCGCCGGGTCGTGGCCCAGCACCGACACCTCGCCGGACGTCCGCTTGCGATGTCCCTCTAAGATCTCGACCGTCGTGGTCTTTCCGGCCCCGTTCGGCCCCAGCAGCGCGAACACCTCGCCCGCGTCCACATGCAGGTCGATGCCGCACACCGCTTCAACCGGGCCGTAGGACTTCCAAAGGTTAGAGACGGAGATGGCGCGGTCAGTCATACTGGCCAGCCTACCAGAGGCGCGTCAGCAGAACAGTCGGCTTCTACTGAAGCCCCTGGACTATCGAATGGTACTCCGTAGCGAGAGAAGGCGAGTACTGGTTCACGAACGACGCGACACCTTGCAAATAAGCTTCCTTGGCCACTACCCGCGTCGGATCTGTGGCCGCTCGATGGAACATCGCGCGCCAGCGACGGCGCTTCCAGCGTGGCGGCTGTGCTACCGCATTCACGACAACACCAGCGATAACCTGCCGTCCACCCATCCCGATGATTCTCGTTTTCCTTGAGTTCTGTTCGAAGCCATGCCGGGCCAGTATCGCGACCACCCCGGCCACATGCTCTTCGCTGAAGGTGAGTGGTCCACTAAAGGCGAGGTCGTCTGCATAGCGCGTATAACCGCAGCCCCAGGACTCCGCAAGTGACGCTAGCTCCTGGTCCGCCCCTCTCATCGAAATATTGGCTAACACGGGACTTCCTGGAGCGCCCTGCGGGAGCGAACCATCGACGGTGCAAAGATCTGCAAGCTGCTCCGCTACGTCTCTCGGATAGGTTAGTGGTGCATCAAGTGCGTTGGTCAACGTTCTGAAGGAGTCACTCACACTAGATTGATCAACCGAACCGAAGAAGTCCTTGATATCGACAACCAACAAGTTGGAGTTGCCAACATGTGGAGCGGCATTGTCGAAAATGTTCGTGTCTTTCCTGAAGCCAGTTGCACATTCGTGGATGTCTGCATGTTCCAGGACGTGTCTCAAAATCCAAGTTTGGATTACCTTGATGAAGCGCCTAGGTGCCAGGATGCTCCTCTGTCCACCCGCCTTCTTCCGGATCCGGAATCGCCGGTAATATCCTCTAGGATTCCTTCGCATGTCCGCGATCAAGCGTGGTGAAACACCGAAGAGGAAGGGCAGCGTGTGCGTGTCCACAAGGGGTGGCATGCCCCGTTGGTAAAACGCTCTTGCCTGTTCGCGCTGATCTTCCGTCCATCCAAGTTCTCTCGCCAATAGGTGAAGTGCCAAGACCGTAGTTGGAAGGGATACAAGGAGGGGTAGGCTCTTCACTGGTTCTTATCCTATCGTTTAGAGATAGCTTCGAGCGGCCGCCCAAGGAGAGCAGCGACGCAGGGCGGCGCCTTCTATTGGGTATCTTGCATTAAGGGCGACGAATCATCGCCCAACCCGTGCTCTCACCTACCCCTCCTTGCTTCTGTCTATTAGCTGATACATTCGCTCGACATCTCGTTCACGCAACAGTGGGCCGCGCCCGAACATTCTTCTCCCGGTTTCGCTAACCATCAGTCGGCCATCTCGGAGCTTCACAAGACGACCGTCGGCAGCCAGCCTTACGGCAGCCTGTTTCAGAGACTCCTTGACCTCAGCATTCCCGATCTCATTGACCACTAATTGTAAGTTCACGGGCTGGAGCGTATTCGCAATGCTCAGCAGCAGGTAGTCATCCTTTACTTGACGAAGAACGCGCTGCTGTTCCTCGGAAAGTACGTCTGACCTCTCCACGGTCTCTCCTCCTTTGTCACGCACGAGCCGTTCCAATTCTACGCTCCCGTGCAATCTTGTTGTTCCGCTTGACCTCGAGAAAGCGCCGTACGCGAGCCCAGGTCGAATCGACTTTGGCGTAATCTGTGTGAATGACTGTAGCTCCTCGCTGCTGATAGGCAACCTTAGGCCCTAGGTTGACGAACGACTGATGCCTGCGAAACTCGCTACTTAGAAGAACTAGCGTCTTCTTGCATATCTCCTCGGTTGGGGCGAATAGGCCCAGCTCCGCGAATGAACCAGAGCTGGCCGGAATGAGAACGATAGCGTCAACATGAAGGGCCAACTCTTCCTCATAGTCGACAAGGTTTGAAGTTCCAGCTTTCTGTCTGAACGTCCGCACGAGCTCCCGTAGCTCGCCAGTTACGGAGCCGAATACCTTTGCTTCCTCGTATACGCGCTCTCTGAGAACTGCAGCTGGATTGGTACCGTTCATGGACGGGCCTAGAATAAGAACATTGAAGCGAGTCGTTGCAATCTGTTTTTCGATCGCTTCGCTGAAGTCCCGTACTAAAGCTTCAATACTGCCACCCATTTGCACGGCAGTATAGTACTTGGCGGCTTTGCTGCCAAACTCGGTCACACCAGCTCCTTCACCTTCGACGCCAGCTTCTTCGTGAAGCCGAGGGTCGCGGCGATCTCGTCGACGTCCGCTTCACGCACAGCCTTCACCGAGCCGAACTTGCGCAGCAGCGCCTTCTTCTTCTTCGGGCCGACGCCGGGCACGGCATCCAGCGCCGACTGCACCGAGCGCTTCTGCCGCAGGTTGCGGTGGTACGTGATCGCGAAGCGATGCGCCTCATCGCGCACGCGCTGCACCAGATAGAGCGCCTGCGACGTGCGCGGCAGCACGATCGGCTCTTCCATGTCCTTGACGAACAACTCCTCGTTGCGCTTCGCCAGCCCCGCCGCCGGCACGTGCTCGACGCCGAGGTCGCGCATGACGTCTAGCGCCGCGTGGAGCTGGCCCTTGCCGCCGTCGACGATGACCAGATCCGGCAGCGTCTTCCACGCCTTCGCCTTCGCATCTTGCGGCTGCTGGCCGTGCACGGCGGGCGGATGGCCATCCGCCCCTACAGGGCTGTCATCCTTCACCCCCCGTTCGGGCGGCGCAGTCGCCTTCTTGAATCGACGCTTCAGCACCTCTGCCATCGAGGCGAAGTCGTCCGCGCCCTCTACGGTGCGGATCTTGAATCGGCGGTACTCCTGCGTCCGCGGCCGGCCGTCGACGAACACCACCATGCTCGCAACCGAGTTCGTGCCCTGCGTGTTGGAGATGTCGTAACACTCGATGCGATGCGGTAGCGTCGGCAGGTTCAGCTCCTCCTGCAGCTCGTCCAGCGCGGCCTCCGTCTTGCCTGTGTCGGCCAGCCAGCGCGCGTGCGCCTGGTCCTGCGCCTCTTTGGCATTCTCCTGTGCCATCTGCACCAGCCGCACCTTTTCGCCGCGTTGCGGCACGAACAGCTCGACCGGCCCGCCGCGACGCTCCGAGAGCCAATCTGTCAACAGCTCCTTCTCAGGCACTTCGAACGGCAGCAGCAGCCGGCGCGGTACGTACGTCGCCGACTCATAGAACTGCTTGAGGAAACTCCCTAGCACTTCGCCGTCTGTGACGTCGGTCGCCCCGGCGAGCGTAAAGCTGTCGGTGCCGATCATCTTCACGCCGCGCACGAACAGCACCTGCACGACCGCCTCCGTGTCTTTTCGGGAGAGGCCGAAGATGTCGGCGTCCATCGGCCGCGTCGACGCGACGGATTGCTTCTCGGTCACACGTTCGATCGCCCGGATCTGATCGCGGATGTGGCTCGCGCGTTCGTACTCGAGCGCCTCGGAGGCCTCCTTCATCTGTTGCTTGAGGTTCCGTGCCACCTCATCCGTCCGTCCCTCCAGGAAGAGGATCGTTTGGCGGATCACGTCCGCGTACTCCTCCTGCGTGCAGTAGGCCGTGCACGGCGCAATGCATCGGTGAATGTAGTACTCCAGGCAGGGTCGGGACTCTTTCCCCGTGATCGTCATCGTGCAGGTGCGCCACGGAAAGAGCTTCTTGCTGATATCGAGCGTCTTCCGGATTGAGCTGGCCGACGCGTACGGCCCGAAATAGCGAGCCCCATCTTGTTCGACGCGACGCGTAATGTAGATGCGCGGGAACGGGTCGTTCAGATCGACCTTCAGATACGGGTAGTGCTTGTCGTCCTTCAGCCGCACGTTGTAGAACGGCTGGTGCCGCTTCACCAGCGTCGCCTCCAGATGAAGCGCTTCCTGCTCAGTGCGGGTAACGATGTACTCGAAGTCGGCGATCGCCTCGCGCAGGATGCGCGTCTTGTGCTCCATACTCTGCGGCGCGCCGAAGTACGATCGCATGCGAGTGCGCAGTACAGCCGCCTTCCCAACGTAGATCACCTTCGCCTCTTCGTTGCGGAACAGGTAGACGCCGGGCTTACGAGGGACGGCCTTCAGCCGTTCCAGGAGCGATTCTGCCATCGTGAGAACATGGTAACGCAGGCTGGGCGGGAACGCTGATGGTCATCGAACGACACCGTGTTATACTCCCCTACAGCTACTGCGAACGGTTGAGCCTTGTTCAGATACTACGTCGACCTCTTCAATATCGATTTCTTCCTCTTCCTCGCGTTCGCAGGAGCGGTTACTGCCGCTCTCTTGCTTGGCATCGCCTTCCACGAGTTCTGCCACGCCTTCACGTCCAGCCAGCTCGGCGATCAGACGGCTCGCAATCAGGGCCGAGTCACGCTGAACCCGCTCGCGCACCTGGATCCATTCGGGACGTTCCTGCTCTTCTTCGCCGGCTTCGGCTGGGGCAAACCTGTACCCGTGAACGCCTACGCCCTCAGGAACGGGCCGCGCACCGGCATGGCCATCGTTGCCGCGGCAGGGCCCCTCTCGAACCTGGCGGTCGCCACAGTGCTGGCTCTGCCGATCAGGCTTGGCATCACGCCCTGGCACAACCCGTTCGTGATCAACGCCTTCGCCGTCGAATCCTGGTCCGCAAACGACTACTTTGGGCTGTTCCTAAGCGCGGGAGTGTTCATCAACTGTACGCTTGCCATTTTCAATTTCATGCCTCTGGCGCCGCTCGATGGCTTCCGCGTCTGGGTCGGCCTCCTGCCGATCGAACTGGCTCGCCCCATCGCCCGCATGGAGCGTTACGGTATGCTAATTCTGTTGGGACTGTTCTTCCTAGGCCCGGCCATTGGCCTCGATTTCTTCGGTCGCGTCGTCCGCCCGCTGGTCGAGGGCATCGCGGGCGGGCTGACTGGAGTCTGACATGCATCTAGCGAACCGAGCGCTTTATCGAGGCCGCCAGTTCTTCGGCTCCGTGCGCCCGCACGTAGACGCAGCCGAGCGGGCAAAAGCATTCGAGCTTCTCACCGACGGCCAGCGCGAATTGTTCTCCTCCATGACGCCCCGAGACCAGCAACACTGTCTCGCCGTTTACCGCAAGCTCCGCGACGAAGGCCACGACGACCAGGACCTACTGGTCGCTGCGCTTCTTCACGATGCGGGCAAGGGCGAGATTGCTCTGTGGCATCGCGTCGCGTTCGTGATGCTAGATGCCGCACCCCCTAGCCTGCTCGACAGGCTCACCCGCGCCGGCGACAGTAGCCACTGGCGCGAGGCGCTCTATCGTTGTCGCAACCATGCCGAACTCGGCGCCGCGCTCGCGAAACAGGCCGGTTCTTCAGAACAGGTCGTACATCTCATCCGCGAGGAAGACCACGACGACGCGCAGTTCGCGGCGCTGCGCTCAGCCGACGAGGCACTCTGATGCCTAAGGTCGCCATCATCGGTCTTGGTCTCATCGGCGGGTCGATCGGCCTCGCGCTGAAGCGAGCCAATCTACCAGACCTGGAGATCTTCGGCCATGATGTGGAGTTTGGCGTCAATGGGCGCGCTCGCAAGCTGGGCGCGATCGACAAGGAAGCCAAGCGCCCGGCGCAGGCGGCCGAGGGCGCGGCGCTCGTCATCATCGCGACGCCCATATTGCAAGTGAAGGCTACGTTCGAGGCGATCGCTCCCGCATTGGCCGGGGGCGCCGTCGTCACGGACACGGCGAGCACCAAAGCGGACATCATGCGCTGGGCCGGGGAGCTGTTGCCTGACGACGTCAGCTTCATCGGCGGCCATCCGATCGCCGGCAAGGAGACGTCCGGCATAGATGCCGCCGACGCAGCGTTGTTCGAAGGACAGCCATGGGCGATCGTTCCGGCAATCAGTGCCAGTGAGGCAGCCATCAACACGGTGGAGAATTTTGTCTCGCTGACGGGTGCCGTCCCAACGTTGATCGATGCTGAGGAACACGACAGCTATCTCGCGGCCGTCAGCCACTTGCCTCTCATGCTCTCAACTGCGCTGTTCTCTGTGGCAAGCCGCAGTCAGGCTTGGCCTGAGTTGGCCGCCGTCGCGGGACCAGGCTTCCGTGACATCACGCGCCTCGCGTCCTCCAACCCCAGCATGAGCCACGACATCTCGCTCACGAACCGCAAAAACCTCGTCCACTGGCTCGACCGCTACATGGAGGAGCTCCATGGTCTCCGCGACATCATCGATTCCAGCGAAACACAGGAGGAGCTGATCGAGCGGTTCGCGACCGTCCAAACGGCCCGCGACGCCTTCATGGTGGCCCCGCCACCCAAGCCTGTCCCGGAACAGCCCACCGACCCGATGAGCGCCGGCGAGCGGATGATGTCGTTCATGGTCGGCGAGTACGTCGTGCGGCGCACCAAGGAAGTTCAGGAGCTTATGGAGAAGCGCGCCTCCGGCGAGCTGGATGATCTCGAGAAAAGGTAGTGTCGAGAACCATTAGCGCCCCGTCGAAGCTGCGAGGTACGATTCGGGTGCCCGGCGACAAGTCGATCTCGCATCGCACTGCCCTGCTGGGCGCGCTCGCCGAAGGCAGAACGCACATACGCCGCTTCCTCGCCTCGGACGACTGTTTCGCCACGATTGACGCGATCCGGGCGCTTGGCGTGGAATGCCGCGTGACGGAAGAATCGCCGGGCTTGGCAACAGTGGAGATCGACGGCGTAGGCCTCCATGGCCTCACAGAGCCTGCGGACGTGATCGACGTGCGAAATTCAGGCACCACGGGACGGCTATTATCCGGCATCCTCGCCGGGCAGCCATTCCACTCGGTGATCACCGGCGACGCCTCGCTCCGCACCCGCCCCTTCGGCCGCGTCGTCGAACCCTTGCGCGAGATGGGAGCCAAGCTAACCGCCCGCGAAGACGACACGCTCCTCCCGCTCACTATCGATGGCGGAGCGCTGCACGGCATCCGCTACCGGCTGCCCGTCGCGAGCGCGCAGGTGAAGTCGGCAGTCCTGCTGGCAGGCCTCTTCGCGGAGGGCGAGACGATCGTCGAGGAACCGCTGGCGACGCGCGACCACACGGAGCGCCTGCTAAGGACGATGGGCGCCGACCTCAAGCGAGAAGGCCCCGGCGTAAAGCTCCAACCGCCGGACCGGCTGGCGCCGCTCGACCTCGAAGTACCCGGCGACCTTAGCACCGCCGCGTTCTGGCTCGTCGCGGCAGCGGCACACCCTGACGCGGAGATCGACCTCCCGAAGGTCGGAGTTAATCCGACGCGCACGGGCCTGCTGGACATTCTCTCTGAGATGGGTGCCCAAATCGACATCGGCGAAGAACGGATAGTTGGCGGGGAGCCGGTGGCCGACATCCATATCAAGAGTTCGCAGTTGCGGGGAATCGAGGTCGGTGGGGAGTTGGTCCTGCGCGCCATGGACGAGATGCCGGCGCTCGCTGTCGCGGCGGCGTTCGCCGAAGGACGCACCGTCGTGAGGGACGCCGAGGAGCTGCGCGTAAAGGAGTCGGACCGCATATCGGCGCTGGTATCTCAGATGAAAAAGCTAGGCGTCGCAATAGAAGAGCAGGCTGACGGCTTCATCATCGAAGGAGGCCAAGCGCTCCGAGGGGCGCCCGTCACTGGCGCCGGAGATCATCGACTCACGATGTCGCTCGCCGTCGCCGGCCTGCTCGCCGACGGAGAGACGGAAATCGAGGATGAAGACTCCGTAGCAATCTCATATCCCGGCTTCTGGGAGGAGTTGGGCAAGCTGGCAGCTGGCTGATGGACGGCCAAGGAGGCTTAGGATGTCCACGGAATTGATTCACATAGGTTTCGGCAACTACATTTCGGCCAACCATTTGATTGGGGTCGCATCGCCGGCGTCGGCGCCCATCAAGCGCCTGATCCACGAAGGGCGCACGAAAGGTATAACGTTGGACATGACAAGCGGACGCCGCACGAAGGCCGTGATCTTCATGCAGGGCGGCTCGGTCGTCCTGGCCGCGATCACGCCCGAGACGGTCGAGGGCCGTGTGCGGTCGCATGTCCACGGAGCCGAAGAGCTTGAGTGAAACCTCCACCGCTGGGCCTGACGGCGGCCCGTTGCTCGTCGTCATCTCCGGGCCCTCGTGCGCGGGCAAGGACAGCGTGCTAGCTCGTCTCCGGGAGCGCGGCTACCCTGCCCACTTCACCGTCACGGCTACCACACGCCCGAAGCGCGAAGTGAGGCCGGAAGACCACGAGTTGCTAAGGTTCCTGAGCGAGGAGGAGTTCGACGAACTCCTCAAAAGCAATGGCCTGCTGGAGCACGCGGAGGTCTACGGCTATCACTACGGCGTGCCGAAGGCGCCTCTCCAGGAGGCGCTCGATCAAGGCAAGAACATCATCATGCGCGTGGACGTCCAAGGCGCTGAGACCATCAAGCGGCTCGTCCCAGCCGCTGTGTTGATCTTCCTCATGCTCTCCTCCATCGATGAAATCGAAGCTCGGCTGCGAGCGCGCGGCCAAGATGACGAGGCGACTCTCCAGAAGCGACTCAAAGCGGCCGTCGGCGAACTCAAGGAGCTGCCGAAATTCGACTACGTGGTGGTCAACAAGCGCGACTGCCTTGATGAGACGGTCGACACCATCGAAGCGATCCTTCTCGCCGAGCGCTGCCGCATCGGACGAGCGAGAGTCTCGATCTAGGCATTGGTTACTGTCAGAGTCCCCGCGACAAGCGCCAACCTGGGTTCCGGGTTCGACTGCCTGGGCCTTGCGCTCGCCGTGACGGCCGAGGTCGCGGTCACGGTCGAGCCGCCGGACGGCAACGATCACTCGCTGGCCCCGATGATCACGACGGCCGCTCGCGCCGCCTACCGGGAAGCGGGCCGGCCTGAACCGGCCGAGTTGCGCGTCGTATGGGAGGACTCCAATTCGAAGCGGCCGATACCAATCGCGCGCGGGCTCGGCGCCAGCGCGGCCGCCCGCGCTGCCGGCATCGTGGCCGCGAACGTGCTGATGGACCGGCCACTCTCCGACGACCAACTCCTCAACGTGGGCGCCCAGCTGGAAGGTCACGCCGATAACATCGCGCCCGCGCTGTTCGGCGGCATGCAGATCGTCATTCGGGACGCCGGAGACTGGCTTCGGCTCGCCGTGCCGCTGGCCGAAGACCTGAAGATCGTCCTCTTCATCCCAGACCTGGAGATGTTGACAAGAGAGAGCCGCGCTCGCCTGCCACAACGGTTGAAACGTGAAGACGCGATCTTCAATGTCGGCCGGGCCGCCATGCTGGTAGCGGCGCTTGAGCAGGGGCGCTGGGAGCTGCTGGACGCGTCGACGCAGGACCGCCTCCACCAGAGCGCCCGCTCCGAGCAGTTCCCTGCCCTCTACGACATCATCGACGCGGCCAAGGACGCGGGCGCGCACGGTGGGTATCTCTCGGGCGCGGGTTCGACGATCGCCGCCTTTGCGACTGATGACGTCGAGCGCGTCGCACGCCTTATGCAGCAGGCGGCGGTCGCGCGCGGCTATAGCGGCCGAACGATGATCACGGAGCCAAGCACGGAAGGCGCGACAATCATCCAACCGTAGCCCGGCACCGCTCTCTGCGTGGGACAGGCCAGCCCGTATGGGCTTCAGCCTGTCGCGTCATCCCGAAGCCTCCGAGCCTACCGCCTAATGTGTGAAGCCCTTCATAGAGGGTTCCTGCCTACCGGACTAGGATGTCAGTGAGCAAGCTAAGGAGGGGTGTCATGATAGTCGAAGAATTAGTGCAAGCCGCCATCCAACAAGAAGAATTGGAGGTCGAGCGGGTTCGTCTCGAACACGACGTTCAAGGCGTTCGCGAGCCTGCCGGCGAGGTGCGGATCTTGACGAACGCCGCCCGGGTTCTTGCGGCTGTAACGCGAGACCCAGCCGCCACCATGCGCGATCTCGCCCGTCGCTGCGGCCAGACGGAACGCGCCGTTTGGGAGCAGCTTCGCCAACTCGAAGGAGCCGGACTGCTGACCAAACAGCGTGAGGGACGGCAAAACCACTACCAGGTCGATGAGTCCGCCCTTATCAGACACCTTCTGACGGAAGGTGCGGCCCTGCAGGCAACGGCCTAGTCGCTGTCGCGCACCGCGAACAGCCGCTGCGGCTCCGGGATGCCCTTCAGTTCGTGCTCGCCGCGGTCCTCGAACTGCACACCCGCCGACGTTCGCGCCAGGTCGCGCACGGTAGCCGACACCAGGATCTCCCCTGGTTCAGCGACGCCTTGTACCCGCGCCGCAACCTGCACCGCGCCGCCGTGGACGTTGTTCCCTTCGCGCACGACGTCGCCAGCGTGGATACCGAGGTGGAGCGGCAGGCCGGCTTCGTTTCCCAGGTCGCGGCAGCGCTGCGCAGCCTCGATCGCCTGGCGGGCCGACGTGAACACGGCCATCACGCCATCGCCCAGCACCTTCCCCTCGATCGGCGTACCGCCGGCGTCCGTGATCGCGGCTCGCAACTTGCCGTCCAGCTCCCGCTCCCGCTCGCGGTAGGCGGCGTCCCCAAGCTTTGTCGTGAGCGCCGTGGAGTCCGCGATGTCGAGGAAGAGGATGGCGGTCATGCCGGAGGCTTTCGCCGTAGGCCTGGCGCGTCCTTGCTCAAAGAACTCGCGCATGATTTCCGTGACGGTCGGTGCAACCGCTTTCAGATCGCCGCCTGCTGGGTCGTCGCCAACGAGCTCCCGCACCGTGTCCCTGGTTACGAGTTGGGCGTCCGGTATCTGCGACGCGACTGCGCTGGTCGCCGCCACGCTACGCGGGCCCTGGGCACGCAGGGCGATGACGAGCGTCGGGACCTGGATGTTCGGCAGGTCTGGGCTAACATCATAGTTCGAGGTGAATTGCAAGTACTTCGCCGCGACGTTCGCGGAGAGACCCAGCTCGATCGCATTCTTGAGTGCGCGGCGGTTCTCCGCTGTCGCGTACGGGTGGTAGATGTCGGAGATCGTCCGCCTAGCAAGCGGCCAGTTCGTCTCAGTCAGTTCGATCAGACTGCGGACGTTCTCTAGTCGCCACGAATCGTCGCCCCGCATCATCGGCATCTGCAGCGCGAGCTTCTCGACTCGCTCGGGATAACGAGCGGCGTACGCGACCGAGACGGCACAGCCATCCAGCCAGCCCGCCAGGTCGAAGCGCTTCAGACCTGCATCGTTGACGATGGCCGTCAGGTCTGCGACCTGGTTGTCCAGCGATACGTCTTCGACCTCCCGCTGTGAGGCACCGATCCCTCTACGGTCGAACGAGTAGAGGCAGCGTCCCGGGCCAAGGTTCTCGGAAATCCCGCGGAAGCCATGCTCGTCCCAGTTCAGCTCTTCGGTAACGAGCCAGGAGCTGACCCGCACGACGGGCAGGCCGTCGCCATCGCAGTAGATGCCGTAGGCCAGCCTGGTTCCGTCAGCACTAGTACAGAAGCGAATCTCCTGCTCCATTAGTCTTGCTCCCGCACCGCGAAGAGCCGTTGCGGCTCCGGGATGCCCTTCAGGTCGTGTTCGCCCCGGTCCTCGAATACGACGCCCGCCGACGTGCGGGCCAGATCGCGCACCGTGGCCGACACCAGAACCTCGCCGGGCGCGGCAGCGCTCTGCACGCGCGCCGCCACTTGCACGGCACCGCCGTGGACGTTGTTCCCTTCTCGCACCACGTCGCCGGCGTGGATGCCGAGGTGGAGCGGCAGGCCCGCCTCGTTGCCGAGGTCGCGGCAACGCTGCGCTGCGTCGATGGCATTGCGCGCCGACGTGAATACGGCCATGACGCCGTCGCCCAGCACCTTGCCCTCGACGGGCGTGCCGGCCGCCTCCGTAATCGCAGCCCTCAGCGAGGCATCCAACTCCCGCTCCCGCTCTCGATAGGCCGCGTCGCCAAGCTTCGTCGTCAGCGCCGTGGAGGCGGCGATGTCGAGGAAGAGGATGATGGCGGTGCCGGAGGAGAGAGTGGTGGCCAATCCTCCAAGACGTGCTGCTTCTTGTTCGGCCTCCTCATCCAACTCCGGTAATCCCAAGAAGCGAGCGACAGATGCTAAGACCGAATGACTGTCCTCCATCCAAGGCGGGTACGCCTCACCCTCTAGCACGTTCAATTGGGCGTTAGGGATCGCAGCTGCCATCTCCTGAGCGACCCGCACCGGGTGAACCCTATCATGCCGACGGTGGACAACTAGCGTCGGGATAGTGACCTTTGGAAGGAGCTGCGTAACGTCGGTCTTCATGTTCTCTTCCAACGTCCTCGCCGCCACCTCACCCGTCATTGCCATTCGCTGCAGACGTGTGAATTCAGCCGCTTGTTCCGGGTCGCTCTTCGGAATGAAGACTGCCGTCAATGCTGCCGACCCCATGCCCCACCGTCTCCGGATCAGAGGCAAGAGCGCCTGCACATCTTCGCTTCTCACAGGAAACCGAGGATACGTTCCGTACAGGATGAGCTTCTGTACCCTGTCTGGGTTCCGAACAGCAAAGGCGATAGCAGTGGGTCCTCCTTCCGACATGCCGAGAAGTTCGACGCTCTCTGAACCGAGCACATCTATCACAGCTTCGAGATCCTTTATCCTGGCGTCAAGGGAGTAATCTGCAGGATCTCGTTGGCTCAGGCCCATCCCGCGCCCGTCGTACCGCACCACGCGGCGCTGTCTCGCGAGCTGCTTCCAGAACGCCTGCGCGGCCTCCTCCCATGTGTAATGGAGGTGGGTCAGCCAGCCAGGTACTACGATCAGAGGGCAACCTTCGCCTACGGATGCGTATGCGATCCGGACGCCATCAGAAGTAGTGCAGTATTCTACTTGCTGCTCCATCGCCTAACGCCTTCTTCGCAGGATGCGGACCGCGTACTGGATGCGCGGTTCCATAGCAGCACTATCCTACCACTATCGAGATCGCCTCGTATCGCTTGATGAGTGCGTCCCGTCCGCATCTCATTTCTCCGCGAAACGCCGATGCGATAGAGTGGGGCACGTAAGGAGCAGCCTGTCTCATGGCCCTGATCGTCCAGAAGTACGGCGGCACGTCCGTCGCTGACGCCGAGCGCATCCAGAGCGTGGCGCAGCGCATCGCGGCGCGGCACCGGGCGGGCGATAAGCTCGTCGTCGTCGTCTCGGCGATGGGCGATACGACCGACCGGCTGCTGGAGCTGGCATCGCAGGTGAGCGAGCACCCGGAGGCGCGCGAGCTGGACGTGCTGCTCTCGACCGGCGAGATGGTGACGAAAACGCTGGTGGCGATGGCGCTGCACTCGCTCGATATCGAAGCGGTCAGCCTCACCGGCGCCCAGGCCGGCCTGCGGACGGACACCGCCCACGGCCGGGCGCGCATCCTCGAAGTCGAGCCGGCGCGCATCGAACGGGAGCTGGAGCGGGGGCGCGTCGTCATCGTCGCCGGCTTCCAGGGCATCAGCGAGGAGCTGGAGGTGACGACGCTGGGCCGCGGCGCGTCCGATATCACGCCGGTCGCGCTCGCTGCCGCGCTGAAGGCGGAGCGGTGCGAGATCTACACGGACGTGGACGGGGTCTACTCCGCCGATCCGCGCATCGAGCCGAACGCGCGCAAGCTGCGCGACATCACCTACGAAGAGATGCTGGAGTTCTCGTCGACGGGCGCGCGGGTGCTGCACCCACGCGCCGCCGAGCTGGGCATGGTCTATGGCGTGCCGATCGTCATCGCGTCCAGCTTCAGCGAGGAGCCAGGAACGCTTATCCACGGAGGCGTCAGCATGGAGCAGTTCAACAAAGTGCGCGGCATCGCCCACGAACCGCGAATCGCCAAAGTCACGCTGCGCGGCGTGCCGGACCGGCCGGGCATCGCGGCGAGCATCTTCGAGCCGCTGGCGGAGCGCCACATCTCGGTCGACACGATCGTCCAGAACGCCAGCGTGGAGCGGCTGACCGACCTGACGTTCACGCTGGACGCCAAGGACCTGGCTGCTGCGACACCAATCGTAGAGGAGCTGGCGAAGACCGTCGGCGCGACGGACGTCGTCGCCGACGACGAGCTGGGCAAGGTGAGTATCGTCGGCACCGGCATCCAGTCCGCGCCGGGATACGCCTCGCGTATGTTCCGC